>DSAD01000242.1 GCA_011372875.1 Deltaproteobacteria bacterium
ATTATAATGAAAAGGCGCTGAACCTTTATCAGGAAGCAAGATGTCTCGTGGGCTCTTCGGATGATCCGTTTGAGACTGCGCTTCGTATTGCTGTTGCAGGCAATATCATAGACTTCGGTGTCCATACAAATGACAGTATTCAGATCAGGGCAACCATTGAGAAAGCCCTGGAAGCCCAGTTTGCCATTGACCATATTCGCGAACTCAAAGACAGGCTCTGCCATGCTTCACTCGTGCTTTATCTTGCCGATAATGCCGGCGAGATAGTCTTTGACAGGCTGTTTGTCGAGCAGATCGGTGCCGGGCGTGTAGTATGTGCGGTTCGTCATGCGCCGATCATCAACGATGCAACCCTTGATGATGCAGAGCAGGCCGGGCTTTGCGATGTCTGCAGGGTGATATCAAGTGGGTGCACTGCTCCTGGGACATTGATTCGTGAGTGCTCCGATGAGTTCAAAACCCTTTTTTCCTCTGCAGACATTGTTATTTCAAAAGGACAGGGAAATTTCGAGACCCTAAATCATACTGACCGAGATATATTCTTTCTGTTCATGGTAAAGTGTCAGGTAATATCAAGAGAGGTCAGTGTCCCTGTAGGAGGGTTTGTCGTCATGCACAGCCGTCGTGGCTTGCTGTCTTGAGGATAAACAGGATCCGTAACATCGGTTTATCGTCATGGAGTTGAGCCGGCGGCATTCTTCATACTCAATTCTAGCGTTTTATCACTACAATAGGGGCTTTCGCATTCCTGATCACGCGCTCTGAGACAGAACCCAGGAACATCTCTTTCAGGTTGCTCCTTCCGTGCGAACCGAGAACGATCACTGAGACATCCTCTTCTTTTTCAACCCGCAGAATCTTGCTGGCAGGGATGCCTGTCTCGATGCGCACCTTGACTGAAAAGCCGTTTGTCTCAAGGTGTTTTCTTGCAAATACAGCCTTTTTCAGTGCGCTTTCCCGCAGGTCGTTTTCAATGGTCTTAAAGTTTTCCGGATCCCAAACAAGAAGTTCAAGGCTTCGTATATCAATGACATGCAGGATAATAACCTCTTTGGCGCCTGCATATTTGAGATGGTCTATATATTTCAAAGCCTTTTGAGCTACATCGGAAAAATCGGTTGGATAGAGTATTTTTGTGAACATGTTTTACCTCTTTTTTGCGAACCAGTTTTTAAGCATGCGCCTTTATGTTATCGCAGTATGATCTTTTTAGAAAGCCTATATTTTATGCATCTGCCGTCTTTCGATATTCGAAAGGCTCTGTGCGTGTATAAATCAACTGTTCATTGATAAAGAATTTATGATAACTGATTTGTGTGCTTCATGAATCTTGTTTATTGAAGGAAGATCTCTAAATAGGGATACGCATGCTCACATACCTTGTATCGGGAAGTATTTTCGGTATTTCTGCCGGGCTTTCGCCGGGTCCTTTGCTGACCCTGGTTATAGCAGAGTCGATCCGGGGAGGTCTCAGATCAGGCATACGTGTGTCTCTTGCCCCTTTGATTACGGACCTGCCCATTGTGTTTGTTTCCCTGTTAGTCATATCGAGACTCTCCCGGTTCGATGCCGCGCTCGGTGTAATATCTCTGTGCGGAGCGGTGTTTGTGGCATACCTGGGATATGAAGGTCTTCATACGAAAGAGATGTCCATATCTCATGAGGATGGAGGCAACAGGTCTTTGCAAAAGGGGATTATCGCAAATTTTCTCAACCCTCATCCTTATCTGTTCTGGTTTTCCGTGGGTTCTCCTATTATTGTCAAAGCCTTTGCAGTCAATGTTCTTGCCCCTTGTGCATTTGTCTGTGGTTTCTATGTCTTTCTCGTAGGGTCGAAGATCGTGCTTTGTCTTGTGATCGATCGATCCCGATCGCTGATTTCGGGGAAGGCTTATAAATATACCATGCAGGCGCTCGGCGCCGTGCTTGTTGTCTTTGCCATATTCTTATTTTTTGAAGGACTGGGTTTTCTGGGTTTATGATAGGTGAAGTGTATTCAGGAATGTGCATTGATGGACAGGGAAATAAAAATGCCAAGACGCCTTAGCGACTTGGCATTTATTATATAGTTGTAGGCTAAAAGGTCTATCCTGAATAACGGAAGAAACCTTGGATGTCAAGAAATAAATAATATAAAGACAACCCTAACAGATTGATATAAAAATGGAAACAGTCAGACAGTACATATGGTGTAGTATTGTAATACATCGGGTGAATGTATAAGAGGTCAGATGGTCAGGGCAAAAAAAAAGCCAAGAAGCACATTGCTGCCTGGCAGTTATGAAGAGAGTTTTTTTTGACGTTAATTATAGTATCGGCAGGGGTGGGGATTACTTGAGTGAAATTTATATGAAGATTACACCCTGGTAAAGGTCTTCAAGGAGACCTTTTCTGTCCATCAGTACTGTTCTGGGAAGGCTCTCGATAATGTCCTGTGCGGTAATACCGTCTTCGCCTTTATCCGCAGATGCGTAATCGCCGGCAGCGCCGTGTATGAATACGCCTTTTCGGGCGGCATCGAAGATATCGAGGCCAAGGCCTGCCATGGCGGCAATTGTCCCTGTGAGCACATCGCCGGATCCTGCTGTTGCCATTCCGGAATTGCCGCTTATATTGATGAAGACTTTTCCGTCAGGGTAACCGATGAGCGTATGCGCCCCTTTCAATACTATACAGGTATTGAGATCTTTGGCGCTGAATTGAAGGATCTCGATCTTGTTTTTGTCTATCTCCTGGACTGATATTCCTGTAAGCCTGGACATCTCGCCGAGATGAGGGGTCAGTATTGTCGGTGAAGAGCGTTTTCTTAATATATCGAGATTCTTGCTTACAGCCGTTATTCCGTCACCATCGAGGAGCAGAGGTTTATGAATCCGTGCCGCAAGTTCCCGGGTAAGTTCCGAGGTCTCCTCGTTCAGGGACAGCCCAGGTCCGATAATGACCATATCCATCTTATTGCTGATTTCCAGCAGTGACTCCATGTTATCATACGAAATGCTCCCCGCAGGGGTCTGTTTCTGTGGTATGAAGACAATCTCGCTGCCTTTGCCTGCAATAGTAGGTGTTATTTCTTCTGGTGAGGCTAGACGCGAATATCCTCCTCCGGCTTTGAGAAAAGACAAAGCCGCGAAATAAGGTGCACCGTAGTATCCCTTTGCCCCGGCAATGAACAGTGCCTGGCCGAAGTCTCCCTTGTGCCCATGCTGTTTTCGTTCAGGGATCTTGGGTGTGATGTTGATCTCAACGCTCAAATCCTGCGATGTATACAGCGCAGGAGGAAAGGAGATGTGTGTAACAAAGAGCTTCCCGCAGAGATCATAGCCGGGCATGAGCATATTGCCCCTTTTGGGAAGACCGAAACTCACCGTGTAATCAGCGGCCACTGCGGTCCCCATCACGAGCCCGGTATCACCGTTGACCCCGGATGGGATATCAAGGCTCATGACCGTCTTTGCGCTTGCATTGATGCTGTCGATGATGTCTGCATGGAGCCCGGTAACCTCTCTGGAAAGGCCTGTTCCGAAGATTGCATCTATTACGGCATCACAGCCTGCCAGGTCTTTTTCGATGTCGTGTGC
Source organism: Deltaproteobacteria bacterium (assembly GCA_011372875.1). Lineage (GTDB taxonomy): Bacteria > Desulfobacterota > Desulfomonilia > UBA1062 > UBA1062 > DSAD01. The sequence continues at coordinate 3,579 of DSAD01000242.1, forward strand.
AGACTTGACCTGAGTGATCTCGACCGGTATGCTGGTCAGTATGTCCAGGTTCATCCTTGCCGGGCCGGTATATTTGACCGTCTCCCCCAGGATGCATACCTTTACCTTGCCTCCTGATGAAAGGATCTTGCGCGCTACGACAAAGCCGTCTCCCCCGTTGTTGCCGAGGCCGCATATAACCAGAAAGGTCTTGTCTCTTATGCCTAATTCATCCAGCAGGACTACATATGCGCCAATCCCGGCATTTTCCATGAGCAGGCGGTCTTCGATCCCATAGGTGGAAATGGCGGCGCTGTCCATAGCCCTCATCTCATGTACACTGCTCACCTTGATCATGGTCTGTTCCTTAAATTCGCTGTTTCTGACCGTTGACAGCATGACAAGATGCCAAAGAGGCTGTATGCTGCAAGATTATTTCTTGGGAAGACAGTCATCTCTCCACAGACAATCCATCTCATGGCATTCGCTTCTTGTCTTGTAGCAGGTGAAATTACCCTCTTTTTCCTGGATAGATCTTATGAGATCCTGCTTTGTGGTTTTCGAGCCTGAATTGATACCCATATTCTTTGCCATCTTTCTAATATCCTGTAGTTTCATCGCTGATTCTCCTTTTTTGCTGATTCTATGATATGTTCAGAAATACAATACACACCAAGTCAATATAACGAACAAAGACGAAAACACATTCCGAGTCAATAAAAATATTAAAAGCCGCGAGAGTTTTATCGAATGAAAGAACCCCTGTAATTGTGAATGATAGAGAACCGCGTTATGCTTTAATGCCCGGATATCTCGAGGGTACGTACGTGACAGCGCTGCCTTGCTCTTTGATTGTAACAGGCCCTAATGTGTCTATTCCATTGACATGCCTTGTATCAGTGCCAGCACATTGTGTCCAAGCACCTTGTGGTTATATCCTCCTTCGAGAACGGCAAAGCAGCCCCCGTCGTTTCTTTCTGCAGCCACCCTGACGAGTCTTCCTATCTCATGATAATCCTCGGTTGCGAGTACACCCCCCCAGTCCTGCTGATGATTGTCGAAGCCTGCGGAGATGCCGATGATGTCGGCAATGCAATGTTCCATCTCGTCTTCGACCTCCTTCATGTATGCGTTGCGGTCTTCGGTGCCCAGGTTGTGGATCTTTACATAATCCTTCTTCCCCAGGATGTTTACGGTCCCGTCGCCGTAGTGAAGGTCGATATCGAGCACATAGGCGGTTTGGATCATGCCTGAAAGCCTCAGGTGCTCCAGGGCAACAGCCATATTGTTGTAATAGCAGAACCCCCATGAAGAATTTGAAGAGGCATGATGGCCGGGGGGGCGGATAAGTGCGAAACACGGCTCGGTAAGGCCTATGGTTGCTGCCAGGATTGCCCCGCCTGCTGCCAGTGAGGCTATGGGATGTAGGCCATGAGCTTTTACATAGTCTATATGGCGTGGAGTGTGTACTGCCTCTATGTCAGCATCAGAAGCATCCTGGGCTGGAATCAATGTCACATGAGGACCGATCACCTCAACTACCGCCTCGATCCTTCCCTCCTCGGCGGCTGGATCCATGGTGTATACCTGATAAAAATCATCATGAAAGACCACCTTCATATAAACCCCCTTATGAAGATTTAATATTTACCATCTACTTGCCGAGATTATCAATTTGATTATAATGAAAAAAATACATCATATTGGTTGAGAGAGTTGAGATGATAAAAGGGAGGAAATGCATGACGATAAAGATAGCTGTTCTCACAGGCGGGGGTGACTGTCCAGGTCTTAACGGGGCAATAAAGTGGGTTACAAAAACAGCGCTTGATCCCATTCTTGTAAAGGAACGTTCCGTACAGTTCGAGATTCTCGGTATAATGGAAGGATGGAAAGGTCTGGTGGAGGTGGACCCTGATGACCCGAAAAGCTGTGAGGAATATCTATGTCCTCTAGATGAGGAAAAGGTCAGAACTTGGGACCGTTACGGGGGGACAAACCTGGGTACTTCCAGAACAAATCCGTTTAATCCCAAGAATGACCGTTCGGACAAACTCATTGAGAATATCAGGAAACTAGGTGTAGAGATTGTCGTAGCCATAGGGGGAGAAGATACCCTGGGTGTGGCATACAAGTTATACAAGAGAGGCATAAAGACCATAGGTATCCCTAAAACCATAGACGGCGATCTGGTGGGCACTGAATATTCGCTCGGATTCGATTCCGCGGTGAACATCATCATGGAAGAGATCGACAGGCTTAGAACGACAGCAGGTTCACACAACAGGATATTCGTCGTGGAGACAATGGGCCGTCATGCGGGCTGGCTTGCGCTTGAGGGCGGTGAATGCAGCGGTGCCTACATTATCCTTATTCCTGAACATCCCTTTGATATCGACCGTATATGCGATCTTCTGATGGAACGGAAGGGAAGGGAGATCCAGTACAGCATCGTTGTTGTGTCCGAGGGCGCAAAATTAGGAGGCAAGAAGGAATTCTACAAGGACGAGAAGGTTGACGATTTCGGACATCGTTCCCTTGGAGGGATAGCCTCTTTCATTTCCGACAAGATCCATGAAAAGACTGGTTTTGATTCCAGGTTCGTAGTTTTGAGCCATCTTCAGAGGGGCGGGTCTCCATCGGCCAGGGACCGTCTCATGGCAAGATGGTTCGGCATAGCAGCCGTGGACATGATCCTCAATGATGATTTTGGAAGAATGGTCAGTTATTCCCACGGAGAGATCACCTCGGTGCCGCTCAAAGAGGTTATCAACAACCTCAGGCTTGTTGACATAGACAAATATTACGACACTACGCGCTATAACGGAAAGAGGACGATCTTGTAAATGCAGATGTTGGGCATTCGGTCCTAGGCGTTGGGAAAAGACAAAGAAAAGAGATGTCGAGCAGAGAAGAAATTAAATCGAATTGCGCATTGTGGACTTCGAAAACGAAGATGCAGTAAACACAACGATGAGAGAGTGGCTTCAGCTGAGACTCTCTGATTGATTCAGATGATACCTTGTAAGCTTGCAGCGGGCACAATAGTATCCTCGCCCCTGAGGGGAGAGGACAAAGGTGAGGGGGAAGTAATAAAAAGATTCATTGATATCTCGGAAGCTTACGGCGAGGTAGTTCATTGTTCCTGCACCCATTACTACAGAAAGGTTGCCGGTAAGAAAGAGATTGTTCCTGTATTCTGGCTTGTGCCCGGCGACTGGATTTATTAACCTCCTTGCCCGGGGTTTGACTTCTGTGCTATCTTGCCCGGGGGAAGTGACACGATGAAGGTGAGAAGATTCGGGGTATCTCTCGAAGAGGATCTACTGAAAAAGCTGGACAGGCTGGTGGAAAAGCATGCATTTCCAAACCGAAGCCAGGCAATACGTTATCTTATAAGGGATGCGCTGGTGGAAGACTCGCGACATGCCGACAGAGAGGTCGCCGGTGTCATTGTGCTCATCTATGATCACCACAAGCGTAATGTTGTAACCCATCTCCTGGAAATTCAGCACGATTATACCTCGCTGATTATATCCAGCCAGCATGCACATCTGGACCATGATAACTGTCTCGAGACCATTGTTCTCAAGGGAAGGGCATCCAGGATTCAGGAGCTCTCCAGCAGGCTCATAGCGATAAAGGGCATAAAGCACGGAAAACTGGTGGTTTCAGGATCAGACTAGGTCGTAGCTGAATCACGGTACATGACTATCCGGCCATTCCATGAACGATTACGTGATCATGGATCTCGATATTAGTTGCAAACCAGATGGAGCTGTCCTGTGTTATCTCCGAGCAGAAGTCTCTTATGATGTCCCAGTTGCCCCGGTCATTGAATTCATAGCTGTGTCCCCATATAGAGAAGACCGCGCAGGTTTCAGGCTGTACATCCATGTTCATGAAAGCCTTTGCCTTGTCCATGAGGCTTTCTTCATGGTGACAGGTCGGGTGCCACATCATGAAGTCTTCGGGCAGGGTAAAAGCGCTGGTGGACTGTACCGTGCGCGCGTAGGCGATGCCGGTTGATCTGAGGATAGTGGCGACATAGTCGTTATAAGCCCCGTAAGGGTAGGAAAACCCCCTTACACGGTACCCGGCGAGCTCTGTCAGGCTATGAATGTCCTGTCTCATTTCGCTGGCAATCATAGTCTCGTCGAACTCGCAGAGATTGGGGTGGTTTGCCGTGTGGGAAGCGATCTCATGTCCAATGTATAATGATCCGACTTCATCGGGGGCAATATATCCCGGGTTTCCAAGTTTTCCGGAATTGAGATGAAAGGTGGCCCTTACCCTAAACCTGTTCAGGATTGAGACAAGACGCCGGTCGTGAATTGTGCCGTCATCATAGCTGAGTGTGACCGCCTTTTTCTTTCCTCCGGGAAACCCATATGGCGGTCTGCTATCCATGCTGATACCTGAATAATCGAAGGTTCAAACCCATCTCGATATCTTCCCTGAGTCGTATAAGCCTTTTGGCGAGTAGTGCCTCCGGTGCATGCTCGGCAATGAGATTCCCTGTCTTTCCAGTGATGGATTCACGGTTATCAAGAACAGATTCCAGGGTGGAGAACTTTTTCAGCAGACCGGCCGCTGTCTTTTGACCTATGCCCGGCACACCCGGGATGGTATTGGTGCTGTCTCCTGCCAAAGACAGAAGGTCTACGAGCTGGCCGGGCCGTATGCCGAATCTCTCACGTACGTGGCTCTCGTCGAGAAAGGCCCTCTTGAAGTGATCACGCACCCTGATATGGTCAGATAGAAGCTGTAGGAAGATCTTGTCCGTAGAGAGAATGATGACATGACCGTTTTGAGATGCGATCTTCCGGGCAAGCGTTGCAATGATATCATCTGCCTCTATGCCGTCTTTCTCAATTGATTTCACCCCCGAGATCTCAAATGCCTCTTTGAACCTCACGAGGTTTTCCCTGAGTATGTCCGGCATGGGTTGTCTGCCTGACTTGTAGCCGGCAAAGAGATCGTTTCTCCAGCTCTTGCCCCGGCCTTCAAAGACGCATATTGCATGGCTCGGCAGGCATTCATGCAAAGAGCGCTCAAGAGAATGCACGCATGATACAATGGGCCCTTCCATGCCTTGCGGGTCTTCTCCTTCGGGATGGGCTGCATGTACTCTGCGGATAAGATTCATGGCATCGATCAGTAAGACCTTTATCCCATTCATGCCTGATAGCCTCTCTTGTTATCGGAAAAGGACAATGAGTTCTGCCGGGGTTTTTCCTCATGGACGAAGAACAGGAGCACACCGCCGGCGATAAAGAGCAATGAGATCGAGCTGATGCCGATCCTCGATGCCACCGAGCTGCTGAACCCGAGCGACCGTATCAAAAGACCTACTGTACCGATAAGGACAGGGCCTATGATAACCGCGAGTTTTCCCATCATGTTGTAGAACCCGAAGTACTCGGCTGCCTTATCCCGCGGTATGATCCCTGCATAGAAGGACCTGGACAGTGCCTGAATCCCTCCCTGAACAAATCCTATCATGATTGCAAGAACATAGAATTCCTGCTTGTCCCTGACAAAAGCCCCCCATATGGATATGAATATATATACCCCGATAGCGATGAATATGGCGCGCCTGGCACCTATCTTCTCACCGATAAAGCCGAAGGCAATGGCACAGGGAAACCCCACGAACTGTGTTATAAGAAGAGCCAGGATCAGATCAGTGGACTGAAACCCCAGAGACAATCCATAATCGACAGCCATGCGGATGATCGTATCTACGCCGTCAATATAGAGCCAGTAGGCAAGAAGAAACAGCAGTATGGTCTTTTGATGCCGTGCCTGTCTGAAAGTCTGTATGATTTGCGCAAATCCCCGAGCAATTGCCGCATTGGCCGGCAGGGTCTTCCCCTTGAGCTCTTTGACGAAGACAAGCAGGGGAATCGAGAAGATCCCCCACCACAGTCCCACGGTGAGAAAAGAGAACCGCACGGCAGCCGATGCATCTGTAAATCCGAAGATATGAGGTCTGAGCGTCATCCATACATTTACTGCGAACAGTACTCCTCCGCCCAGATATCCAAGGGAGAAACCCAGTGCCGAGACCACATCCATCTTCTCTCTCGGAGATACGGCAGGAAGCAGTGCATCGTAGAAAACATTCCCGCCGGAGAACCCGATCACTGCAAAGACATAGAGCGCAACTGCAAGCACCCAGTTTCCCTGCGAGACCATGAAGAGGGAACAGGTCATTACAATCCCCATGCAGGCAAAAAAGACCAGGAACCGCTTTTTTGCAGAACCCCTGTCAGCTATGGCTCCCAGGATTGGTGCGGACAGGGCGATGACGATCCCGGCTAAAGAGTTTGCCATGCCGAGCCTTGCCGTGCTTAATGTCGGGTCGACCCCGCAGCTCCAGAACTGTTTGAAAAAGATGGGGAAAAACCCTGCCATGATAGTTGTGGCAAAGGCCGAGTTTGCCCAGTCGTACAGGGCCCAGGACACGATCCCTGTTTTACGCGTGTGAATCATTGTGTTCTCATCTCCGGAATGGACGTGTATTATTCCTGCCGAATTGTGATTCAGGCCATCCATGGCCTTCACCCTTCGGGCAACCTGCCGGTCGTCCAATTCGGCTGTCCTGCCGAATTGTGATTCGAGCCATCCATGGCCTTCACCCTTCGGGCAACCTGCCGCTCCCACAAGTTCTATTGAACGAATAATACAATATGTGGGGTCAATACGTCCTTAAGGTCACTTTTCTCCGGATGGTTCTTCAACCTTTGCATCTGTGATGAATACCGGTGTTACGGGCACATCCTGGTGACCTGCCCTCGATGTGGTCTGCAGATTCTCGATTGCATCCACCACATCGAGGCCTTCGACTACCTTGCCGAATACGCAGTATCCCCATCCCTGTAATGATTTTCCCTTATGATCCAGGAATGCATTGTCAGCGGTATTGATAAAGAACTGTGCCGTTGCTGAATTAGGATCCTGTGTCCGTGCCATGGCTATGGTGCCGCGGAGATTTTTCAGGCCGTTGTCCGCCTCGTTAAGTACCGGGGCGTTTGTCTTCTTCTGGCGCATGTCCTCGGTGAGCCCCCCGCCCTGGATCATGAATCCTTTGATAACCCGGTGAAAGATAGTTCCTTCATAGAACCCGGAACGTGCATAATTAAGGAAATTCTCTACGGTCTTCGGTGCCTTCTGGCCGTCCAGCTCGATTATGATGGTGCCTTTGCCGGTTTCGATCCGTACCCTGGGGTTTGCGGCCTCGGCAAACGAGTTGTTGGCAAAACCCATGAGAAGCAGTGACAGAATGAATGGTATTTTTCTCAAAGCAATCCTCCTAAAAGTGATATTCATGTAATCCGGGCTAAGATCTCACATTTGAGCAGTAATGCTCAAGCGGAAAATTGTGAGATGCAATCCTGATGATCTCGCAAAAAGTCCGGAATAGGCACTTTTGATACTTGTAACTATATGATATTATTGGTTACCAATTCTTACAAACTGACTTTTTGCGAGACTGTCAATCCTACCTTGACTCTGCTCTTGCTTCAAGCCATTCCTTTACCGCAGGACCTGTCCCGAACGGCCACGGTCTTATCCTTTCAGGCTCAACCTGCCGGATCTCTTCGAGTTCATCTCCTATGGTGATCTCCCCGTGTGCAAAGATGTGAAATACAAGGAGTAGCTGGTTCATCTGGACAAATGAATAATAGCCGATAAAACTCTGGATCTTTCCCATAAGCCCCAGTTCCTCCTCCACCTCTCTGAGGACCGCCTCATCCGGGGTTTCTCCCTTTTCCAGAAAGCCGGATACAATGCCGAACATCTTTTCAGGCCAACCCTTGTTCCTGACCATGATGACCTTTCCGTCGAGTTCCACAATTGCGGCAACAACGGGCGTCGGGTTGTCCCAGTGTATGAAGGTGCATGTCGGGGACGAACATGCCAGGCGCTGCCTGCCGTCTATCTCCTTTTCCCGGAGTCTCTCGCCGCAAAGGGGACAGAAGTTCACGACTGCTTCTCCTGAATGTTTTCCGGTATGGGTTCATCCGGTCTCACGCCGTATTTCCTCTGGCGGGCTCTCCCCCACCAGCACCCGCCGAAGGTTACCAGGATCTCGATCTTCTGGAAGAATTGTGCGATGCTGTTCCCGCGGCGTGCCCGTGTGCAGATCGGACATCCGTATTCACAGTAGTCCGGGTCATCAGGATTGAGAAGCGGCATCTTCCAGCCATTCCAACCGTATTTATTCTTGGCCATCACTTCCTCCCTGTGCTTTTCGTGCTGTGGCAATCTTATCATGATTATGAATCCAAAGCCAAAGTATCCGTTGTTTATATTCTGTTCTTTTCTTGATCAGATAATGATGGTATTGGCTCTTTCATTAGCTGATACCCCGTAAGCTTGCTGCACAGTAGTTCATTTACCTGCGCAGGTGTAGAGCATAAGATGAGCATACATGGTTCTCCGACAAGCGTTCTGAACTTCGGAGACAATGGAATGTGCAGGGGCGAACTCCTGGGGCCTGAGAACAAAGGTATTGTGGTCATGTTCCATATGATGAACGAGCAAAGGGTGCTGTTCGGCCGCAAGGTCAGAATGAACAATGGCGCAGCCCTTGATACAGTAATATCGGAGATGAAAGCCACGGTTGAAAAGGCGTCAGGGATAAGCGAACTTTCATCATATGCCGAGGCAGTTGCAAAATCCATATCAGCGATTGAAGAAATAACGTGGTTTCTACTTGAAAAGGCATCGGGGGAAGACGCATACCTCGCATACTCCTGGGCTACACCTTATCTTGAAATATTCGGCGATATTGTCCTTGGATGGTTGTTTCTCTGGCAGGCATGGAAAGCCCATGAAAATGCGTCGGCTGCCAGCGGCAATGACAAGCTGTTTTATGCCGGAAAGATAAATACAGCAAAATTCTATATCGGGGCTCTGCTTCCTGCCGTCTATGGGAAGATAGATGCCATCAAGCTGTTTGACCGGTCATTGTCTCAGATGGATGAATCAATCTTTATTCCATAATGATCGTCGGTAAGGTTGAGGGAGTGTGATTATATGACAGTATGGAACTTTATGGAAAGGTATCAAACTATATAGGAGAACTACCATGCCAATGATGAATGCAAAGCAGTACGAAGAAAGTCTGAGGAGACTGAATCTCAAGGTCTATATGTTCGGGAAGAGGGTGGACAATGTTGTGGATGATCCGATCATCCGTCCGTCCATGAACGCGGTGGCAGCGACCTATGAGTTTGCGCACTACCCTGAGTACGAGGACCTGATGACCACCACATCGCATATCACGGGGAAAAAGATCAACCGGTTCACGAGTATTCACCAGAGCACAGAGGATCTGGTGAAGAAGTCGAAGATGGGGCGTCTGCTCGGATCGTTGACCGGGTGCTGCTTCCAGCGCTGTGTGGGTATGGACGCTATGAACGCCCTTTCCATGACGACCTACGACATCGACCAGAAGTACGGCACAGAATATAACAAGCGCTTTCTGAAGTATCTCGAATACGTACAGGAGAACGATCTTACCTGCGATGGTGCCATGACAGACCCGAAGGGTGACCGCAGCAAGGCCCCGCACCAGCAGGACGATCTCGACATGTTCATGCACATAGTGGAGGAACGGCCTGACGGTATCGTGGTGGCAGGAGCGAAATGCCACCAGACCGGTGCGGTGAATTCCCACGAAATCATCCTTATGCCCACCATCAGTATGCGCGAGGAAGACAAGGATTTTGCCGTCTCGTTCGCGCTGCCTTCTGATGCCGAAGGGATAACCTACATCATGGGCAGGCAGTCATGCGATACCCGCAAGCTGGAGAAAGGCATGATCGACCGCGGCAACCAGATCTACGGGGGTCACGAGGCCCTGGTGGTATTCGACAATGTCTTTGTGCCGTGGGACCGGGTATTCATGTGCAGGGAGTGGGATTTTGCCGGACAGCTTGTGGAGCAGTTTGCATCGTATCACCGCCAGAGCTATGCGTGCAAGGCCGGGGTCGGTGATGTACTCATAGGCGCCACCCAGATTATTGCGGAATACAACGGCGCAAACAAGGCCTCTCATGTCAAGGACAAGATCATCGAGATGAATCATCTGAACGAGACCCTGTTCTGCGGGTCCATTGCATGTGCATCGCAAGGTCACAAGGAGCCGAGCGGGACCTATCTGGTAAACACCCTGCTTGCCAATGTCTGCAAGCAAAATGTGACGCGCTTTCCCTATGAGATAGCCCGCCTTGCGCAGGATATAGCGGGCGGACTGCTGGTCACGCTGCCTTCAGAGGAAGACTTCCGTTCACCGCAAGTGGGCAAATGGATCGAGAAGTACTACAGGGCCAATGCGGATGTGCCCACAGAAAACAGGATGCGCATACTGCGTCTGATCGAGAATATCACCATGGGTTCGGCTGCTGTAGGGTATCTGACCGAGAGTATGCACGGGGCAGGCTCGCCCCAGGCCCAAAGGATCATGATTGCGAGGCAGGTCAACATGAAGGCCAAGATGAAAGTCGCGAGAAAGCTCAGCGGAATCCCGGAGGATGAGTAAGGTTCTCAGGATCGGCCTTAAGTACTGCGGCGGGTGTTCCCCGTGCTACGACAGGGTTGGAACGGTCAATCGGATCAAAGAGGAACTGGGCGGGATGATCGAATTTGTATCGCCCGAGCGTGAGGAGGCTAAGAGTGTTCTTGTGATAAGTGGTTGCAAGACAGCCTGTGCAGACATCAGCCTGTTTTCAGATCGCCCGATACGTTTCATCAGCAGTGAAGATGATGCCTCGGTCTGGATTGAAGAAATGAAGCGCGGCAAACAATAAATCACACCGTAAGGAGGATGAGATGAATATTGCAAGTTTTCTAACAAATACTGCTTTGAGAATCCCAGGTCATCCGGCTATTCGCTTTAAAGGACAGACCATAACATTTGCAGAAATGAATTCAAGAGTAGATGCCGTTGCGATCGGACTTGCGAAGCATGGACTTATGCCTGGAGATTTCTGTGTCTTGATGATGCCGGAATCACCTAACTGGCCAATAGTATATTATGCCCTGGCCAAGGTGGGAGCAGCTGTAGTGCCCGTGAATCCGATATATCTCTCAGAGAGAACTTGAACATATTTTCCGTGACTCGGGCGCAACGGCATTTATAGGACACACTGATTATATCAAAGAAGCTAAACCGATACTCGATGCTACGCCGGGAATCAAGGTGCGTATAGTCGATGGTGATAATCCACCGGAGGGTTTTACGCCACTACAGGGATTATATGACAATACAGGAGAGCATCATACATATCCGGCTGATTCCAAAGACCCCTGGATCGTGATGTATACGAGCGGCACGACAGGTCTGCCCAAGGGTGCTGTGTTGACCCATTACAACCTCATGAGTGATGCCGAAGCCATTGCTGCGGTTCGATATACAGAACCGAAGGATGTTGTTATAAGTGTACTCCCTCTCTTTCACTGCTATGGCCAGACGCACTCTCTTAATATATCTATCTTGCTGGGGCTTACTATGCTCATGTTTGAGAAGTTTGAGACAGATAAGGTCTTTGCCGCTATTGAGGAAGAAGACAGCACAATCCTTTACGCTGTTCCTACAATGGTCAACATCTCTGGTAGAGATGGCTGCAGTTACTGCACCTAAACGTTCAGGTCTTCGGTTCTGTATCTCTGGCGGGGCATCGCTTCCAGTTGAGGTTCTGCATAGATTTGAGAAATATTTCAATGCTACTTTTTTACGAAAGTTACGGACTTACCGAGTGCTCTCCAACCTGTGTGGAGAATCCTTTCGGCAGACCAACACGCCCAGGTTCTATCGGACTGGCGATTCCCCCTTTTAAGGCCAGGATCGTGGATGATAAGGACAATGATGTACCGCACGGTGAGGTGGGAGAGCTGCTTGTTTCCGGGCCCGGTGTTATGAAGGAATATCTTAACCAGCCCGAGGCTACGGAAGATGCATTAAAGGGCGGATGGCTGCATACAGGCGATCTCGCACGAATGGACAGCGACAACTACATATATATTGTAGACAGAAAGAAGGACTTGATCATAAGAGGCGGCTATAATGTCTATCCGCGTGAGATTGAAGAGGTTTTCTATTCCATCGAGGATGTTGTTGAAGCAGCAGTAATAGGGATACCGAATGATGATCTCGGTGAGGAGATAGCAGCAGTTGTTGTTCTTCGAAAAGGCTGCAATACTACTGCTGAAGAATTGAAAAAGTATGTGAAAGATCGTGTCGCACCGTATAAATATCCCAGAATGGTCAAGATTATGAACGAATTACCCAAGACCTCAACAGGTAAGATATTAAAGAGAGGGATTTCATTTGATAAATGAAACATTGATCCGGATATTAATATTAATAACGAGGTATTCATGGGTAGATAGAAAGACAGCAGGAAACCAGGGAGGCATTTTTTAAGATTCGTAGCAGACCTAGCCAATGAATACCAAGCCTTGAGCATATGAATGAGCTCATGGTTGATATACCCCCCATGGTATTGATTTGTTTCAGAGGCAGAGTCAATGGGCTATGCCCAGATGTTGATGATGGCTATTCTTGATCTTAGCTCAGGGCAGTTGTCGTGTCTGTATCCAAGGTGAAGATTTAAGAAAAGACACAACCCCTGGTTTCCTTTTGTTGCTTCATGTATTCTAGCGGTTCTTGCCGAAGCGCTCGTGGCTCGTGGCCCAGTCCAGCGATGCTATTGCCCCTGCCAGCGAGATCTCTCCTGCGGTTGCCGCAGCTGTCACTATCTCTGCGAATTTCATAACATTGCCATGACCGTAACAGCCGAGCGATTCAAGGCATTCGCGCTGGGTTGGCAGCCCGGTTCCCCCTCCGTATGTCGCAACAATAAGGGATGGAAGCGTCAATGAGCCGTACAGGTCGCCTTCGGGTGTTATCTCGGTGCAGACCATGCCTGCAGAGGATTCGGATACGTTTGCCACATCCTGGCCGGTTGCCATGAAGATTGCGGCAAGGGCATTGGCAGCATGGAGGCCGTTGCTCGATGCGCCTGCCATGAAGGCGCCGAGCTGGCAGGCCCTGCACAGGTAGTCAAGGGTTACGGGGTCAACATGCATGTGCTGGATCATTATATCTTTGGGGATCAGGATTTCGCCGATCACCCTTTTGCCTCTTGTATTGAGGTTGTTGATAAAGGATGCCTTCTTGTCCGTTGAAATATTCCCGTCCAGATAGAAGTGACGGACGGTATTGGTCTGAGAGAGAATCCAGTTGCATGCCGTGTAGGTACACATGCTGACCATGTTCTGCCCTGCTGCATCGCCGGTGAAGTAGTTGAATCTCAGGTATACCAGCCTGCTCGCCATGTAGCTGTCTATGCTCAGGAGTTTTGCCACCCTTGATCCTGTCTCGGCCTGAGCGCGGATATCATCCATATGCTCGTCTATCCACAGCATGAAGTCTCTGCCTTCACGGGCAGAATCAAAGGCAAATGCAGGGGATCTCTGCATGCGGTCCTCGACAACCGTTACCTTTACACCGCCGCACATGTTGATGAGCTTCATTCCCCTGTTGTACGATGCTACGAGTGTTCCTTCGCTCGTGCACATGGGGATGAAATATTCACCTTTGGCGTGCTCGCCGTTGACCTTTAAAGGCCCTGCAAACCCCAGAGGGACCTGCGCCACGCCGGTGAAGTTCTCGATATTTCCCTGGGTGAGAGCAGGATCGAAAGAATGCTGCTTGATATGATGGAAATGAACGCCTGTGTAGTCTTCCAGAAAATCCTGCCGCTGCCTGACGATATCCTTGTCGTAGTTGTTCTGTTTATCATAGGGCAGTTTATTACCCACGGCCCGTGTCTCGGTAACCGAATCCTTTGCCTCCAAGGTCAATAAACCGTAAGGATCCGTATGGCAGGAGATCGAGATAGAATGCTCAGTGTTCCTGGAGAGCGCCATTCCCGACAAGTGGAATTCTATATTCTGTCCCATGGGAAAATCAAGCGGTTGCTTTGAATTTATTTCGCAGGCATTGAGCCGAGACCCGTTGTTTTTCACTGTAACAGTATCGAGAGGGATTGCTTCAGCATTGATGGTGATGCCTGATATGCCTGTAAGCAAAGCGTCTTTCATGGGGTTCTTGATGTTGAATGTCAGGCCGTTTTCAAGGTTTTTCATGCTGCCTAAAGAATAGATCCGGTTCATGATGATCGGGGGAATCGAAATGTGACCTTTGGTTTCAGATGTTCCGTGTATCAATACAAGACCAGACTCTTTTGTTGTATTTCCCATGGTGGCCCCCTGTGTGAATTTAGAATATAATACCATCAAGTCATTTCCGACATATCAGACAATAAAATAATGATATTCTTCTTATACATTCAAAAATCGTGCCAGGGCAAACCACGTCTCTATAAGCAATAAAATGACAGTAGAATGGCAGGTAAGAACTCGTATGATAAGTCATAAAACTAATAAAAACAATATATCAAGGAAAAGCAGGTAAATGTAGAAGATATTACTGATGAGAAAAATATTACCATTATAAGAAGAAAAAGATTGACCGTATCTTCCCGTATGCTGGAGTGCCCCGCAGCATACATGGGTTATAAACAGTTGTTTGTATAGATTTATTATAATATCAGATACCGCGTCTTTCCACATCGAAGTTGCCCGTATGGCAATAAGAGTCTAGAACTCTTTATTATTGGTATTTTCTTGAGTAAGGCTTGAGTATGAACATGCCCTGTTCAGTCGTCAAAACGAGCCGTGCCTGCCTTTGCCGCCGGAGAATCTCCGTGCGCCTTCTAACGTTTCATTGCTGCCGATGACCTTCATGCCGTGGCGGAATTCATTGATGAATGCCTTTTCTGTGTCCAGGGAAAACTGCTCGTATGCGCTGAGCCTGTCGTTTCTCATGCAGACCTGAGGGAATTTTATCAGAGACCGGGCCAGTTCCTCCGCCTCATGCCTCGCAGTTCCGTCTTTTACAATCCGGTTTGCCAGGCCGATGGCAAGAGCCTCGTCAGCATGCACCGGCCTGCCGGTCAGGATCATGTCCATGGCCCGGCTCATTCCGATAAGACGGGGAAGGCGGATCGTTCCTCCGTCTATGAGCGGAACCCCCCACCTGCGGCAGAATACTCCGAATACGGCATTTTCCTCTGCGACTCTCAGATCGCAGAAACAGGCAAGTTCAAGGCCTCCTGCAACAGCGTAGCCTGCAACAGCAGCGATAACCGGTTTGCTCAGCATCATGCGCGAAGGGCCCATGGGTGCGTCTCCGGTTTCGTCAAGGCGGTTCGCATTCTCGATTGTGCTTACAGCCTTCAGATCCGCACCTGCACAGAAGTGTCCGCCGACGCCTGTCAAAACAGCCACGTCGGAATAACTGTCAGCGTCGAAGGCCCTGAATGCATCGGCCAGTTCTCTGGCAGTAGGTCCGTCCACGGCGTTTCTTACTTCAGGCCTGTTGATGATGATGGTGAAAACCCTGTCTTTCTTCTCTACGACCACGTTCATGGTATGACCTCCTTACAACGCATTCATCAGGTGAGCACACATGGATATACCCATCACACCTGTGCCGATCCATCCGATCGAGCTTCCTTTCATCACTTCTTCCCCCATGTCCTAAATGTGTTACCTGTCTCCAGACCTATTCACCTATTCAACCTAAACCCTGAATCCAATACCTTAGACCCTAAACCACTTTACCTGTTTCATCATCCAAACAACATGGGAGACAGAGGAAGAGGGATGCGAATCTCAGCCCTGGGCATCACATAAGCGATCTGTTTTATGAAGCCTTTCATATCCGAGAACGGTATTTTATGGGGCTTTATGCCTGGAGACAGTGGTGTTGTGAAGTCATCGTAGTGAAAGGGCACGATGATCCCTGGTTGAAGGGTTTCCAACAAGGCGGAAGTATAATCCGGGCATCTTTTCCATCCCGGAACGCACATGAAGAGAACGTTGCATTTCTGCCCTGCAAGGTCTTTGACGCTGCAGCCCGCGCTGCCGGCGTGCATGATGGATATCCCGCCGATCTCGATCCTCGGCATATAGACATCGCCGAGCCGGTAATCCCGGGCCTTAAACGGCAGGTGCATATCCTGTGAGATCTCGCCTTCATACGGGACCCGGCCTAAAAACACCCTGCCGTGGATTGACGGGAACATGGTGAGCGATATTGTGTCTGCCAGATTGAAGTGTTCGTGGTATTTGCACACCCGGGTACGGCCGGGCAGGCCCGATATCTCCATGAGACTTTCAAGGCTTGTGCTGCCGAACACCCTGCCGGCAAGTCTGCTGGCGATTACCGGCACATCGAGTGCATGATCGAAATGTGTGTGGCCAACAACGATTGCATGTACGTTCCCTTTGAGACCTTTTGTATAGTTCTCGATCGCGGTTTCATCCGGATGGAGCTTTTTGAACAAGACATCCATCTTGCCCGGCCTTGTCACGAACGGATCAATGCAGACGGTGTGTTCACCATTTGATATGATCAGGCCTGCAGCCCCGGTCCAGGTGATCTCGATCACTGCTTACGCCTCAAGGATGCATTGTGGCGCTGCTGTATGGCTGTGTGCCTGAGATCGCAAGGATCTCACCGAAAAACACCCTGTGGTAGTCTTTTAGCGGATAGTTCTTCTCTATTGTCTCATCAAGGAAATGCCCTGGTTCGAGATCAGAAAAGTACATCTTTTTCAGTTCCACGATGAGCTCCGCCTCTGCAAAACCGGGGGATGCGACAACCGAAGATGCGATGGGCGTAAGTCCTGCTTCTGATATCTTGTCGCCATCCCTGCCGCTTTTCGTGCCGATTATCTGAGTGGCCTTGCGGTGCTCCCTGGGAAAGGCACACAGGGTGAATGTATCGAAACGGTTCATGAATTCATAGGTATATCTTGTCGGGCGAACCACCACTTGGGCAAAGGGCTTGTTCCACATGACCCCGAAACTCCCCCAGCCCACTGTCATGGAATTGAAGGTCTTCTCCTTGAAATCACCGCAGGTAAGCACCAGCCATTTTTTTGACCACAGGGTATGTGCCTGGATAATAAATGAATCAAAAGCAATAGGTTCCCGGTTCACAGTCTTGCCTCCTCGAATAGTGTCTTTCAATAAGAGTTTACATGAAAACGAAAGCATATACAACATGGTGAGGAATCTTCTTTGTTGAGATATGTTATACTGCCTTCCGCGATTGAACTGGCTCGTGATATAGTTATGTGTGAGCGGCTTTCCTATCATAAACCCGGTGACATTGTTTGTTATTTCCACAAAGAGAAATGATGATCTTTTAAGTCCGAAATCCGAGATTCGAACTCCGAAATCTTATGTTCTGCTATCCGGTTCTTTTATCCATCACTCCAATACTCCAGCACTCCATTTTCTCGTACTCCATGGATTCGTCCTCCCGCTCAAGCCCCGCCGGTCTCCGACATCGCCAGCAGTCTCCGGTAGTATGCCAGGGCAAGGCAGGTTACCGGGATTGCGATGACCAGGCCGAAAAAGCCCAGCAGCTTGCCCCATACGGAAAGGGAAAGGAGGATGACTGCAGGGCTGAGCCCTGTTACCCTGCCCATGATCTTTGGTACGAGGAAGGTGTCCTGAATGGTCTGTACAACGGCAAAGACAAGCGTGGTAAGCCCCAGATTGATCCAGATGCTTGTCCCTGTTTCCAGTGCGTGGATCATGGCGAGGAAAAAAGCGGGTATGAGGCCGACGAGCTGAAGGTAGGGTACCATGTTGAGCAGTCCGATGAAGAGCCCCAGAAGTATTGCAAGCGGCAGGCCGATGATGACGAATCCGATGGAGAACAGCACACCCACAGAGAAAGCGACTGCAGCCTGACCCCTGAAATAGCGGCTCATGGCGCTCTGGAATTCCTCTGCGAACTCGACGACCTGCCTGCGGTATATTCCGGGTACCAGATATTTCCATTCCTCCTGCACCTTCTGAAAATCGATGAGCAGGAACACGAGATAGAGCCCGATGACAGTCAGGCCAAGCAGCCCGATAAGAAAGCTCGCAGTTCCGCTGATGACGTTCCACAGGCCGGGCAGGACCTTTTTCGCGATGGTCTCGACAATCTGCATGAGGTTGCCCGACGAGAAGAAGTCGAGAACCTCCTGCCTGGACGCGAATTTCATTACAATGTTCCAGATCTCGGGAGGCAGCGTCTTTCTTGCACGCTGGGCTATGTCGGCATTGTCCACCATGGCGCTCAGCACATGGCCCATGGCGGTAATCTCCCGTGCAATCATGGGAATGATGAGAATCCCGGCAAGGGTTACAGCTGCAAGGATCAGTAAAAGGCCCAGGAACACTGCTGCAGTTCGGCTGTGTATTCTTGTCTGGATGAAGTTTACCATGGGGTTGATGAGATAGGCAAGAAGCAGAGCAATGGCAAAGGGTATGAGTACGTCGCTTAAATATCCCATGAGCCCCACCAGCGCGACTATGATGATCAGGATGATCGTGATGCGGACCAGACGGTCAAAGGTTATCGGCTTGCTCGGATCGAACATGATCGTTTCTCCTTGTTTTCATGCTGCCTTGCAAAATATTTGTATTTCAACAAAGAATATGGCGATGCACCACGGTCTCTTTGTTGGTGTGAATTATCAGGCCGGATCAGCGGTTTTCTTTAACAGGTAGCACTTCAGTATATTACCCTGTTCCACTTCGCCCAGGCAGCGGTTGCAGGAGGTGCAGGTGGCAGGTCTGGTTGACCCTTTGAGCCACTTGTTCGGCAGGGAAGGCTCTCTGACAAGCGGGCGTGCCATGGAGATGAAGTCTGCATGTCCGGCCTGAAGGATCTGCTCGGCCGCAAGAGGGTTTCTGATGCCTCCGACGAGGATCAGGGGAATAGTAAGGGCCGGTTTGAGTCTTCTTGCATAGTCAAGAAAGTAATTTTCCCTGAAAGGAAGTACTGCCTTCATCCCTGCCAGTGAAAGCGTAAAATATAGCCTGAGCAGAGGTGACCGATTCCTTGTAATGACCTTTGCCGGTGAATCGCCGCGGCTCATGCCAAGTGATGTCTCGGCAATACCTCCGCTTATTTCCAGGGCATCGAGCCCTAGCTCTGCCAGGAGCATGGCAGCAGGAAAGCTGTTATTCGGGCTGAGGCCCAACGGTACGAAATCTATGATGTTGAGCTTTGCCAGAACAGGGAAATCGTTTCCCACACGCAACCTGACAGCTTTGTACACCTCTTCCAGAAACCGGAATCTGCCTCTGATGCTGCCTCCCCATCTGTCTGTCCGCCTGTTGGTAACAGGAGAGAGAAAGCTCGAGATCAGGTATCCGTGCGCTGCATGGATCTGAATCGCGTCGAACCCTGCCTTTACTGCCCGTTCGGCAGCATCTGCAAAATCCGTTATGGTCTGCCATATCTCTTCCTCGCTCATACTCTTGGGCCACGTAAAATAAACAAGATTCGGAATTGCCGAAGGTGCAAGCCGTCTCCTATTATCAGATGCCACTGGCTTTGTCTGCCTGCCTCCGTGAACGATCTGCAGGGCTATCCGTGATCCGTGCTCATGGACCTTTTCGGTTACACGCCTCCATCTTTCGATGATTGCATCTGAGTGTGCGCCGTTCTGCAGGGGATATGACCGGCCGTCTTTGTTGACATATGCATAACCCGTGATGATAAGTCCTGTGCCGCCGCGGGCAAGTCTTTCATAAAAATGCAAGGTTTTATCGGTGGGGAGACCGTCAAGGGTTGCCATACTCTCGAAGAGAGCCGATTTCACAATCCTGTTTTTCAGATACATCGTTTTGATGCGTGCGGATTCAAAGAGCTTCGACATGGGATATCTCCTTCATTACAGGTATAGAATTCCATGAGATCATTGGATCGAGCGTGTGATCTCAGTCATTGCGGAAGCGCACACGTTAAGTGCCATGCGCTCATTATCGTCGAGATCGATCTCGAGGACCCTTGTGATGCCGTCGCTGCCGACCACTGAGGGCAGGGCGAGACTGATGCCGGTATACCCGTATTCACCCCTGCAGTAAACGCTCAGAGGGAATGTCCCGAGACGGTTGAATACTATCGACTCCACTATCTGAGTGACCACATGGGCTGCTGCATAGAACCCGCTGTGCTCTTTGAGCTTCTGCGTGATGGTTGTGCCTGCGCTGCGTGTCCTGCTTACGATCTTTTCTATGTCATTATCGTGGAGAAGATGTCGCATGGGTACCCCGCCCACGGTTGCATGGTTGACCAGTGGAATCATGTCATCGTTATGTGTTCCGATCACCATGCCCCTTGCGCAGTCGACCGAGCCCCCGACCTCTTCAGCGATGAAATATCTGAAACGCATGGTATCCAGAGAACAGCCCAGGCCGAAGACGTTCATGTCCGGCCACCTGGTCTTTAAGAACCAGGCAAGGACATCCACAGGGTTAGTAACGATAAGTACCTTTGCCTTCGGGAATCTTGCCATGATCGTTTTGCCCAGGTCTGTAGCAACTAAAAGGTTTTTGTTCAAGAGATCGAGACGGGTCATGCCGGCATGGCGCGCATGTCCTGCCGTGATGACAATGACATCTGCGCCCGGCACTTCTTCAAGCCTGTTGCATCCTATTACCCTGGTATCTGTGTACAGATAGGGTGAGGCCTGATTGATGTCGAGTGCCTTTCCAACAGCAAGATCTTCGATGATATCGTACAGATAAATGGTGCCAAGCTGTTTTCGTGCCATGACTGCGGCACAAAAAGACCCTACTGCCCCTGCCCCTATGATCAGGATGTCTGGAATAGCCATAACAACCCCCTTTGCACGAACATGAAAACAGGTAATCCAGATTGGTTATACATGGTGAGAATGTCCGGGTCCAGCCTTTCTTTGGTGCCGGTCCATACAATAAGAACCGGGTTAATCGTTAAGGACTCTCTTTACGGTAGTACCCAGTTTCTCGAGGAAATATGGTTTCTTGATATATGCACTGGCGCCCAGATCCTGTGCCTTTATTACCCGCTGCGTCTCGGAGAATCCGCTGGTGATGACGGCTTTCTGGCCAGGACGGATCTTGAGTATCCTGCGGTATGTCTCAAGACCGTCGATCCCGGGGTTCATGATCATATCGAGGATCAGCAGGTCCACGGCATGACCGCTCACATATTCCACTGCCTCTTCTCCACTGGACACGGCTGTTACATTGTACCCCAGTTTCTGCAGCATCATGGTGGCGATATCTCTTTGTTCCACCACATCGTCTACCACCAGGATATTCTCTCCGTTGCCCCGGTATTCATCAAGAGACATCGATCTGTGTTGAGGCAGGATCTCATCTCTGGTAACCGGGAAATACAGGGTAAAGGTCGTGCCTTTTCCTTCTGTGCTTTGAATATCGATAAAACCATTGTGATCCTTGACCGTTCCCCATACCACTGGCAGACCCAAGCCTGTACCGCTTCTGCCGAACTTTTTCTTGGTATAGAAAGGCTCGAAGATATTTTCCATCTCATCACGTTTTATCCCGGAGCCAGTGTCAGTGATGGAAAGGGTTACAAAATCCCCCTCTTTAATGAATTCATACCCCTGTACAGGGTTGTCCATATAGCGGTTCTCAGTGATTATGGAGATCGAGCCGCCTTTATCCATGGCCTCTGCAGCATTGAGTACAAGGTTCATCAGTGTCTTGTTCAGGTGATAGGGAGAACCCTTGATATTGAGTTCCTCAGCCTCGAACATGGTTATGATCGAGACGTTCTCATGGTGATTCTTGATTTTCTTATGTTCAGGACTGTCCAGGTAGTCCTGTATAAGTTTGTTGAGATTTACAGTTTCCATGACCGATGCACCTCTTCGTGCGAGTGTCAGCAGGTCCTGTACAGTGGCGATCGCTTTCTCCCCCGACTTTCTGATGGTGGAGAGAGGCTTTCTCAGATGAGAGTCATCTGGCAGGTCCATGAGCAGAAGATCCGGGTAGCTCGTGATGCCGGCAAGGATATTGTTGAGATCATGTGCAACTCCGCCTGCGATTACTCCGAGTGCTTCCATCTTCTGTGCCTGTGCAAGCTTGAACTCGAGCTCTTTGCGTTCTTTAAGGTCGCGTACCGAAAGTATCTTTGCGTGATTTCCCATATACAGGAAGGATGCATGGGATATCTCCACATCCAGCTCCCTGCCGTTCTTGTTTTTCAGAATCGCTTCATAGGTCCCCGGGATATCACTGTGCAGCGGGTTCATTTTATTAGGCCAGCCTTTATGGTCGCTTATCTGCGTGATCAGTGTGTCGAGAGGGATATTCTTCAGTTCGCGGAATGTATATCCGGACATGGCTTTATAGCTCTGGTTTGCATACCTGTGCGTGCCGTTCTGGATTATCGTAATACCGTCATTTGAATATTCCGTAAGGGCACGATATTTCTCTTCTGAATATCTAAGGGTTTCGTAGCTCAGTGCGCTGTTCAATGCCATGGCAACCGTGTTCGATACGATAGTGAACAGGTTGACATCGTTTGTCTTGAAGATGTCTTTGTCTGGATGGCTCAGGGTGAACACGCCGCAGGCGATGTTCTCTATGATCATGGGGACCGAAAGCAAGGTCCCTATGGCAACCTTTGTATCTTTGTGCGTGTGAAAGACATCGGAGAGGCTCACATCGTTGATGAGAACAGGCTGTTTTGTCAGCAGAGCCTTTCCGGCAGCTCCTTCACCGAAGGAAAAGGTATAGGTAAGATCTTGTTTCGAGAAGATCTTTCTCGGTTCGATGATATAGCTGTCCCCTTCAGGATTTGTTGCTGCAACCAGAAACAACTGATTCTTTTCAAAGTCCATGAGCATGATAGAGCAGTTTCTCGCAACAGTAGTGGCAATGGTGATGTCCATGATGGTCCTGCAGACCTCTTGAAAGTTGTTAATATGGTTAAGGATATTGCCCAGTTCCCGCAGCATGGAAAGCTGGGTGAGTTTGTCCTGGAACTTATTGTAGACAGTTCTGATATTATCCAGAAGAAGCTGATTGTCTTCTCCGTCCAGGAGGTCTGTGAGCGGGTTGTTTATATCCGGTTCTTTCATAATGAGTTATGCCATTGCCTCCAGGAAGCCATCTACCTGGGGCCTGTCTTCTTCGAGTTCATGTACGATTGTGTCGATACTCTCGATTGAGAGCCCGAGCCCTGTTATTGCCGAATCGTGCCTTTCTATTACGAGATTCCCGCTGAAACCGATCCCGCAGCGGTGGCACAGGTAATCTGCAATGTTTATCATTGTGGCCATATTCAGGTGTTCGAAGGGGCATTCGGAAAGGTTATGGTGAAAACGTATGGGAAGGTTGATGTTTGCTGGAAAATTCCACTGTTTCATAAGCAGGTACGCCATTTCCGAATGATCGATTCCCAGCATCTTGCGTTCCATGACATCGAGCGGGACATCATCTGCCCTGCGTTGTTCCTCCAACACCGCTTCGTAATCTTTCGGGAAGTAAAGGATAAATATAATCTTGCCTATATCATGGAGAAGACCCGAGAGCATGGCCGATTCGGTAAAGGACATCCTCGTCTTCTTTTCCAGGTGCCTGAAGGCAAAGCCGACAGCGATAGAATGTTTCCACAGTTCATTCATGTCAATCATGTTGTATGAATTCTTTGTCGAAAAGGTTTTGAATATCTCCGATCCCAGGGCAATGGAGACGATCTCTTTGAACCCGATCACTATTATTGCCCTGGTAATGGAATCGATCTCTTTGGGCTGGCCGTAATACACCGAGTTTGCAATCTTCAGGATACGGGCGGACAGGGTCTGATCGTTTGCAATGAACCCTGCCAGATCAGCTGCTGTTGTTTTATCGTTCTTGGCTGTTATAATGATGTTGTTGATTACTACCGGCAGGGTCGGCAATGAGGTTGATTTGTTCCGAATAAGATCAACTACTTTTTCCCTTATACTCAAATCATTATCCCGTTTCATTTGTAAGGTGCAAAATTCATTTCCCGAATCTTACCGAAAGCCAAAGGTGCGCACAACTAAAACTGATGATGTTAAGGTAAGCACAACGCCCTTTATTTATATCGGATCATGTATCCGGAAAAATTAATGTAAAAAACCCTTTTGATTATTCGCAATCTTATGAGATGGGCTGGAGGCAATGCCTAATAAAGAAAAGTTATTGTCTTTTTGATATCCACATGAACCTGGTGTTTGCGTATTGACGGCCATGCCTTCTCAGGTGACCCGGGCCCTTTTGATGATCATGTTGAATATTCCCGGTACAAACCTCTTGAGATAGATGCCGATTACCTCTTTGCCGCCTATATTGACCTCTGCCTTGTTTTTCTCAACGGCCTTTACGATCTTTTCCGCACATACATGTGCGGGCATTCCGCATGCCTGTGCATTGTCCATTGTTCCCTGCGGTGTGCCGTTTCCGGTAAGCGCGTTTATGGAGATATTGGTTCTGATGAAGCCCGGACACACCATGGTAATGCGTATTCCCTGCCTCCAGGTTTCAGCCCTGAGCGAGTCGAAGAACCCGTGCAGGGCATGCTTTGATGCGGAGTATGATGACCGAAGAGGGGTTCCCAGCTTGCCTGCAACACTTGTGATGACAACAATATGCCCGGATCCTCTCTCTAACATGGAAGGCAGGAGCGCCTTGGTAAGGCCGATGGTTCCAAAGTAGTTGGTCTCCATTATCGCTCTGTCTACATCCATGCCGGTTTGGGCTGCAAGTGAGCGCTGCGAAACGCCGCTGTTATTAATCAGGATATCGACCTTGCCGAAATGTTTCAGTACTTCTCTACAGGCATTCCCGAATGAATCTGGCTGGTTTAAGTCAAGCCCCATCACCATGTGTGCTCCGGGATTGACACATGCATTCCTGACCTCTGCCAGCCTTGACACATTGCGTGCGGAAAGGACCAGTTGGCCGCCTTTGCGGCTGAATTCATAGGCCAGCGCCTCTCCGATACCTGAGGATGCACCGGTTATCCATACGATCTTTCCTGAACAATCCATAAACTGGCCTCCTGTATTGAGATGAAATACCCGTCAGTCTTCTTCGCTGTACACACCCTTTTCAATATCTTTTTGAATCCGCTCGATATCCTGAGCATTCAAGTCCTGGATCTGTTTCTTGATGTTTTCACCCTTATTGATAATCTTGGCCCCGCTGACTTCCTCGACAGCATCATCGATCGACTTCCTGGCGTCACTTCCTTCGCAGCCGGTCAGGGCTGTTGAGGCCAATAATGCCAATGCCAGGACAATGGCTGCAAAAAGATTTCCTGCACATTTCTTCATATGAGTACCTCCTTCTGATCCTTTATGCGATAAAAAGATTGTTTTCAGCGTCCAGCACATGGTTTTTCTTGCAGATTATTGCATATGGCTTGAGTCCAGGTGCCTGAGCGCCCACTCTGTAGTGAGATTGAACACTGCAGTTTTATTACTGTCGAGATGACCCAGATGGCCGTTGCCCGGGATTATGTTGAGCTGCTTTACGCAGGTAAGCCTTTCAAAGAGTGCTGTGGCGGTCTCAGGCGGATCAATCTTGTCGTCCTGCCCGTGCATGACGAGGGTAGGGGCCGATATCATGTGAACGCGATCGATTGTATTGACAATGACCGATTCGATGGCGCCGGGTATGGGCCAGGATGACCACATCTCGATGACTCTCGGGTTCTGGCCCCAGTTTCTGTTGACTTCCGGGTCAGAGGCAACCTCGATCTTTCTGAAGGCATTTACCATGGACAGCCTCAGCTCTTTCCCGGTAAAGAGATGCTTTGCCTTTGCCAGGAGAACCAGGATCTCCAACCCTATCTTCTCCTGCAGATTCACAGTGGGCCTGACTGTTGCGTCAAGGGTTATGACGGCGTGCAATCTGGTGTCTTTCGCTGCACATTCCAGAACAGCGGTGCCGCCCGAAGAAAGCCCGAATGCTCCTATCTTCTTTCTGTCGATATCCGGGTGACCCTCAAGAAAATCAATTGCCGCTGAGATATCGGCGACCCACGAAGAGATGTTCACATGAAAACGTTTCCCCTGGCTCTCACCGTTTCCATGCATATCTAAAGCGAGTGCCGCGATCCCTTTATCCGCCATGAACTCGCAGAGTTCATAGTAGTTTTCTTTGAAATCCATGGCCCCATGACAGATTATCAGGGCGATTGAGGGTATATCGGTCTCCGGCAGGAAGAGCATGCCGGTAATGACATCTCCGAGAGATTTGAACTGGACGGTTTCCCTTATGAACCTCACACCTTACACGAATACTACATTCGCGGCCTCATAACAATGGATAAACAGCCGCACGGTATTATAC
>DSAD01000184.1 GCA_011372875.1 Deltaproteobacteria bacterium
CCATCAGGGAGCTCGTGGAGAAGATCGGCGGCGGTGTTATCGGTGGCAAGGGATGTAAGGCGGTACAGACCGGCGGTCCGTCCGGTGGCTGTATCCCGGAATCCAAGTTCGATCTTCCCATTGACTTTGACAGTCTTTCGGATGCGGGTTCCATGATGGGCTCAGGGGGTATCATCGTCATGGACGAGGATACCTGCATGGTCGATGTCGCCAAGTATTTCATCTCGTTTCTTGCTGAAGAGTCCTGCGGAAAATGTGCACCTTGCAGGGACGGTCTTCCCAGGATGCTTCGTATTCTCACCGACATTACCGAAGGAAAGGGCAAGGATGGTGATATCGAGGTGCTGGAGGAGTTGTGCGACGTGCTTTCATACGGTGCGCTGTGCGGGCTCGGCACCTCTGCACCCAACCCTGTTCGCTCCACCATCAGATATTTCAGGGATGAGTACGAGGCGCATATCAGGGACAAGCATTGCCCCGGAGGCGTCTGTAAGAGCCTGATTACCTACCGGATAGACCCTGATGCCTGTACAGGGTGTACATTGTGCGCAAAGCAGTGTCCGCAGGGGTGCATAACAGGAGAGAAAAAACAGACCCACGTCATTGATCAGGAAAAGTGCATCAAATGTAATGTGTGCAGAGATGTATGCAAGTTCGATGCGGTACTGGTTGAATAAGGATTATGCCATGGAAAAGATCAAGATAATAATCGACGGGAAAGAGGTTGAGGCAATAAAGGATCAGTGTGTTCTTGATGTTGCCCTGGAAAACGGCATAGATATCCCTGCGCTGTGTTATCATCCCGAGGTGGAAGCGAGCGGGGGTTCATGCCGCGTCTGTCTTGTGGAGGCACACCAGAACGGCCGCATGAGGCTCGTAACCTCCTGCAACTACCCGGTAAGAAAGGGTTTGGAGGTCAAGACAGACACGGATCTGGTAAAGAGGATACGAAAAGGGGTAGTGGAACTTCTCCTGTCGAGGGTCCCTGACTCTGAGGTTATCAGAGAGCTTGCTGAAAAGTGTTTCATTGAAGAAACGAGGTTTTTCGTAGACGAAGGGGATAATTACCGCAATAAATGCATTGCATGCGGTTTGTGCACGCTGGTCTGTGAAGAGGTGGTTGGCGTAAGCGCGATATCCATGCAGGAACGCGGATACGACAAGACCCCCGGCACTCCCTATCACAAGGCGTCCCAGGCCTGTATCGGGTGCGGTGCCTGTGCTTATGCTTGCCCGACCAAGGCCATCCCAATGACCGATGACAACGACATCAGAAAGATCTGGGGCAGGGAGTTCACCATGCTCAGGTGCAGTGTATGCGGAAAGCCCTATATACCGGAGGCCCAGGTGGACTGGATCGTGAAGACAACAGGAAAAGACAGGGTCTTTTTCGATAAATGTCCTGATCACAGGTAAGCCTGGATTCGTCAGTGGCAGGACTGTTTGCCGAGACAGGGAAATGATCCCGGCGATCATCAAGATGATTGAAGCACAGGTCGTCAACAACGCTCTCTGGCTGTTCCTTACCCAACGTCAGGCAGTGTTCATGCGGACTTATTCGTGATCATCAGGTGATATGATGCAACCTTGTAGCGGATATTGAACACATCTGTACAATTCTGCACGATAACCGTACATCTATGATAGATGCCTGCCATAGCTATATCCTTGATAAATGTTATAGGATATCCTTAAGGATGCCTTGGCGATCTCATGAATCGCAATTGAAAACATATGGTGCCGGCCTGCCAAGGATACTGCCTGATTCTATGGATAGTTCAGGCTATAGCGGCCATGGGTTCGATATGGTTGACAGAATATGTTGATATCCGATAGCATAGATTTCCTTTTGTAGAGTGTAGGAGAAAGATATCATGCTAGAGTTGATTTCGGGCGGGTTCAAGAAGGCGCAGGATCTGCTTCAGGGTAAAACCGTAATTCAGGAAAAGCACATCGACGACGCTGTAAAAGAGATACGCATCTCTCTGCTCGAGGCTGATGTAGAATTTCATGTCGTAAAGTCATTTATTGAATGTGTCAGGGGAAAGGCCCTCGGAGAAATAGTCAGGACAAGGATAACCCATGGAGGTAAAAGGCTCAAGGCATCACCCCAGCAGCATTTTGTCAAGATCTGCTATGATGAACTCGTATCGCTGATGGGTCCGGTCGATACCTCCTTGACTTACGGTCAACGAGCTGTGTCAGCGATAATGATGGTAGGCCTTCAGGGAAGCGGAAAGACCACTTCGACAGCGAAACTGGCACGATTTGTCCAGAAGAGCGGCAGGAAACCGATGATGGTGGCTGCAGACGTTTATCGCCCGGCGGCCATCGATCAGCTCAAAGTTCTGGGAAAACGTCTGGACATTCCGGTTTTCTTCGCCCCGGGCAAGTCCCCTCCTCAGATCTGTAAAGATGCCATGGAAGCAGCTCAGATAAGGGGGTGCGATGTTGTCCTGTTCGACACTGCGGGACGGACCATACTCGATGACACCCTCATGAGCGAACTGGAGGATATAAAGTCGCTCACCCATCCGGAGAATATCCTGCTCGTTTTAGATGCCATGATCGGTCAGGAATCGGTCAATGTGGCGGGTGAATTCGACCGCAGGCTCGATCTCTCGGGGTTTATCCTTACAAAACTCGATGGTGATGCCCGGGGAGGTGCAGCGCTTTCGATAAAAGAGATAGCAAGGAAACCGATAAAATTTCTGGGTATGGGAGAATCTCTGGATCGTCTCGAGGAATTCAGGCCGGATGGTCTTGCATCGAGGATCCTGGGGCATGGGGATATTGTCGGTCTGGTCAAAGACTTTGAAGAAGTTGTGGATGAGAAAAAGGCTGAGGAGGATGCAGAGAAGCTTCTCAGGGGTGATTTCACCTATAATGATTTTCTCAAGCAGCTCAGATTAATGAAGAAAATGGGATCTCTTTCCGATTTAATCGGCAAGCTGCCGTTGGGACAGATGGGGCTCCCACAGGGGGCCCAGGTTGATGATCGAGAGCTTATGAGGGTGGAGGCCATTATCAACTCCATGACCAGATATGAGCGGGAGCATCCCAACTGCATGGATGAAAGCCGTATTATTAGGGTTGCAAAAGGAAGTGGATATTCCAAGAACAAGGTCGTTGAACTGGTCGGCAGATTCAACACCATGAGAAACCTCATGCGGTCTTTGGGGTCCGGAAAGAAAAAGGCCATGGGGCGGCTTGGGCTGAATCCGAATATGGCAGGTATGTTCGACGAACAGATTCACAAGCAGCCCAAGAGGAGTCTTGTAGACCTTAAGAAGAGTAAAAACAAAAAGAAGGCAGCGAGGAAGGCGAAGAAAAAGAACCGATAGACATATAACGTATTATTGGAGCGGTATGATCGATAAGGAACTGAGAGTCTTTAGGCGGATTAATGAGGCTATATCTTTCGCGCCTGATGTAGAGGCAGTGGCCGGTTATATCCTGGATATCGTTATTGAAGAGACCGTTGCTGAGAACGCATCCATAATGATGCCCTCTTATGACAAAACCCTTCTCGAGATAAAGGCTGCAAAAGGCTTTCAGGACAGTAACACTCGTTATTCGGAAAGATCTCTCGGCAATACCTTTCCCATGGGAGAAGGTATCGCCGGTACCGTGGCGTTCAGTAAAGAACCGATCATTATCAATGATACATCCACCGAGCCTCTCTACCAGAATAAAAAGAATAATGTGGAGATCGGTTCCATGCTCAGTCTGCCCATTATTTACGGTAGAGGGGAACTTGTCGGGGTGTTGAATCTCAGCCACTCCAGGCCAAATGTTTTTACCAGGGATGATCTCAATCTCGTAAACAGACTGCTTCCGGGGGCTGCTCTTGCCCTGAGGAATGCAAGGGTCATGAGGGATGTCGAGGAGATCAATACCATGCTCAAAGCCGAACTCTCGATGACTGACAAGGCCTTGAACGAGTTTGGAAAGAACATATTCAGGGTGTTTACCTGTATGTCCATAGGTGTTCTGACTACCGATCCCAAAGGGGTGATTACTACTATAAACAAGAAGGCATCAGATATGCTCAAACTCAACACCGGACAGTCAGTATCTCCCCTTGTAGGAGAAAAGGTGTTGAACGCGCTGGCCTCGGATACGAACGAGCTGTCCATGGATGTAGAGATCAAGGGCCGGATATTGAATCTGGAACTGTCCGCTCTACCCATGAAACCTTCCATGCAGGTCCTGATGTGCGTCAGGGATGTTTCCATCGACCGATTCAAGGAAAAAGAACTGGTCCGGATTAAAGACCAGTACAAGGATATGGTGGAAAAGGCGATAGATGCCGTATATATTATCAAGTCAGGCCGGTTTCTGCTTATCAACAGGAAATTCCAGGAGATGCTGGGATACGATAACGAAGAGATCATAAATAAACATTTCAGGCATTTTGTCACGAGGGAATCCGTGAAAAGGCTGGCCAATGCACTGCGTCCTCAAGGCGGAAACATTTTTGTTCCCAATCTTGAGATGGAGGCCATGAAAAAGGACGGGCAGAGGCTATTTCTGGAGATCAGTATCGGAAGGCTGATTATTGAAAATGAGCAGTGCTATGTAGGTGTTGTCCGGGATATCACCAGCAAAAAAGAACTGCTTGCGCTCAAGACACGTTTTCTGCATGTTGCTTCGCACGAGATACGTGTCCCTCTTACCGTGATCAGGGGATATGCACGTATGTTATCAAAAAATACCGAGCAAACCCTAACAGAATCTCAGCAGGAAAGCATCTATGAGATCGAGACCCAATGTGAGAAACTTCTTCATTTCAGTAATTCTCTGCTTGATTTTGCAAAGATAAATACCGAAAAGAACTCTTTGCATAAACAACATGTTAACAGTTGTGATTATATCAGCGGTATTGTGAGGAATATGCAGATAAGCGCTCAAGAGAAGAATGTGAGGATCATATTTGAAGATAATGGGCATATACCGCAGATTTATGTTGATCCGATAAAATTCGAGCAGGCCATATGCAATCTGCTCGATAATGCCGTGAAACACTCTCCTGACGGCGGTGAGGTTAGAATTACTGTATCCAGTGGGGTTTTCGAAAGTGATTCCCTAGACAAGATGCTGAACAAGGAAAGTGTTATGATATCGTTTATTGATCAGGGACCGGGGATCCGTCCTGAAGAGGCGAGGGAGCTGTTCAGCGACTTTTTCGTAGGGATAAACGGCAGGGCAAAGGGCGGAATTGGTCTTGGTCTGGCAATAACAAGGGAGATCATTCATGCTCACGGTGGGCATGTGGAAGCCCGTTCATCGGATGGCGGAGGACATTTCGTTATCACAATACCCTTGAATAGCTAACTTGTTTAATGTATTAGTAATATCATATAGTGGTGGGCTTGGATGACAATGAACGATAAGATCAAGATTCTGGTTGTAGATGATGATGACAGTATTCGCAGGTATATAGCCAAACTGCTCAGTCAGAGCGGGTATGATGTTATTACCGTGTCCAATGGAAAAGATGCAGTAAATGAGCTGCGTACCGGCACCGAAGTATCACTTGTGATCCTGGACATACTCATGCCCGAGATGGACGGACTGGAGACCCTGAGCGAACTTAAAAAGCTTTCAGGGGATTTGCCCGTTCTGATGCTGTCTGCGCTGGGTCAGACGAATATTATTGTCAAGGCCATGAAATCAGGGGCAACCGACTACCTCGTTAAACCTTTCGAGGAAGAGGAATTGGAACTTGCCATAATCAAATCGCTGGAGAAAAAGAAACTCTTAACCGAGATTTCAAGCCTGAAGAAACAGCTCAGGATAGATGAGCTCCGCGGTGAATTCATGTACAACAGTCCAAAGATGCAGCGGGTCAAAGACCTTGTCGATCAGGTGGCTGAAACGGATGTGAGTGTTCTGATCGAAGGAGAGAGCGGAACTGGCAAGGAACTCGTTGCGCGGGCCCTTCATTACAGTTCGGCTATGAGAGACAAGCCTTTTGTCAAGGTCAATTGTGCCGCGCTGCCTCATGATCTTCTTGAATCAGAACTCTTCGGGTATGAACGTGGTGCTTTTACCGGTGCTTACAAGTCCAAGGCGGGCAAGTTCGAACTGGCGAACAATGGTACTATCTTTCTGGATGAGATCGGAGAAATGGACCTGAGTATACAGTCAAAACTGCTGCAGGTTCTTCAGGAAGGAACATTCTCCCGTCTTGGCGGAAAGCAGGATGTCAAGGTTAATGTAAGGATTATTACAGCCACAAACAGGGATTTACGTAAGGCTGTGGAGCAGGGCATATTCAGGGAGGATATCTATTATCGTCTGAATGTGGTCAATATACATATCCCTCCCTTGTCCGAGAGAAATGAAGATATTATATATCTTTTTGAGTATTTCATGGATGCGTATAATGAAAAATACGGTAAGAATATTATCCTGGATAAAGAGGAAGTATATCCTTTTCTGCTCGGGTATTCCTGGCCGGGAAATGTTCGGGAATTGAAAAACCAGGTCAAGAGACTGGTTATACTCGGAGATGTCAATGACCTTCTTCAATACCTCAGGGATGGAGGGGCATTTATTCAAGGAAAACAGATAAAGGAGACCAAGCAGGAACCCATTGATCTCGT
The DNA here is from genome assembly GCA_011372875.1 of Deltaproteobacteria bacterium. Classification (GTDB taxonomy): domain Bacteria; phylum Desulfobacterota; class Desulfomonilia; order UBA1062; family UBA1062; genus DSAD01. The sequence continues at coordinate 6,612 of DSAD01000184.1, forward strand.
CTCGGACGATAAAGAGATCATGCCGCTGAAGATAGCGGCAAAGGAGGCCTCGATCAAGGCTGAAAGGGATATGATCCTGCTGGCGCTTAGAGAAACGAACTGGAACAAGAAAAAGGCTGCACAAATGCTTCAAATAAGTTATAAGGCCCTTCTTTACAAGATAAAGGAATGCGGCATAGAAAAATGACGAGGGATGAGCGATGAAGAATATACTTGTAGCCCTTTTGTTTGTTTTACTCCCGATAAACGCACTGGCCCTGGATGCTGATTATATCATAGGGGCTTCCGATCTGCTCGACATCTCGGTATGGGGAGAGGAGAGTCTTTCCAGGCAGGTCGTTGTGAGGACCGACGGGTATATCTCCATACCTCTTGTGGGAGATATCAAGGCCGCGGATAAAACCCCTGCAAAGCTACAGAAAGACATAGAGATTGTTCTTGCAAAGTTCATAAAAGATCCTCGCTGTGCAGTCATCATTATAGAGCCGAGAAGCAAACGCATTTATGTCGATGGACAGATCAATGCCCCTGGTGAATACATACTCGACCGTGATATGTATCTCACCCAGGTTATTTCCAGGGCCGGAGGTTTTACCGAATGGGCTGACAAGGGCGGCATTGTCATTCTGAGATATGAAGGCGGTGAACAGAGCAGACGAAAGGTAAGCTATACAAGTATCGTCAAGGGTAAGCAGGAAGATGTTTCCATCAAACCCGGAGATACCATTATAGTCCCGTGAGGAAACTGATACCCCGAGCTGTCTCATTTTATTTTCTTTCAGCGGTGTTCATCTGCAGTCCTCTTTGCGCGGCTGTCTATGAGGTTCATCCCGGTGTGTTTTCCTCCTATGAATATACGGACAACTATTTCGGGACGGCCCATGACAAGCGTAAAGAAAGTATATATCTGATAGGCCCTTCCATTGTCCTTTCTGCGGCAACCCCTTCTTCGGTCTGGGAAAACTCCGGATACATAGCAAGAAGCTACCATAGAAAGTACGACGAGGAAGAATCCCTCGAGGCGGTATTTGACACCCATGCCGCGACATCATGGTCTCATCATTCCCTTGATCTCGCCTATGCATACAGGGTGTCCAGCAGGAGAGAAAGTCTCGATGACCCTCTGGGGAAGTCCCGTATTCAGAGCGGCACGCTCGGTTACGGTTATCAGTTGAGCCCCGCGACCTTGCTTTCTCTGGGATATACGGGTACGTACGAGAACAACCCTTATCCTGAAGAGAATCTCACAACCCAGGGGCCGAGCGTCGGCCTTACGCATCAATTGACGCAAAGACAAAGGCTTTCTCTGGGATATGATTATCTTTACCATAGGTATGAGCTCAGCGATAATACCTGGGTGTCCACTTCAAACGCGCACTGGGGATATATGGTGACAACAAGGGTGGAGCTCGGGGTCGGTTTCACGTATATGCACGAGGACAGGGGGCGTCTGCCCAGTGAGAACATCTACAATGCGAGGGTTACGGCAGGGTATTTACTGACGCAGAACACTCACATCGATATCTCCGGCGGTTACAGCTGGCTGAATATGGAAGAGTACGACAGGCAGGGTTCATATACCTTCGAGTGTGAACTGAGAACAGAAACCCGCTATGATGTCTTTCTTGTCAGGGCATCGAGGGGCTATACCGCTGAATTTACTACAGACAGATATGGTACATACATTACAAGAGCTGCATCTCTTTCATGGGAAAGGATGTTCATGAGGACCTTGAGAAGTGCTGTCACAGGGACTTATGGATTTAGAGAACCCACGGCAGATATCGATGCGGAAAAGGAAAAGGATCTCATGGGGAGTTTTTCCCTTATCTGGGACCCTGTGGAGTATCTCAGTGCAACCATCTCATTTGAGCATCTGCAGCATGGCTATGAGATTTCAGAAACCGAAAGGGAAAACCGATACAGGATTACTATAGAGGGACGATATTGACGGAACCGGCAAAGAACATAGAAATTCAGAGTGTCATCGATACATTGGTGAAGAAATGGTATCTTGTCACCATACCTCTCGGTGTCTTTCTGCTCATCGGAGCATGGCTCTACGTGGTGCTTCCGAGGACGTTTGAGGCAAGAACGCTGATCCTTGTGCAACCGCAGGAGATCCCTTCTTCATATGTGCAATCGACCGTGGGGGCAGGTATCGATGAGCGGGTCAGGACCCTCTCACAGGAAGTCATGTCCCGATCGAATCTTGAAAAGATCATCAAGGATATGAACCTGTATCAGGAACAAAGAGACGAGAACGTGTCCATGGATCTCCTGGTGGCATCCATGCGCAAGCGTATCGATGTTGTTACCCTGGGTGGTGCCAGGGGCCAGACGAGTTCCTTTACCATTACCTTCAGGGAGCGGGATCCTCAGGTAGTGGCGGATGTCACCAACAGGCTTGCCTCTTTTTTCATCGAGTCCCACCTGAAGCTCAGGGCAAGGCAGGCGGCTCAGACGACGCTTTTCCTGGAAAAGCAGCTAGGCGATCTCAAGACGCTTCTGCAGCAACAGGAAGGGCAGGTCGAGGAATATCGCAACAAGTATATGGGGGAACTCCCCGAGCAGCTTACCAGTAATATCTCCACCATATCGGGGCTTCAGATGCGTCTTGAATCAGTGCAGGCGTCTCTTGCCGAAGCAATGAACAGGAGACTGGACATACAGAGGCAGCTTTCCAATATAGAGACTGATCAGCCCGGCGCCACCATGTCGCAGCGGGGTCAGAGGATGGCCGAACTGAGAGCACAGCTGGAGAATGCAAGTTCCAGATATACCGCTGAGCACCCGGTGGTCAAACAGCTCAGGCAGCAGATCGATGATCTTGAAAAGCAATCTGCTGACGGAGAGACCGGTGTTACCGATCCTCATGTCCTTGAGCTGAGGAATCAGTTTGCAACGATAAACATGGAGGTTGAAGGACTCAAAGCAGATTCCGATCGGCTCAAAGAAAGGATAGAGTATTATCAGCAGCGGGTGGAGAATACCCCGAAAAGGGAACAAGAGCTTGCAGCGCTCACCAGGGACTATAACATCACCCAGCAGAACTACCAGAGGCTACTTGACAGGCTCTACGAGGCAAAACGTGCCGAGAGCATGGAGATGAGGCAGCAGGGGGAGCAGTTCAGGATCGTTGACTACGCTCAGCCGCCCGAGATCCCGGTCAGCCCCAACCTGATAAGGATAGCCTTTGTCTTTCTTGTCCTCGGACTGGGCACAGGTATAGGGTTTATCGTTCTGCTTGAAATGGTCGACAGCACGGTCAAAGGGATCAAGCAGCTGGAAAAGTGGAGCGGAGGTATTTCGTGCATATCTGCTGTCCCCCTTGCCCTTACACCGGCTGACAAGCGAAAGCGGAAGATGAGGACTCTTATGTATATGGGCATAAACGTATTTATTGCGGTTGCCGGGGTGGCAATCATAATTTATTCGTACATGAACGATATAACCGTTGTCCTGCCTGCAAAACTTCCTTTCTGAGGCGCGTATATGTACAGGGAATTCTTCGGGTTAAAACTTAAGCCATTTTCCATCACGCCCGACCCGCGATTTCTGTACATGAGCCCCGGCCATAAAGAGGCGCTTGCACACCTTCTCTACGGTATCAAGGAGGCGAGCGGATTCGTGGTTATTACCGGAGAGGTGGGTACAGGCAAGACCACGATCCTGAATGCCTTTCTTCTGAAGCTTCCTCCACGCATGCCCAAGGTCGTGATCAAGAACCCCCACATCAAGGTGGAGAACCTCTATTTTCTCCTGGGTGAAGCCATTTCCATGCCCGATGGGAAGCGCTCGAGGGATTTTATCCACGAATACGAGGAGCGCCTCAAGGCAACAGGAGGTGCAGTGCTGATCGTTGATGAATCACAGGGGCTTTCAATAGAGATGCTCGAAGAGATCAGGCTGCTTTCGAATCTTGAGACAACCAACGAGAAGCTGGTTCAGATAATGCTTCTTGGGCAGCAGGAACTCAATGACAAGCTCAAGAGTCCACATCTCAGGCAGCTCAAACAGCGTATAGGGCTCAAGTACCATATCCCGCCGCTGGACAGTAATGAAACAAGGGATTATATTGATCACCGGCTCAGGGTGGCCGGATACGAGCCAATGGAAAAACCCATATTTACCGTGTCCGCACTGGCAGAGATATACCGGTATTCAAAAGGATTCCCGAGACTTATAAATATTGTATGCGATAATGTTCTATTAGGTGCCTTTACTGATAACACCAGGCAGGTCAATGCTCAGCTCGTGAGAAAGGTCGTATCGGATCTTGAGGGCACCTATGGAAAGTCCGCTACAGCACCGCCGTCGTTGTTCAGGGCCGCAGCCGTCAGCAGGATAGGAATATGGACAAAGATAGCTGCTGTTGCTGGTATCTGCATTGTCCTGGTCGCAGCAGGATGGACTGTATATTCAATAGGCAGGCATTCTCAGGATGATTCCAGACAGGAGATCTCTATGCCTGTCACCTCGAGTCCGCGAGATATCCCGGAGAAGCCTTCAGATCCTGCCGAGGCAGAGGTTCTAAATAAACCGGAACATGCTCCTGATGCTGCTGTTGCTCAACAAGAACCTGTTCGAAAGGTTATCAGGGAAAATGTCGCCATGCTGGATGAAGGGGCCCTAATGGATGATCCGCCCATACCTGTGAGCATGAATGAGCCGGAGCTGGAAAAAGGCAGGATCGTGACCGTAAGTGTAGGTGATACGATCGCTGAACTTGCTGCAGACTATTACGGAAGGGTGGATGCCGGAATACTTCAATCCATAAGAATGGCTAATCCTGATCTTTCAAATATCGATCTGATATATGAGGGTCAGGAGATCATTATGCCGGCCGTACAGACAGTGCCGAGGGTGCTCTACAGTGTCAGCGTTGCGTCATATCATTCGGTTGCCGAGGCAAAGGCGGTTTTTCTGGATCTCCTGAATAAAGGATACCAGGCAACGATTTATCCCTATCTCGATGCACAAAGAAATACCTGGTACCGCATTACCATAGGTACGTTCGATTCACGCGGCGATGCCATAGGATATGCAGGCGAACTCAGGGACAAGGGTTTCTTGTATGCAAAACCTGTCAAGATCAGTATGGAGGATTAGCATTTGAAAATATCCAGGGCTTTGGAAATAAAAGACGATGGCTCGTTGAACCAGGCAGGAACGACAGGGCGTCTCGATGATCACCTTTATATGTACCATATGCCGTATTCATATACAGCAGAACAGATAAGGAAGCTGAGAACACACCTGTTTCATATGCAGGACAAGCCTGTCCCCAGGATCATCATGATAACCAGTGCATTGCCGGGAGAAGGCAAGTCTCTCATTGCATCCAATCTGGCCATTGCCATAGCCAAGGGCGACGACCAGCACGTACTGCTGGTTGAATGCGATCTCAGAAAGCCTTCTTTGAATAATCTCTTTAAATATGCCCCATCAAAAGGGGTCAGCGAGATCATACAGGGCAGTGCGCAAATAGAGGACTGCCTTATCAAGACCCCGATCAATAAGCTCACGATCCTGCCTGCAGGTAAAGAAGCCCCGCCAAACCCTTCGGAGCTTCTGGAGTCAAAAAGGATGAGTTCTCTTATTGAGGAACTGAGTCAGCGGTACACAGACCGTTTCCTGATAATAGATACTTCCCCTATCCAGGCTACTGTGGACCCGAAGATTATCGCTGACCAGGTTGAAGCGATTGTCATGGTAACGAGATACCGTTACACAAAGGAATCCGATTTCAAGATGGCCCTGGATAATCTGCCCAAGGATAAGATTGTAGGCACTGTTCTCAATGCACTCGACGAGCTTCCTGCCAAGAAATACAAGTACCGCAAATACAACTATCACAAATATTATTGACCTGGTTCTTTGATCCGGTTGAGACGTTCGTAACGTCTGCACAAGACATCCCGGGGATATTGTCGAACATCGGTTTTATATGATATGCTCTTTTCATGTCCGGAGCTTTTCACACCCATATCTTTCCCCGCAGATGTCTTGTATGCGGATCAGGGGTTGGAGTACAGATGGGCTTGTGTTGTGCGTGCCGTTCGCAGATCCTGGCAGTGCCGGAACCCATATGTGATATATGCGGCAAGCCTGTTGGTGCTCCCGGGATATGCATAGAATGCCGGATGAGACGGCCTTCATTTGACCGGATGGTCTCTGCCGGGGTGTTCGACGGGCTTCTCAAGGATATCATTCACAGTTTCAAGTATAATAATGCCACAGTATTCAAGAAACCTCTTGCCGGATTGGTGTTTGACTTGCTTATCCGAAAGGATATCCATGCGGACATGATAACCTTTGTTCCCCTGCATTGGACAAGGATGATGAGCAGGGGCTATAACCAGGCTGCGCTTATCGGGCGTGAATTGTCTGGATATATGGGCATAGATATGAGATATAATGCCATACGCAAGGTGAGGAGAACCCCGAGTCAGGTCGGGTTAAAACGATCCGAGAGGAGGGGGAATCTTCGCGGAGCATTTGTCTCAGATAAAGTCAAAGGTAAAGATGTCCTGGTTGTAGATGACGTGATCACAACCGCTCAGACAGCGCAGGAGGTATCGGCTTCGCTTAAAAGAGCCGGGGCAGCGCAAGTGATATTCACCAGTATTGGAAGGATCATCGGATGACGCCAAATATCATGCACCCGAAAAAAGAACCAAAATATCTGGAAGACATAACCTATTCCATTGCCCCGGACCCGCTCGGAGATAAGGACGATCTGTTCTTGTCGAGCCGCTTCCTGGGTGTTTACGATGAGAAGCAGATAATGAAGATGCTGGAGAAGGTAGGTATTGTCGAGATTCTTTATAAAAAAGGCTATCGTAATCTCATTATAACCATATCGAAACAGGATAATTACACCTCAAGACTCTACGTGAACCATGATGCCCTGGATAAAGATACCCGGCTTATCGAGCTTATTATACGGGAGGGCGTTTTCAGGCCCACTGAGCACTTTGTAGACGGGTATGATTTTCCTGATGGACTGTCTATGCTGTTGGTGGAATGGCTCGCTCTTCAGGATCCCAAGGCATCATATAATTCCGACAAACCGAGGCTTCCCGGTCAGATACATCCCGGTCTCGGCGGTCTCAAGAATATGCAGGCAATGCTGTATTCGTTTGGAAAGACCCTGAACAAGGATGCCATAATTGATATACCTGAATACTATCATGCCGCAGTAATATATTCCCGTATGTATTCCGAGATATATTCCCGCATGTATTCGTTTTTTTCCCCTGTGGATACAGGCATGCTGCAGGCCATGATCAGGGATCTTTATGAAAAACCTCTCGCCATGGTTTCTGATGCCATAACACATGATTGTTTATTGAATGCAGACACACTCGAGAAAGCCCGTTGGAGCCCTTCCGAGCAGATATTCCCTATTTCGAAAAGATTGAAGGCGTATGTCGGTCACTCTCAATATCATGACATTGTGGAAAAGACGGTAAACAGTCTCAGGTTTACCATGGACTGGGACAAATACGCCCTGTTGATGAAGAAGGGCAGAATAGATGAAATATAGATTCGGTATAATCGGCTTCGGCAAAGTCGGCAGTGTTCTGCTTGGGCTGCTTTCCCAGGAAGGGCATACACCTGTCTGGGTGGTTTCATCAAAGAGTCTGGGGCATGATATCCCGGTAATATCGACACTACCGGCAGGACCATCAGGGGTGGATGTTGTATTCATAGCTGTCCCCGACAGTGTTATTGCTGATGTTGCTCAAGCCATGGCCAAGATATGGGGAGCGCAATGTAAGGGAATCTGCTTTTATCATTTCAGCGGGCTGTTTTCCTCTGAGCTTCTTGCAAGTCTTGCCTCAAGCGGAGGAGAGGTGGCAAGTCTGCACCCCCTTCAATCTATTATGGATATGGCCGGTGCTGAAAAGGCCGTTCGGCAATGCTGGTTTACCGCAGAAGGATCAGTCGAGGCAATCGGGGCAGCGCGGGATATGATGAACTCAATCGGCTCACGCCTGATAACCATAGCGAAACAGGACAAGATAATCTATCACACCGCAGCTGTGATCGCATCGAATTATCTGGTAAGCCTTGTTTCCCAGGCACGAGAACTGATCGAGGCATCAGGGATGTCCATGGAACATCTTGTTCCGCTTATAAAAAGCACGGTCGCAAATATCGAAAAATATGGACAATCAGCTCTGACCGGGCCGATACAAAGGGGTGACTGGGCAACGGTAAAGGCTCATATGGCCGAGTTGTACGAACGGTTTCCGGATATCCTTCCTTCCTATCATTCATTGGGCAGGTATACTGCCCGAATGGCATCCAGGCATTGGCCTGAAGAAGTCAGGCTTTTTGAAAAGCAGATCGAGAAGGATAAAGTTGAGGTAAGGGCTGCGGTATTAAAGGAAAGAGGAATGAGTATTGTTTTCACGAACGGCTGTTTTGATATCCTTCATGAGGGTCACGTATTATACCTGAATCAGGCAAAATCCCTTGGAGACGTCTTGATAGTGGGGCTCAATGCAGATGCTTCGGTCACAAGGCTCAAAGGGCCCGGAAGGCCCATCAACACACAGGACTCTCGGGCAGCGGTTCTTGCCGGCATGGAATGTGTTGATTATATCTGCATATTCGATGAGGATACGCCGTCTAAGCTTGTTGGACAGATATGTCCCCATGTGCTTGTTAAGGGCGGAGACTGGAAGATAGAAGATATTGTGGGCAGTGATGTTGTGCGGTCATACGGTGGTCAAGTCTATTCGCTGCCATTCACTGAAGGACGCTCCACCACCACGATAATTGAAAAGATCAGGCAGGAGAATCAATAAAAAGATCCGGTAAATGCAATACAGCGCACGGGATGTTTCCGTTGATATTGATGGTGTGCTCTGATATAGGTCAGATCATGTTTGTCGAGTTTGAAGAAAAGCTCCGAGAGATTATCAGGAGTTCCACCACCTATACCGGCCAGATAGGGGAATATATCCTTAATGCCGGGGGCAAGCGTCTCAGGCCTAAACTGGTCATGCTCATTGGAAAGGCTGTGGGACTTTCCCAGGACAGGATCCTTCCTCTTTCATATGCGGTGGAACTTATGCATACGGCAAGCCTTCTTCACGACGATGTTGTAGACGGCACGGAGATGAGGCGTTCCAGGCCGACTGCAAACCAGGTATTCGGCGACAAACCCGCACTCCTGACAGGGGATTTCATTTCTGCTTCGGCAATGGAGACCATGTGTAAGCTGGGGAGTCTCGATATCATTGCATCCATGGTTCAGACAATAAAGAAGATGGCAGAAGGAGAACTCAAGGAACTCGAGTATGCCGGGTCTTTTCATGATGATATCGAGGTGTATCTGGATATCATCTATCTGAAGACAGCAACCCTTTTTGAATTCTGTACATATGCGCCGGGGGTTCTTGCAGGGCTTCATCAGGAAGAGCTGGATACATTGCGAGTATATGGCAGGGCTGTCGGCATGGGGTTTCAGATCGTGGACGACATCATTAATCTCTCCCCGAGCAAGGATGACAACAAGGATCCTTTCAACGATATTTTCGAGGGCAAATCCACGCTCCCCCTGGTGTTTCTGTTCAAAGAAAGGCCGGAGGTTCTCAAAGCGGTTTCAGGGATGTCTTCTCCTGTGGAGAAACAGCAATACATAATTTCTCATATCGAACCCGGAATATTGCACAAAAGCAGGGACGTTGCTCAAGACTATCTGAATGAAGCCCTGAATAGGATACATGATACCGGATATTGTTCTGACGATCTTGTACGAATACCACAAGCTATTATCGCACAGATAGAGAGCCGTTTCTGAGTACCTTTGCATGTTGTGCGCAGATGTGGTCGTCCGGGAATTATTTATTCTCTCTTGATTTATTATCCATGCAGCCCTACCTAAGAAGAAACTCTGTGTCATGTCGAGGTTATAGAGGTGGAATACAAAGATTACTATAAGCTTCTGGGTTTACAAAAAGATGCAACTCCAGAAGAGATAAAGAAGAGATACAGAAAACTTGCGAGAGACTGTCATCCCGACACCTGCAAGAACGATCCTGATGCTGAGAAAAGGTTCAAAGAGATCAATGAGGCCCATGAGGTCCTGAGTGATCCTGAAAAACGCGTACGCTACGATGCGCTCGGGAATAACTGGCAGGAAGGACAGAGCTTCAGGCCCCCTCCAGGGTCTGAGGATATCTTTGGCAGGCAGCCTTTTGGTATGCATTCAGGCCAAACAGGGCGCAGCTTCTCTTTTGACTTCGGTACGGGTGCCGGCCAATTCACAGGTGGGGGTTTTTCCGACTTTTTCGAATCTCTTTTCGGAAATCCGGGGATGGATGAGCATTCCCAGAGAAGATCAGCCCGTCCGAAAGGTTCAGATCTCACTACCGATGTGACGATCTCTCTTGAAGATGCTCATAGAGGAGCCACCAGGGAGATTCATCTCAAGGGGCCGGGAGGTGATAAACAGCTGAATGTAAAGATCCCGGCAGGTGCCTACGACGGCATGAAGATTCGGCTTTCAGGGCAGGGCAATGCAGGGCCTGGAGGGTCAGGAGACCTTTACCTCAAGGTAAAGCTGGCTCAGAACGGCAAGTATCGGCTCGAAGGCAACAATATTATCATGGATGTTCCGGTTACACCCTGGGATGCGGCCCTGGGCGCTACAAAGGAGATTCAGACCCTGGACGGAACCTGCAACCTCAAGATTCCTCAGGGCGTATCGTCCGGGCAGAGGCTCAGGCTGAAGGGGAAAGGGCTTGCGCGCAAAGGTGATCTTTTCGCTCAGATAAAGATCGTTACCCCGAAGAATCTGAGCAAAGAAGAAGAACAACTTTTCGAAGAACTCAGAAAGATTTCCACATTCAATCCGTAATGGAAAAGCGGTGCCGAAAGCGGCACCGCTTTTATATCACTGATGTCATGACGGTCTTTTTTTGACTGATAATCTTATTTAATACTATTTTGCCTGTTTCGATGGAATCCCTGTCGGGTCAAAATCCGAGGTTCCTTCCAGTTTCAGGAAATCTTTGATGTTTTTCAGTTTTGCTTCGCCAATGCCTTTCACCTTGACCAGGTCTTCCAATGAAGAGAACTGCCCATTGGCCTGTCTGAATTCAATGATGTTCTGCGCGATGGATTCTCCAATGCCCGGCAGAAGTTGAAGTTCTTCTGATGTTGCGGTGTTTACGTTGATATGACCGTGTCCTGCGTGCACCATGGTTCCAAGTGTGCATATGATAAATATGACCCCCACAACAAACACAACTACCTTTTTCATTTTAATGCCTCCTTTTTAACATCTTCAACCGTCATTACATTCTCGGTGTCACAAGCACTGTTCACAGATTAAAAACTTTTTGATGTGATTACAATAAGAAAAAGGGGGCTTGGCAGCACATCTCATATGGAGGCTGACAGGCGAGGCATTTTGTCAGATCGGATGATCGCCTTGACAAAGGAGATTGCATCGGTATTATTATAGGAAAGACAAAATTAACCATTCGATATCATAGCACTATTCATGAGCAACAGGCATTATGTGTGCTGTTTATCAAAAAAATGATGAATTCAGAGGTTTTTTTGCCGGGCATATCCAATGTAAAGATGAGGTTGTATTATGACAGAGGCATTCAGCCTTAAAGATTGTGCCCTGATAGCAATCTCTACCGGTCAGCAGGCACAGACGCTGCGTGAATTGCTAGACAGGATTCAGACAACAAATAAGAGTTGCATATACTATCATTTCTGGGGAGGGCTTTTGCGACCCCGTTTTGATGACCCGGAGTTCCAGAATGATTTTGCCATATGGGCCCGTCACAGTATTCATGATAAAGCCCTGGCAGAGAGGCTTGCATTGATCAACCCCACTGATTATAAGGATCTAGAGGATCTGCGCAGTGAGGTCGTCGATGTGATTGAAGAACGGCTGGAAGAGAGCGAGACGCTATCCTATGTAATGGCATCGAGCCGTTTCTATTTTGTACGTTCACAGATTGTCGTTTTCGATACCGGCAGGAGATTTTATGATCCCAAAGAGCTGGCCGGCCTGATTCCACATATGTCTGTGGGAAGCATATTCTACCATTTCATCGATGCAAGGAGACGGACCCCTTCCGGAAACGATGACTTCACCGAGTGGCTCAATGGCATCGATGATTCTTGCATGCCTTTGAAAGAACAGATATCGATCATTGATCCTTATTTTACCACACTGGTTGAACTCAGGCAGGAGTTGGCCTGTGTGTTTGCACGACACTTCGATTTAAGGGGCAGTTAAGATGGCAGGACTTCTTGCTGAATATGAAGCTATTGTCGGTCCTGATGTGATTGATCAGTTGCGTCAACTGGCCAGGATCCTGGACGGAATGAATGTTGTGCATGTCAACTCCACCAAGGAGGGAGGAGGCGTGGCAGAGATTCTTCATCGCCTGATACCGCTGAAAAAGGAGCTTGGGATCAATGCGAAATGGGAAGTGATAACAGGAAACAAGGAATTCTATCAGTGTACCAAGCTCATGCACAATGCGCTGCAGGGAAACAGGGCCGATATATCGGAAGAGATGCTGAGAAACTATGAAGAGACAGTTAAAGAAAATTATGAAGGATTACAAAGGCATCTCGAAGACGCTGATATTGTTATCATTCATGATCCGCAGCCGGCTGCCCTTATCGCTAGTTGTCCGGTACGCAAAGGAAAATGGATCTGGCGTTGTCATATTGATGTAAGCCATCCTTACCGTCAAGTCTGGAAGTATCTCCGGTATTTTGTCAGTCAGTACGATGCCAGCATCTGGTCTCTTTCCGAGTTTGCTCAACCGTTGCCCCATCCCCTCTATCTTATCGCTCCGAGCATCGATCCTCTGAGCAAGAAGAATATTGATGTAAGCAGTGATGATCTTGAAAAGGTATGCATGAAATACGGCCTTGATCCTGCGAGGCCGATCATCACGCAGGTATCGCGATTTGACAGGTTTAAGGATCCTGTCGGCGTAATACATTCCTACCGGCTGGCCAAAGAATTTCATCCCATTCAGCTTGTGCTTGCCGGTGGAGGAGCAAGCGATGATCCGGAAGGTGAGGAGGTTCTTGCTCAGGTCCGCTTTGCTGCGGATGGTGATCCGGATATCCATGTACTGATGCTGCCCTCGGACGATCATCTTACCATCAATGCACTGCAGAGGGTATCGGATATTGTTCTGCAGAAGTCCACACGGGAAGGATTCGGGCTTACCGTGACCGAGGCGATGTGGAAGGGTAAGCCGGTTATAGGTGGAGACACCGGGGGTATTCGGCTTCAGGTGATAAATCACCATACTGGCTTTCTGGTAAACACGCCCGAAGGCGCGGCTCTTCGTATTCGCTATCTGCTGAAACGACGTGAGAAGCTTCAGAAGATGGGAGAAAAGGCTCATCGGTTCGTGCTTGAGAATTTCCTTATAACAAGGCACCTGCGTGAATATCTTACACTTATGGTTGCCGTCATGTTCAAGCGGCAAGACAGGATAGAGACACAATGAATCATGAAAAGAAAACAGGGGACATCTCCATAACAGACGATCACTCTTTCTGGTCTCTGCTCAGTGACGCCGGATCCAAGTTTCTCGGTCTTGACTATGATGGTACCCTGGCCCCGTTTAAAGAAGAGAGGATGAGCGCTGTCCCTCTTGACGGTATCGTTGAAATTCTAGAACAGATCTCATGCAGAAAAGATACTGTGCTTGCTATTATTTCCGGCCGATCTCTTTTCGAGCTAGCTGAACTTCTCGGGAACATACCTGTTACCATGGTGGGCAGTCACGGGTTTGAATTCAGGAATCCTTTGGGCGAGGTCGTTGTGAAAAAGCTCTCTCCCGGACAGGGAGAAGGTCTTGTCCTGGCTCAAAGATATGGTATTGAAGCAGGTTTGAGGGACTGTCTTGAAATAAAAAGGGCGAGCATTGCACTGCATACAAGAGGCATATCTCCTGATGAAGCATCCGGAATGTATGACAAACTGTATCCTGTCTGGGAGAGGTATGCCAAGACTCATCATCTTGAGGCAAGGAGATTCAACGGCGGTCTGGAACTGCGCGCTGCAGGGTGGAACAAGGGAGATGCCCTTGAGTCGCTCCTGATTGATCTGCCGGAAGATACGTTTTGTGTATACATAGGAGATGATGAGACCGATGAGGATGCGTTTGAAAGGATACAGCCCTATGGCATCGGTATCAGAGTCGGCGGCCATTGCCCCGAGACCAAGGCCAGAGGATTCCTGGAAGACATAAGATCGGTGAAAAGTTTTCTAGGGAAGTGGAAGGATCTTGTTTATCGTGATCGTTGATGAGGGATAAAATGGCGGCAAATAGACTTGTGGTTGTATCAAACCGTCTGCCGGTGGTTCTTTCCAGGTCAAATGATGATGGATGGTCCATTCAAAGCGGTTCCGGGGGGCTGGTTACCGCGATGGGTCCTGTCCTGCGCGACCGCGGCGGTTTGTGGATAGGCTGGCCGGGCATTGCGACCGAAGACTGTCCGGATGAAGGGCGTCTGGACAATCTTATCAGGGAAGGAGCCGGTCAGAGCGGGTATGCGCTCAAGTACGTTTATCTCAATAAGAATGAGATAGACATGTATTATTACGGATTTTCCAATGAGATCCTGTGGCCCCTGTTTCATGATCTTTTCTCCAACTGCAATTTTGATCCCAGATACTGGGATGTGTATCAGAAGGCTAATCAGAAGTTCGCACGATCCGTAATAGAACATACCGACGATGACGACTATATATGGGTTCACGACTACCATCTTATCCTGGTCGCCCGTGAACTGCGAAAAAGCAGAATGTATTGCCAGGTCGGGTTTTTTCTCCATGTGCCGTTTCCCCCGCTGGATATATTTCTCAAGCTTCCGTGGAGGTTTGAGATCCTCCAGGCATTGCTGGAGTATGATCTGCTCGGGTTTCAGACATTTCGGGACAGGAGAAATTTCTTGGACTGTGTGAGGGCTCTCCACAAGTGCAGGATTACCGGGAGGGGGCAGGTGATGAATATAGCCATGCCCGATCATGAAGTCAGGGTGGGGGCGTTTCCCATAAGCATTGATTATAAAGAGTTCGCCGATTTTGCATGTTCGCAGGAGGTGGCGGACCAGGCATGGATAATCCATGAGAACCTGCCGAGAAGACAGCTCGTTCTCGGGGTGGATCGTCTTGATTATACCAAAGGCATCCCTGAGAGGCTGCAGGCATTTGATGATGCACTGGCACGTTATCCTCAGCTGAGGCGTAAGATCGCTCTTATCCAGGTTGTGGTTCCCAGCAGGAGAGATGTGGAAGAATATGAAAGGCTCAAGCAGGAGATTGAGAGGCTTGTCGGGGAGATCAACGGGAGATACACGGAAGTTGGTTGGACCCCTGTGCACTACATATTCCGGTCTCTTTCCCGAAGGGAACTGGTCGCATACTACCGGACATGCGAGATTGCCTTGATCACGCCGTTGAAGGACGGCATGAACCTTGTTGCCAAGGAATACTGTGCAAGCAGTGTGGATGAGAACTGCGTCCTGATTCTCAGTGAATTTGCAGGTGCCGCTGCACAATTATATCCCAATGCAATCCTGGTCAACCCCTATGACATGCAGGGTGTCGCTGATGCCATTTATGAGGCCTTTACCATGGCTCAGGAAAAGAGAAGAGAGAGGATGAGAAATCTCAGAAGCCAGATCAGAAAGAACGATATTATCAACTGGGTCAACTCTTTTCTGAAAGCGGGGATTGCAAAGAACCTGAGCGATTTTCCACACATGGAACTCTTTGTTCCAAAGCAGTGAGTCGTTATTTGCTCTGGATAAACGATGCAGGCCCAGGGCTGATGCGTAGCTGGACCAACTTCAGCGGCACCTTCGATGGAACCTCGGTACAATCATATGCAGGCCCTGTTCGTTACTGCAGGCCTGATCTGTCCATGATCTTTTTTACAGTTCCGTCTTTCATGATCATATCCAGTCCCATATTGAAATCTTTTGCCTTTTGATCGGAGCCCGGCAACTTCTTCGGATATACAATGAACAGGGGGTGAATGATGAGCGGAGGATCCAGAGATTCCAACGTGTCTGCAGCCTCGGGAAGATTACCATGGATCAGGTATTGTGCCACGAGCTTGTCGATCACGATCATATCCACGCTCCCCTTGACCAGATTATTCAGGATTTCGAGGTCACTGTCGAATTCAACCTTGTTGAGGTAGGCTGCGGAATCGAACTCTTCTGTATTGATATATCCCTTTACTATGCCTATCTTGTATGGAGTGAGGTCTTTCAGGGAGGAATAGTTTATCGTGGGACCTTTCTTCTTGAAGAATACCAAAAGAGAATTGGAAAAGAAATCAGAGTAAATAAAGTCTTCAGCCCTGTCCTTTGAATAATATTCCGGGAACAATCCGTCATATTCCCCCTGCTGTGTCTTGCTGACCGCGTCATCCCAGGCCAGGAACTCTATCTTCACTGTGTAGCCGGCCCTTTTGTATGCCTCGGTGATGATCTCGGCGTTGAACCCGTATCCCAACATATCGCTGCCGACGTACGGCTGCCAGTCAAGGGTTGCCAGGGTTACTGTCTTTTGTGCCATTGCATTTGGAGAAAGGAAGAGGGTAAGCCCTATAATGAAGACAGACAGTCGTTTCATGATTGTTCCCCCTTTGTTGGTATGGTGTTGAACTCTTCGGTATTATAAGAAGGAATCTTTATGTGCCCTACATGGTTCTCGCATCATAAACAGCCATAAAGCAGAGTTCTTAGAGATCTTCCAGCGCAGGTATTTTTATGGAATAACAAAGAGGTTTGTTGTTATCTTCACAGATCATGTATGATATAATACAGCGATTCCATCACAGAAAGGGCTGAACGGCATGACATTCAAAGATGTTGCAGATGTGCATGAAAAACTTAAAGACGCAGATTATATAACGTCTCAGGAGATTGCCACGGTTATCTTCCTCGCCAGTGTAACCGGAAAACCGATTCTGGTGGAAGGGCCGGCAGGCGTGGGAAAAACAGAACTGGCAAAGGCGGTTGCCAAGGCCCTCGATCTGCAGCTGATCCGGCTTCAGTGTTATGAGGGGCTTGATGAGTCAAAGGCCCTATATGAGTGGGAATATGCAAAGCAGCTCCTGTATACCCAGATGGTAAAGGAAAAGATCGGCGATGTTATCGCAGGTGCTCATACCCTTGCCGACGCAGTGGACAGGATAGCCTCGCAGGAAGACGCGTTCTTCTCCGAGAGGTTTATTCAGCCCAGGCCGTTGCTTCAGGCCATCTCTTCTGAAGAGAAAGCTGTCTTGCTGATCGACGAGGTGGACAAGTCAGACCCGGAGTTCGAGGCATTCCTCCTTGAGCTCTTGAGTGATTTTCAGGTTTCCATACCTGAGATCGGCACCAAGAAGGCAAAGAAGATCCCTTTCGTGGTGCTCACATCCAATAATTACCGTGATATGAGCGATGCCTTGAAAAGGCGCTGCATACACATTTATATTGATTATCCCGAACGTGAGTTGGAAATGCGCATTGTCAAGCTCAAGATCCCGGGGATATCAGACAGGCTTGCCGAGGCGATCGTGGACGCTATTCGCAGCATCAGAGATCTGGATCTCAAGAAAAGGCCGTGCATTTCAGAGACGCTTGACTGGGCTAGTTCGCTCATAGCACTGCAGGTGGAAGATCTTACTTCCGAGGTCCTGGTCAATACCCTGAATATGATATGCAAGTACAAGGCAGACACGGAGATGGTAAAGGTAAATATTGCAAGCATAGTGGGCTAGGAGATCTGTCATGGTAAAGGCGATCTTGAGATTTGTATCGTGCTGCCGCACTGCCGGATACCGGGTTTCCACCTCGGAGGTCCTCGATTGTATTTCACAGCTCGAGTTGGTGAACATGCTCGATGAAGTGGAGTTCAGGGCTGTTCTTAGGACAAATTTTGCCAAAAGCAGGAGAGAACAGGCGCATTTCGATCAGCTCTATCATCTTTTCTTTCATGAGATGCTCCAGGATATCAGTCTGGACGAGGCGGACCCTGTCTCTGATAAGATGGGAGATGTCATCGAGAGTATTGGTAAACAGTCAAACGCAAACAGATCACATCAGGCCATAATGGATTTTCTGTCCGGCAACCCCATGGCATTCCTGGAGATAATGAGAATGCTTCAGACAGAGGAGTTTGATATGACCCAGGACAGAAAATTCAATCTGGGTCCTCTGGCAAGCCGTCTCGAGGTAATGGTCCAGCTCAACGACGTCAGAGGAGAGATAGACCGCTTTCTCAATGATAATCCTCTTCACTATGCATTAAAAACCCGGCAGGAGCTGGCACGAAGATTTGCCAGGCAGCTCGATAATGCCCATGCCCTTCTCTTGAAGGAACCCAGGCCGTATAATGATGGACTCAAAGAGGTAATGACTCATGAGAAGTATCTGAGGCAACTCGGAGAGCGGCCGTTTACTTCGCTCACCCACAAAGAGCTGGAACAGGTACGTGAGATCATTGACAGACTGGTAAGAAAACTCAAGGACATTGTATCCCGTCGTTATGCCGCCAACCAGCGGGGCTTTCTGGATGTCAAGAAGACCCTGAGGAAGGCTGACCGCTATCAGGGGGTGCCCATGGAGATCAGGTTCAAGAAGAAACCTCCAAGAAAAGGCAAGATAGTGGCCCTGTGCGATATATCTTCTTCTGTTTGGGCGGCTGCCCGGTTCATGCTCAATATCCTGTATTCGCTCCAGGAATGTTTTACAAAGGTCAACAGCTTTGTCTTTGTCGCAGGCCTGGCAGAGGTAACCGATATATTCGAAAACGAAGAGATCAACAATGCCATTGAAAAGGTCCTCAAGGAGGTCGATATCGACTACCATGCACCCACTGACTATGGCGAGACATTCCGTCATTTCAAGGCAGACTATATGGATATCCTCAACAACAAGACCACACTCATAATTATCGGTGATGCCCGTACCAACTATTATTACCCCGAGGACAGGATCCTTGCAGAGATGAGGGAGAAGTGCCGAAGGCTGATCTGGCTTAATCCCGAACAGGAGAAGTCGTGGAATATCGGGGA
Organism: Deltaproteobacteria bacterium; assembly: GCA_011372875.1. Classification (GTDB taxonomy): domain Bacteria; phylum Desulfobacterota; class Desulfomonilia; order UBA1062; family UBA1062; genus DSAD01. The sequence goes on from DSAD01000184.1 coordinate 25,706, forward strand.
CTCCGAGATGTATTCCTATAAGCCCTATTGCCATGAAATCAGGGCGTGCCGAAATCTCAACCAGCTCGTACGTTTCGTGGAGGAGCTCGTTCTGTGAGTGTCATATCCTTGGGCGCCGAGAGTTATTATCATATAAGAGGATGCAACTATGGCCCCTGCGATAAATGACAGAAACCTTTCGGTCAGGAAATCAGCCTTTGACTTTGCTGAAGAGTTCATAGGCTCGCGCCCGGAGCTTCATAGCCAGAAGGAATTTCCTTTGGATATATGGAAAGGCCTTGGTAGTAAAGGCCTGCTCGGCCTCGGAATACCCCGTAAGTTTGGCGGAGGAGGAGGAGATTATCTCAGCATCGCGGTTGCCGGCCATGCACTGACTGCAGGAGGGAACAATCTCGGATGCGCTGTTGCGTGGCTCATGCATCTGCTCACAGCACGTTTTTTCATCCTTATCCAGGGAACATCCCGGCAGCACAGGGCATTTCTTCCCGATATGGCTGCCGGCAGGAAAACGGCCTGTCTCGCAATATCAGAGCCGCAGGGCGGCTCTCACCCGAAATATCTGACGACAACTGCCGAGCATACAGGTTCTCACTATATCCTTTCCGGGAAGAAGACCTTCCTGACCAATGCGTTGATTGCAGACCTGTTCATTGTGTTTGCTGTTGTAGGTGAGGATCAAGACCGGAAACGATTCAGCGCATTTGTTGTTCCAAAGGAATCGCAGGGATTGATGCTCGCAGAAGCGTTGGATCTGGGGTTTCTCCATCCGTGTCATCACGGAGGTATCGTCATGAACGGATGCAAGGTTTCTAAAAAAGACCTGCTGGGGAATTATGGAAGCGCCTATGAGGATATGGCCCTGCCGTTTAGGGAGGTGGAGGATGCCCTGATGATGGGGCCCATCTCCGGGGGGATAAGATCGATGTGCGGATCGCTTGCCCGTGTCATAAAAGAACAGGCAGTACCTCTTCGAGAGGATCTTGATGCCAGGATTGGAGAGATTGGTGCCGATGCAAGCGTTCTGGAGATGCTTGCCTATGAGGCGGCAAGAATACTCGACAGCCGCCCCCGGCGAAAAGAACTGCTTCCGCTGCTGATATTCAGCAGAAGGGTTGCAGTGCAGCTTCAGGCAAAGTTTAAAACCCTTGTAGAGAGTGCAGGCATTCATACAGACCCTTCATTCGATAATATGGCAAACGACCTGGAACGGATAGTGCGTATAGCCTCTAATGTGGCCAATATCAAGCAGAGAAAGCTTGGAAGAATCCTGCTTGAACAGTGATGACTCCCGTAGAGAGAATGGATGCGTATGCTCTTGACTTCATGTCTGAACAAAGTTAAGTTTTCCTGCCATGAAGACAGCAAGGAGACCAGACGAGCTGGAGCAGATACGTAACAGGATTCTCGATGCTGCTGTGGAAATCATAATCAACCAGGGTTTTGATGCGCTGACCATGAGAAAGCTCGCTTCCCGGATCGGGATGACGGCGCCCAATATCTACAACTACTTTGCAAACAAGGACGAGTTGTACATTACCATTGTAATCATGGGCTTTGAGAGGCTTCGTGAAAGCCTGGAACAGGCATATTGCCAGAGTGATGATCCGGTCGTGCGAGCCCGATGCATGATGGATTCCTATATGAAATTCGGCAGGGAAAACAGTGCTTATTATGAAATCATGTTTATCAGGACAACCCCGAAGTACCGAGATTACATAGGGACCCCATATGAGAAGCTTTCAGAGATAGAATATCGGATTTCCATGGAGATAGCCCGTCTTGCCATGAACGCATTGAGTGATCTTGTTGGCGGTGATAATGCCCTGACGCAGGAGACGGTTTTGAAGAACATGGTAAGGGTGTGGAGTACGCTGCATGGGATGATTTCTCTTTTCAACAGTGATATGATCGAATATGTTGTCCCCAGCGCCGAGAAGGTATATTCGCAGGTTATTGACGATCTGGTGAAGTTGCTTGCTGATGCAAGGTAAGGAATAATCCTGGTTTATTCAAAGGGTGTCTCTCTGCTTGCAGCGCTCTGAGTTGTCTTCCCATTCGGGGAGAGGGCCAGGGTGAGGGAGTATTGATAAAACAGTTTTTGATACCTCTAAAGCTTGCGGCGAGGTGCTTCATTCATGGAAAATGCTTGACATGACAATTAATAATGAACAATGTTAAATTTAACAGCGTTTATAATTGGGAGGTCAAGTTAATGGTTAAGGTTATCGTGCTTGGAGGTTCGGGTGCAGTCGGCAGTGTGGCAGTAAAGACCCTTGCTGCCCAGGATATGTTTTCATCCGTGGTGATAGGCGATATGAATATGGACAGGGCGCAGGATCTTGTCAGGGAAATCTCTTCGGGCAAGGTCTCGGCCGTGCCGATGGATGCAACAGATCCTGGAAGCATCAGAAAAGCCATAGCAGGATCAGACGTTGTCCTGAATTGCGTGGGTCCATTTTACCTGACAGTAAAGACCATACTGGGGACTGTGATAGAAAGCGGAATCAATTATGTCGATATCTGTGACGATGTCGATGTCACCCTTGATATACTGGGGATGGATGAGGACGCGAAAAAGGCGGGTATAACAGCGCTTATCGGCATGGGGAGTTCTCCTGGTGCTACAAACCTGCTGGCAAGGCTTGCCCACGATACACTCCTTGATGAGACAGACTCCATAGACATCTTTCACACTCATGGCGGGGAGGCTGTAGAGGGAGAAGGTGTGATCGCACACCGGTTTCACTGCATGTCCATCGATATTCCCATGTTTCTCGACGGCAAGCTCACCTATGTGAAATACTTTGATGAAGACGGCATAGCCTTGAGGCAGACATTTGACTTCCCGGTTGTGGGCAGAGATATTCCCCTTTATCCGTATCCCCATCC
>DSAD01000196.1 GCA_011372875.1 Deltaproteobacteria bacterium
ATTATGTACTGGTCGAAGGTCTCGGCCAGGTGAGTACTAAGCTGATAAAGCTTGATCCCTGTGACATCACCAGCCACATAATGTCTGATGCTCTCAAACCCGATTTCATCGATAAGAGAGGATAATTTATCCATGATTCGCCAGGCCATGGCATCAACTTCAAAAACCGATCCCTCGGGGACATCCCTTACCACGCGCATGAACAGATCATTGACCATGGCATTGGGAAACGGGAACGAGGTGTTGGCGCAGACACCGTGATACCTGGCAAGCTGCATGGACAGCCAGCGCTCCATACCCTTGCTCTGCACCACCACGATTTCCGGGACAAACGGCGATGAAAGCGGTTCTTCCAGCTCCCGCGCGAGCTGGCGCGCAAGAACCTCTATCCTGTTGCTGACAAAGAGTTTCATCCCCGGCATTGAACCACCATTACATGTATTTTACAGATCCATTATACCACTGAAGATATCACATTATAACGAAAAAACCTTTGATCTGGACAAAATTGCTTTATCAAAGTATGTACTCACACTAAACCTCCGGACAAATTGACGGACAAGATATCGAGGAAAAGACTTAAATGATGAGAATCCTCTTTCTCCGCTGTTACATTTACCGGTTTGCAGAAAGGCTTTCATAGGAGTGCATAGGAGTGAACCATGTCGCACCATAAGGATATCTTCCTTGATCATGCATCTACTACCCCTGTTCAGCCTGATGTGATGGGGGTTATGCTGTCGTATTTCGGAAATCACTTCGCCAGTCCAGGCGCCGGCTATGAACTGGGCCACCGGTCCAGAAAGGCGCTCGAGCAGTCTCGCGAAAGGATAGCCAAGCTCCTCGGTGCCATGCCTTATGAGCTTGTCTTCACAAGCTCAGGCACCGAGTCGAACAATATGGCTGTGTTAGGAGCGGCCTATGCGCGTCAGTCCGACGGAAAGCATATCATAACATCTTCAATTGAACATGCATGCGTGCTTAAGGCCTGCATGCATCTGGAACACCTGGGATTCAGAGTGACCTACCTTCCTGTAAATGAAAACGCACTAATAGACGTGGGAGCGCTTGAAGATGCCATATGCGATGACACGATCCTGATAAGCATCATGCATGCAAACAACGAGGTTGGGACAATACAGCCCATAGAAGAAATCGGAAGGATCGCCCGGAAGAAAGGCATCACCTTTCACTGCGATGCCGTGCAGAGTGCAGGGAAAATACCGATCGATGTGCGTAAACTGCATGTTGATCTGCTCAGTATATCATCACACAAGATCTACGGTCCAAAGGGTGCAGGGGCCCTGTATATAAGAAAAGAGACAAAAATCGAACCGATCCTTTTCGGATCTGGCCAGGAAAACGGCTTACACCCAGGCACACACAACGTACCGGCAATCGTGGGTTTCGGCATGGCATGCCAGATTGCCGGTCGTGACCTCGAAAACAACTATATTCATATCAGAGCCCTGAGAGAATCTCTTGAGCAGCAGATACTTGACCGTATCCCGGGTACAAGGATAAACGGATACAACGCCGGCAGGCTTCCTCACATATCGAATATATCCTTCGAGGGTGTTCTCGCCGATTCCATCGGGGCAAATCTTGATGCAGACAATATCTTTGTATCAACAGGGCCTGCTTTCAGGTCATATGGCAAGGTACTGTCCCGCGTGATTGTTGCCATGCACGTACCTCCGGAGTTCGCCTATGGTACGGTAAGGTTCAGCCTTGGATGGGAAAACAGGAACAGAGATATCAAAATCACCGTAGACACCCTGGAAAAATGTATCAGCAGTATCAGGGCCTTCTCAGGATCAGACAGCACCGACAAGATATGTATCTTCACCTTCCCGGACAAAGAATCTGCAGTCTCTGCCGGAAGGATTATCGCGACACAGGGGCTCCCCTTTACCCTGACCGGAAAACCTGAAGATATCATGCAGGTTCCCTGCTCACATATCGCACTGGCGTGTTTGAATGATGACCAGCCGGAAATAGTAACAGTCCTGAAGGAACAAGGCATCGAGATAGCCGGAATTCACAAGATCGATCCCCAATGCGAGACCACCGTCAAGAAGGAACAGGACTTCTGGGTAAAGGTGGAGGAGATCAAGAAAGAAAGAGAATGAAATAACTCGCCGCAAGCTGTCGAGGCACCAAAGGCTCTATTTTTATTATCCCCCCTCACCCTTATTTTCCAGAGGATAAGTGGAACCCCTGCCTGAATGGCTCGATATTCGACAATAATTATAGTATATGAGAACAGCCATGAGAAGAAACCGCTGAAAGTCCATTATTAATTTTATGGATCTTCAGCTCTTGCTATCAGCCATTGAATACGTATCCTTTATTCAAGTTCGAGTTCAAGCTTATAAGAGGATACCCGGTATGCGAGAAACAGATCCTGTGAACAGATGCATGCCGGGACAAAAAAGTATTGCAGGAGGTAAAGGGTAATGAGTGTCTTATCTCGAACAAGCTGGTCCCCTTATGTCGCGGGTGCACTGGCAGGAATGCTTCTGGTTCTTTCCGTGCTGGTAAGCGGGAAATATTTCGGCGCATCGACCACGTTCGTGCGTTCGGCAGGGTATATCGAGCAGGTATTTGCGCCTGATCGCGTGAAATCCCTGGAGTATTTCGTAAAGACCACTCCAAAGATCGACTGGCAGTGGATGTTTGTCTTCGGGGGCCTCCTCGGGTCGCTGATAGCCTCACGCATGGGCAGGGACTTCAAGTCGACTCCTGTCCCTCCCCTGTGGGAGACAAGGTTCGGACCGAACAGGATCAAGCGGTGGACAACAGCATTCCTGGGAGGGATCGTACTCATGTTCGGGGCACGTCTGGCTGGCGGTTGACCCAGCGGTCACGGTCTGAGCGGTCTGGCTCAGATAGCGATAAGCGGATACATCTCCCTGATATGCTTCTTTGCCGCGGGCATCCTTGTTGCCCGCATCCTGTATAAAGGAGGCAGACAGTCATGAACATTCTCCTGTACGGACTCGTAACCGGCATACTCTTCGGGTTTCTCATGCAGAAGGCGCACGTGATCCGCTATGACAAACAGCTGGGGGCGCTGATGCTGAAGGACTTCACCATTGTCAAGTTCATGATCTCATCGGTAATCGTATCCATGATCGGCATCTACCTTCTGTCCGATCTGGGATATATCAAACTGGATATCAAATCTGCATCACTCGGTGCAAACCTCATCGGAGGGCTGATCTTCGGGGTCGGATGGGGTTTCGTGGGATATTGCCCGGCAACAGCCGTAGCCGCTGTCGGTGAAGGTCGGTGGGATGCCACCTTCGGTCTTGCCGGTATGCTCGTTGGTGCGGCAGTATATGCAGAGGCCTTCCCCTTGTTGAAAGAGTCGGTCCTTGCCTGGGGAAACATGGGAAAGATAACCCTGCACGGGATCTTGGGGATCAACCACTGGATTGTTATCGCAGTGCTGACTGCGCTGTTCACAGGAATGTTCGCATGGTTTGAGAAGAGAAATCTGTAGGATCATACAGCCGGATGAATAAGGAGGAGTATATGCAGGTACATCTCAAGGTCTTGATTGTCGATGCAGCCAGCGGGTTCTACCGGGTCGAACGCTACGGACTCGGAGATTTCTTCGGCCCGGTCGATCTCGGGTTGCACCTGAGCGGAAAGTTCAACAGCCTGAACATAGGGTCCGGGCTTTTAGCCGGCTCTATCTTTCCGGGGTCAAACCGTCTTGTCTTTACGGGCTTCTCTCCCTGTTGGGGGGGGTTCTTCATCTCTTCGATGGGAGGAGCCGGGCTTGTCTTCGACGATCTGGGTATCAACATGCTCTGCCTTGTCAACAAGGCGTCCTCCCCGTCGGTGCTCTACCTGAACAGGATACACGGTGAGGAGATCCAGGTCGGAATCCACCCCGCAGACATAATCGGCACCTGGAAAAAAGGCAGAAAAGGGGTCTATTCCATGATGGAACAGGTACTCTCTGACTTCGGCCACCGCTATGAGAATGAACCCCGCATCCTCGCCACAGGACCCGCAGCACTGATCACGGACTTCGGCTCGATCTGTTCGGCGCCGATCTCCAGGGGAAAGCTCAGTTATGTGGACACCTGGGCAGGCAGGGGAGGCATGGGCACAAAGATGCTTCAGGAACACGGCATTGCCTGTGTGATCTATGGGGGAACCCATATTGATGAAGATTTCCGCGACAGAAAGGTGGCCGATCAGTGGTTTGAAAGCCGGTACAATCAGAAACTGGCGGCAAAGGATTTTGAAGCCACGACCAAGTACCGCTTCGACCCGAAATTCTCAACCGGCGGAACCTTCGGCGTGAATTATGCCACGCTTGGCGGATCCATGCTTTCTTTCAACTATACGAGCATGTACATGGACGAGAGCCAGCGGCTTGATATCCATGATTCATTCATCATCAGGCACTACCTCAAGCAGTTCAACGAGGAAACGATCGAGACAAAACAGCAGAAAACCTGCGGCGAGCCGTGTTCAGCGGTGTGCAAGAAGATGCGGGGTGAATACAAGAAAGACTACGAACCCTATCAGGCCATGGGGCCTCTGTGCGGGATCTTCGACCAGCGGGCTGCAGAGCAGCTCACACACCGCGCCGACATGTACGGGTTCGATGCCATCTCGGCAGGTGGGGTCCTCTCGTGGCTCATGGAATGCCTGGCAGAAGGTCTGCTTACGCATGATGAACTGGGCATACCCGCGTTGGAGCCTGTCTTTTCGCCGAAGGGGTTCAGCATAGTCGAAGATTCTCTGCGCAACGCACAGGTGGCCATGTCTCTTCTCGATGCCTTTATCGACAGGAAAGGGATCATCGACCTGAGCGAGGGTGCCCGGAAGTGCGCCAGACGGATCTCCAGGGAGAAGTCAAAGGACATTCTCGACCGGTTCGTGTATGTAGCCTATGCACGCAAGGGCTGGATGGTGCCCAACCAGTACTGGACACCCGGGGCTGTATCCCCCATGGCGATCATGGGCAAGTACTACATGCACTATGGAAAGGACTTCCTGCCCCCCAGAGAGCTGGGAAGAACAAACGCCAGGCGTTTCCTGACAGAACTGACCATGGACAACCTGGGCATGTGCCGTTTCCACAGGGGATGGGCAGAGGACATGATCCCCGAGATTATCGAATCCATCTACGGGATGAAGAAACAGTTTCTGACAAACAATGTCATGACAGCCAGCCGCATCTCGAGCAGAAATGCATCGATTTTCTGGGAGAGCGGACGCACTATGGATTTCATCGCCACTTTCCTCAAGAACAAGCGCGATGTCGATGGGGTTGAAGACCGCGAACTGCTGGAATGGATCGACAGGTTCGAAAAAGACAGGGACAGTGCGGCGCTGGACTTCTGGTATGAAACCCACAAGGGCATCCAGGAATCCCTGAGGGAGTTCTGATGAACTTGATGTCCTTAAATCCCCTTAAATAACTGTGTTCCGGCCATGGCCGGAACACCCACTGATCACCTGATCAGTCTGAATATAAAGGGGTAGCGGTACGGTATATTGTTGCTTGCCCTTACCGTGGCAACGATCGTGAGGGCAATATCGGCCACTGCAAGAAGACCGGCAACAGGAAACAACAAGAAGCCGATAAGGACGGGCATGAACGCAAATGCCAGGATAACGGCAATGGTGATGTAGAGCGACATGGCAATCTGAAAATTCATCGATTCCCTGCCCAGAACATCTACCAGGGAATACCTGTTCTTCATGAAAAGCCAGACAATGAACGGACCCAGGATATTTCCAAAGGGGATGCCCAACAGGACAATCAGGGCGCTCAGATGGCAGAGCATGGCCCAGGTACGCTGGCTGTTATCATTATTTGTTTCCATGTTCTTCTCCTTATACTTTCACTCATCCCTGATATTACACAGGCATGGTCAGCATGCATAACCCAAGAACGCAGGCATGTCCATGGCGTGAGTGTATCACTGGTGATATCAGCGTGGTCTATGGCCTCAGGGCAAGATCTTCGGTTGTTCGTGGGGTGATGAAAAAACGGCTCGGGGATTCTCCGGCTTCAGGGTGTTGTGCAACATGGAGATCCCGTATGGCCGGATCCCTGGAAACACAGAGCTTATACCCTGCCTTGAGTGTTTCGAAGGCTCGGCCGAGCATAGGGTGCATGGTGACTTCTTCCACCTTTTCTCCCATGATGTACACACATCTGCCGTCACGCATACCTGCCTTGTATTCATCCACGATTTGGATTACCATCCTGCTTTCTCTCCTGCCATGTCAATCTTAACAAACAGTGTCTATGGATCTGCGGTGATCCGGGGGTATATCCCATGTCTTTATTAGCAGATTATGAAAATGACAGAAACAATCAAGCTCCACCCACATAAAAGACGTCCCGGGCATCCTTTTAATAATAAACCATTGCCCCGGCATGGATTATGTGTACACTGTATGTCACGCAAGAACCGGCAAGATGAATGTTCGGTCAATATTGAATACGGGGTAATTTGATGAAAGCTCTGTTAGATTTGATCGTCAGGTCTCTGGTCGACAAGCCTGACGAGGTGAAGGTAACGGAAGTCACAGGTACTACTGTGCATGTTCTTGAATTACGTGTTGACAAGGACGATATCGGAAAGGTGATCGGCAAACACGGGCAGACCATCGATGCTGTCCGCACCCTCCTGAATGCCACAGCAGCAAAGCTCAGGAAACATGTCGTGCTGGAACTCCTCGACTGATAAGAAGCTGCACGGCAAACCCAGCTTGCTTTCCGCAGAGATCGATAAAGACCGTCTATTTACGAGAGGGTTTTCTCGTGGCAAGCCAGATCGTGTTTCGCCTTCCCTTGCTACGTCCCCGTGCGCGGACATTGACCTCGTCGACAGCAAAACCGGCTTGATGCAGACGCCAGACAAAGGCCCGATCCCTACCGGCAGACCACACCGCCAGCACACCCTCCGGCCTGAGGGCTGTAAATGCCGCATCAAGTCCGTCTCCACAGTAGAGCCAGTCGTTACCACTGCTTATAACACTGCCGGGTCCGTTATCCACATCCAGCAGAATCGCATCGAATGCCTGGATTTCTTTCTGCAGAATCTTACATACATCGGCATGGACAACCCTGACCCGATCGTCGCGAAGGGCATGTCCATTAAGCCCTTCAAGTGGGCCCCTGTTCCAGTCCACCACCTTCGGCACAAGTTCGGCCACAACGATCCGGCCTGATGCCCCGAGCATCTTAAGGGCAGCGGCCATGGTATATCCCATGCCCAGACCCCCGACGAGGATATACGGCCTGGTTCTGCTTGCTATCTTCGTACATGCGAATTCGGCTAAAGCCTCTTCCGATCCATGAACGCGGCTGTTCATAAGCTCGACACCGGCGGTTCTGATGGAATATTCTTCACCGCGCCTGTACAGGCGGAGTACTCCTTTGTTACCGGGCACCTGCGCACTGTCGATAAGCTCCCAGGGGATCATCTATCACCTCGATCTCAGTATATCCTTCAAGACAACCTCATGATACTATCTTTCGTGCTTCGAGGTTACCCCTTCGTATTTCGTGGCCTGCTGTGAACACCACAACGAGTTCCTGGTTCCGGTATAATAAAAGATAGTTGCACCCATATCCGTCTCGAGGCTCTTATTGGGACACACATCATGTGTCCCCTTCAAAGAGGTTCTTCCCTCAACGTTCTGCTGCTGTCCGGGATATGATATCGGCAATTTCCGTATGTACATCCATGGTGTAGCGGGGATTGGAGCGTATAATGTTCGCACAGAACTTCCCCTCGGTGCAGTAGCCCAGACAACACTTGGGCTCCAGAAGAAAGGCAAGATCCGGAAGATGTTTCTTGAGTGATTTTGCCTTTTTCTCCGATGTTATCCTTCTCTCCGGCTCGCACTCGGTACACAGCCTTAACGGCAGTTCCAGGCTGGCCGCATTTATGAGGTCATAACTCTCCAGTGTTCGCAGCCGGATGTTCCTCGGCACGCAGTACAATGCATCCCGCTTCAGGATGTTCCGCTCTATGAGTTTTCCATAGAACATGATCTGCCTTGCAGTATGATAAAGATACCCTTGAAGGATCTCCTTTTCCTTTACAAGTTCCTCACTGATCACAAATGCATTTGATGCCTGAGACAGTATCCTGTCAATATCTCCTCTCTTCTCGATAACCGGCCATATCTCCCTGACCAGGGTATATGCCCTGTCTGCTGCTGAATAGATAGACTCTACATGCTGCGCAAGGGTACCGTGCCTCTTCTGCTCGCTCCAGACGCGCCAGGACAGGGAGCTTATCGTCTTTATCCGCAGTGCCTCGTTATATCTTCTGCAGAAGCTGGAAAGGACTTGCCTGTTCCTGCATGTAATATCATAGAGGTTCTGGGAATCGGTATATTCCCGGCACGAATCGAACAGTGCCCTTATCTCCTTGAGTTCCTTTCGAGCTGCGTCGGGAAGGTCATTGAGCATCCCCACAACCTTAGGGTCGATAGGGTTTCCATATTCTTCGTGTTTTAATGCAGCATAATCGCTCCTGCCCGGTTCTCTGAATATGCTGTAATGCAGGTACGTCTCTCTGGGAACAGCCTTGCGCATCCGGTAGATCTGACCCATGCCCATCTCGTCGATCATCTCTTCAATGGCATCTATGAACAATGCACACTCTTCGGGCAGGTACTGTATATTTCCATGCTTCTGCTCCTGGACCTCGGTAGAGAGATTCACCAGGGAGCTCAACGGCAGCACGTAAAAAAGATCCGCAGGATCATTATAGGGCTTCAGCTTATTCATGGCCTGTATGGCATCGATCTTCTTGGCAAAGCGTGTCTTGGTCTGCTGCGCAAATTCGAAGAGATCCTGCGAGATCTCTCTATACTCCTCAAACAGATCACTCTCTGCGCTTATTGACCTCGGCACCACAAGTTCAAGAGACTTGGCCTCACGCCGCCTTCCGCTTGTGACAAGAGAACGTGAATACACAACCCCGGTAAGGGCGGAGTCGATCATCTTGGTTCCGTTGATACCCAGGGCAATAACCGGAAGACCGTCCAGGGAATGCCCCCGTCCTATACCCGAGAGATTTTTCTTAAAGACCGTATCCTTGATACTTTTTCCTGAAGAGTGAATCTTCAGCAACTCGTCTTTCAGGTCGGACTGATAATCAACAGAGCGGGCCACTGCCACCTGAATCAAAGCCACAACCTCGTCCGGACCCAGAAAATCTCTGCCTAGTTCGCTACTTACAATATTATCCTCAACAGGAACCCGGGGAAGAAAATCCAGGAGTTTTACCTTTAAGTCCTGGGGTTCCATGTACGTACTGCCTTTTACTTCATATGTCATCTGAACTCCTTCGCAAAAGATCTACCACAACTTGTATCTCTTCATCACTTCGGAATCAATGCATTTTATTGAATACATGCCCGAAACGTTATCTCGATAGATTCTTTTACCGGACCATATCCTCTTGATGCATGCATGTAATCAACGCTGAATAACCGTGTCTTCTCGAAGGAATACTCACAAACACAAATAAACTACCCCGCAGCAAGTTTACGAAATATCAAAGAATCTATTTTATTACTTCCCCCTCATCTTTATCTTCCCCTCCGGGAGAGAGGATAAAGATGTGAGAGCTGCAAGCAGGGGGGTATCCTCTTAATAAATGTGAAAAGGCGGGGCAATAAGCACCCCGCCTCATAATTGATTCTATCTATTGTACTATTTAACCAAGGCGCTTCTTGAGGTTATCCATCTGCTCTCTCATCTTCCCGGGCAGGCGCTCGCCGAACTGGGCAAAATGCTCCTCCAGATTGGGGATCTCTGCCCTCCAGGCATCTCTGTCTACCTTGAGCAGCTCATCCATATTCTCTGAAGAGATATCAAGGCCTGAGAGGTCAAGCTCGCCCTCTTTCGGCAGCAGACCTATGGGTGTTTCCCTGGCACCGAGCGTACCATCGATCCGCTCGCACATCCATTTCAGCACACGGCTGTTGTCGCCGAAACCGGGCCACAGGAATTTGCCTTCCGGACTCTTGCGGAACCAGTTGACATAAAATATTTTAGGGGCCTTGTCTCCCAGTCTTTCGCCCATTTCGAGCCAGTGCCGGAAATAATCCCCCATATTGTAGCCGCAAAACGGTTTCATGGCAAAGGGGTCTCTCCTTAAATTGCCGATGTCTCCGATATTCGCAGCCGTGGTCTCCGAAGAGGCGGTTGCCCCGAGAAAGACGCCGTGAGCCCAGTCAAATGCCTCGTTCACCAGGGGAACGACACCGGCACGCCTTCCACCGAAGATGAATATGTCTATGGGGACACCTTCGGGCTTTTCCCAGTCTTCACAGATAACAGGGCACTGCGAGGCCGGTGCGGTGAAGCGGGCATTCGGGTGTGCGGCCGGTTCCTTGCTGGAAGGTGTCCAGTCCCTGCCCTTCCAGTCTATGGCATGAGCAGGGGGATCACCATCCATTTCTTCCCACCACATATCACCGTCATCGGTCAATGCACAGTTTGTGAAGATGATATTCTCATGGAGAGATTCCATGGCCATGGGGTTGGATTCATAGGATGTGCCCGGTGCGACACCAAAAAATCCCGCCTCGGGATTAATGGCATAGACCCTCCCGTCCGGACCGATCTTCATCCAGGCAATATCATCACCGATGGTTTCGCACTTCCAGCCTTCTATGGTCGGCTGAAGCATGGCAAGGTTTGTCTTGCCGCAGGCAGAGGGAAATGCCGCAGCAATATGATACTGTTTCCCTTGAGGGTTTGTGAGACGAAGGATGAGCATGTGTTCCGCCATCCAGCCTTCCCTTCTGGCCATTGCTGATGCGATACGAAGCGCAAGGCATTTCTTTCCGAGAAGCGCATTGCCACCGTATCCCGAGCCGTAAGACCAGATCAGATTCTCCTCCGGAAAGTGGCTGATATACTTCTTATCCATTGGTGCGCACGGCCAGGGTACATCCTTCTGGCCTGTTTCCAAAGGAGCGCCAATGGAATGAAGGCATGGTATGAACTCACCGTGGGTGCCAAGCACTTCGAGAACCCGGGCACCCACCCTGGTCATTGTATGCATGTTGCATACTACATACGGGCTGTCCGTAATCTCGATACCGATCTTGGCAATGGGCGAACCCACAGGACCCATGGAAAAGGGGATCACATACATGGTACGGCCTTTCATGCACCCTGCATAGAGTCCCTTCATGATTGTCTTGAGTTCATCTGGGTCTATCCAGTTGTTCGTGGGTCCTGCATCGATCTCATTTGTTGTGCTTATGTATGTCCTGTCCTCCACCCGTGCTACATCGCTCGGATCGGACCGGAACAGGAAACTGTTCGGTCTCTTCGCAACAGGGATGGCACTGCCGGCGTCAACCGAGCGTTTCATCATCATATCATATTCAGCCTTGCTCCCGTCACACCAGTATATTTCGTCAGGCTGACACCTCTGTGCTGTTTCCTGAACCCATTTTTTTAGTTTTTCGTGCCTGATGTCTGAACTCATATAACAATCTCCTTTCTTACTGTTTGCATCTAAGGAAAAGTAATACCGTATTCCAGGCTGTTTTTCAACATATTCCTTTTTTAAATGTCCGGGTTTTTCATCATGCACATACAGACAATTCCCCTGGCACATTGAGTGCCAAGCAGTCTTTCTCAAGGAATATCCACTATTTCATTAACGACTTGCATATCCAGCCAAAGAATGTGAGACATGATTCATCTCAGAAGATTCAATCGGCAGTCTTGTTTCAAACTTGCCGATTATTTGGAATAACTTTGCATACCTCACAACCCGGCTTTTTTTATAATATCATTCCCGAGCGATCAGTCTCATGTCGGACTTACGCATCACCAAGACGATAGCAATCCCGAACTCTTGGTTGAACGAACTGGGATTATCCATAATATCGAGGCTCTATTATGAAGCACCTCGCCGCAAGCACAGAGATATGGTCTGAACAAAGAAAGACACATGCGCAAATACAAACTCATCACACTCTATTCCTGGATATTGCACCATGATATCAACACAGACGGGCTTTGAAATCATCATACCCGAAGCGGCGCACCACCTCATAGCGGCCGTCTTCGTGCAGCAGGGCAATATCAGGCAGGGGTGTTCCGTTGAATGTATTGTTCTTCACAAAGCTGTACTGGAGCATATCACCGAAGACAAGAGAATCTCCTGGCTTGAGAGGCTTTGGGAAAGAATACTCTCCGATGATATCTCCTGCCATGCAGGTATTCCCGGCAAGGATGAAAGTGAACGGATTCTCCCCCGGTGCAGCCGCGCCGTACAGCGGCGGCGTGTACGGCACCTCCAGGACATCGGGCATATGGCATGAGGCCGATGCATCGAGTATGGCGATGTCGGTCTCGTTATGAATGACATCGACAACCGTGGCCACGAGATACCCGGCATCCACCACACACCCGCTGCCCGGCTCCAGGATGACCTCGACGTTGAAAGCGGCGCGGAAATCCCGTATGGCCCTGATGAGTGCCTCGATATCATACCCTGCCTTGCTGAAGAAGTGCCCGCCGCCGAAGTTGACCGCACCGACTCTCCTGAGGTAGGGGGCGAATTCACGGGCCATATGCTCGATGAGGCCCACGGATCCATGGTGCAGCGACTCGCACAGAGCATGGGCATGCAGGATATCGATACCATCCCACGGCAGATCGTCGAGGTCGCGGCGGAGCACGCCGAAACGTGAACGTGGCGAACAGGGATCATAGAGGTGACCGCCCAGTGTTGCATTGGAATAACCGGGGTTGATGCGGATGCCGACCAGTTTATCTCTGCCATAGGCCTTGACCTCGGGCAGAAATCGCCTGAGCTGATCGGCAGAATTGAAGTAGATGTGATCACTGATCGTCAGAAGCTCGTGGATACTGTTTCTGGTATAGGCCGGCGCATATACGTGCACCTCTTTACCGAAGGTTTCCCTGCCGAGACGTGCTTCATGAACCCCGCTTGCCGTAGTTCCGTCAAGAAACTCGCGCATGAGAGAAAAAACAACCGGAAGGGCAAAGGCCTTGGTAGCAAGAAGAATCCGGCACCCGGACTCTTTGCGGATATGAGCTGCGGTGGCCATATTCTTCTTCAGCACGGCCATATCCACCACATACGCCGGTGTGCTAATATCTTTCAGGAGAACTTCCAGATGCGGCGGCAGAACGGTCATAACACAGCGAGTTCCCTGTACGCCTGCACGTCGAGCTTCTGTGCATGCCAGGGCAGTCCCTGTCTGGCGACCTCTTCCAGGAAAGGTTCGGGAGAGAGCTGCTCCACATTGAATACACCCCTGCCGCTCCAGATCCCCTTCATCATCATCATGGCACCTGTCACGGCAGGTACGCCCGTGGTGTAAGAAACGGCCTGGGCGCCGACCTCGCGGTACGTCTCGGCATGGTCGCACACGTTGTAGATAATATACGCAATGGGTTCGCCGTCCTTTGTCCCCCTGAGAATGGCCCCGATGGAGGTCTTGCCGTTGTAGTCTTCGGCCAGGGAGGAAGGCTCGGGGAGGAGGTGCTTGAGGAACTGCAGGGGGATAATCTCGACCCCGTTGTACATGACCGGGTCGATCCTCGTCATACCGACGTTCTGCAGCACCTCGAGGTGCTTGATATAGTTATCGGAAAACGTCATCCAGAAACGGATCTGTCTGAGCCCCTTTATATTCTGTACAAGCGATTCCTCTTCCTCGTGGTAAATCAGGTACGATTTGCGCGGCCCCACCTCTGGATAATCGATCATGCAGGAGATGGACAGCGGATCGATCTCGATCCACTCACCTTCTTTCCAGTACTTTCCGCGCTGAGTAACCTCGCGGATATTGATCTCGGGATTGAAGTTGGTGGCAAAGGCCTTGCCGTGGCTGCCGTCGTTGCAGTCGAAAATGTCGATGGTTTCGATCTCGTCGAAGAGATTGTTCCGGGCATAGGCACAGTAGATGCTGATCACACCCGGGTCGAAGCCGCAGCCGAGCACCGCCATAATGCCCTTTTCCCTGAAGCGTTCCTGATATGCCCACTGCCAGGTATAGCTGAATTTTGCCTCGTCCTTTGGTTCATAGTTGGCCGTATCCAGGTAGTTCACCCCCGTTGCCAGACATGCATCCATGATGGGCAGGTCCTGATAGGGCAGCGCCATATTGACCACGACATCGGGTTTCTGCTCTTCGATAAGGCGACTAACCTGCGCCGTATCGTCTGCATCCACCTGCGACACGGTGATGGGACAAACGCACTCCTTCTGTACCTTGAGGCATTTCTCCAGGGTTCTCGATGCGAGATGAATCTTTGTGAAGACGTCCCTGTTCATGGCGCATTTCTTAGCCACGACAGAACCAGCCGCCCCGGCACCTATGATCAGTACGTTATTCATGATTCTACTCCTTTTTCTTCTGTGGATCTTGATCCCAGACCCATTGACACTCAGGAAGCTGTCTTAAGCCCGCTTCCCGAGCGCTATCAGACACTCCCTCACCACCTTTGCCGCCACAATCTCGGAAACCCCTGCAGGATCGAGCTGCGGGGCAAGTTCGACAACATCCAGACCCACGATGCGAAGCATGGTTACAAGAGAGATCAGGATTTCTGTCAGTTGGTTGAACATGAGTCCGCCGGGCTCGGGTGTACCTGTACCGGGCAGGACCGAAGGGTCCAGTATATCGAGGTCGCAGGTAAGATAGCAGGGTTTCGTCCCTGCCCAGGAGCCTATCTGTTCGGGTGAGGATCTGAGACCTGTTACCGTTTCATGTTCTTCTCTGGTACACGATCTGATACCGATCTGCCGGACGCTGTCCGGCCCCAGGAGATCCATCATCCGCCGAACAACAGTGGCGTGCGAGAGCTTCATGCCGAGATAATCGTCCCTCAAATCGGCATGTGCATCCAGGTGGATGATCTTCAGGTCAGGGTAACTCTTCGCAGCGGCGCGAATGGCACCAAGGCTTACCAGGTGCTCGCCGCCAAGCAGAAACGGAATCTTTCCTGCAGAGAGTATATCGTGAGCGGCTTCTTCTATACGCGCAAGCGCCGGGTTCGGGTCGCCGAAGGGAAGTTCCAGGTCGCCCCTGTCCATGAAAGAGCAGTCTTCAAGATCAAAGAGCTGGACAGGCGAGAAGGTCTCAATGGCATAGGAGACCTCACGGATCGCACCAGGGCCGAAGCGCGACCCAGGGCGGAAGCTCGCAGTGGAATCAAACGGTGCGCCAAAGAGACATATGGCCCCGTCATGTTTCGATGCCATGAAGGCGCTCATAGTACGCTCCTGACTTCGGATCTATCGATAGACCGGCGTTCAGCCAAGACCTAGTCCCAGAGGACCACGGCGGCAAAGGCTGCGCCGAATTCCTTTACAGTGTGCTCCGTGGCTGCGCTCTTGATCTCCCGGACCTTCTTGCCGCGCATCTTCATGCCTTCCTCTGCCATCTTCCTCACCTTGGCCTCGACGACCTCCCTGGAGTCTTTGGCAGAATACTCCATGATGAGGCCCGCGTGGTCCTCATCCTCAGGGAAGGCGATGGCAACCCCTGCGGCAATGACCTGGCCGGGCTGGTCGGAGGTGATGGAGGCATAGGCCACAGGGACCAGTGCCCCGTGCGGCAGATTGACGGAAAAAACTTCCTTTGTATGGGGGGGACATATACTGCTCATCCTCACAAGATTAGTGTTGCCGATGCCGGCATCCATAAGCGCACCGTCGAAAGCATTCAGGAGGGTAAAGCCTTCCGAATCCCCGGATGTAATAAAATAGGTAGTGGGTGTTTTGAAAATCATGGGTATGTCCCCCTTTCTCTCAGATATATCTCAGAAACTCGGCGGTGCCGATATCCACAGGATCCTTGCCGCTTTATCTGATTTATTTTCTATCCAGTGTTTCTTGTTCGCCGTGTAGTAGAATGAATCCCCTGCTGAAGCATGGTGGATCTCCTTGCTCAGGTTTATGACGATCCTGCCTGCGAGTACAAACCCGCATTCATCGCCATAGTGTGCCCTTTCCTGGTAGGTGCAGGAACCGGGCTCAAGGGTTACCAGCAGAAGATCCATCTCCCTGTCCTGGGCCCCTGCAATGAGCACCTCTCGCTTCACGCCGGCCTCTTCCTCGTCCCTGATGGTGACACGCTGCTTGCGGTGAAAGACAACCTCCTTCGCTCCCTCATCCTGGAAGAACTCGCTGGCTCTGGTATCCAGCGCGTTCAGAATGTGTCCCAGCGTGTCCAGGGAAGGCGACTGGAGGTCTCTCTCCAGGAGCGATATAAAGCCCTTGGTGAGATCGGACCTGTTGGCGAGCTCTTCCTGTGTAAGCTCTTGAGCCAACCTGAGATTTCTTATCTTCTCGCCAACCTTCACCTTGTCTCCCGAAACACTTAAATGTGCCGAAATGTTTATTGTAGTAAACAATTAAGGCGTTTCTTTAAGGTAAATAAACCTGCCTGTCAAGAGAATTATTCAACCCTACAACACAGCTGATCCTGAAGATTATTTGACATGCATTTACAGTACATTGCGCAAGAAGCGTTATTGAATCTCATAAACAACACCCCCGGTTGACCTTGCTTGTCTGCCTGAAAACAATTAGCATATACTGAAGCAGGAGAAAGTTACCCGCATTGTTGCCGGCGCCGGAAATGGGGCTGAACAGTCCGGTATGCAGCTTTAACTCATGAACAAAGGAGGATTCTCTTTATGCAGAAAAACTTTACACACACCGTATTGACCTTGGCCTGGATTGCACTGACAGCCGGATTGTTTTCACTTGCAGGGATCGATTCCGCACATGCACATCCTCCGAGAGACGTGACGATACACTATGATCTCGCACAGCAGGCACTCTCGGCAACCATCAGTCACAAGACAACATTTTCCTCAATCCACTATATAGAATCCGTCACCATTACCAGAAACGGCGTCGTTCTCTTAGCTGAAAAGTATTCCGACCAGCCCAAAGAGGCCCCTATCACCTACACCTACCCTGTATCCGCTGTAGCAGGCGATGTCCTGGAGGTTGAAGCGACCTGCAATGTATTCGGCTCGAAAAAGGCAACGATCACGGTTGAATAAACTACCCTGCAGCGGGTCTAAGAGACATCAATAAACCCGTCTCATTTTTCCCTGCTGACCTTTGTCCTCCCCGCGGGGATAGAGGACAAAGACGTGATACGCGACAGGCGTAAGGGGTATCGTCCGGATGTATCGGGACGACTTGTCGCCCGAATCTATCTGGGCATTTGACAACTAACCCATTTTTATGAATACTCTTAAGAAAGGGTACGTAAATCCTTTGTCTTCACGCTGACGATCACAGGAGGTTTTAATGACGAGCTTTAAGGATCGTATAATCGCTGCAGCCAGGCTGGATGTAAATCTGTACGAAGAGGTCGAAGCCGACAGGGAAGCAATGGGGCAGGCAGTACTGGTCGTTGTTCTTTCCAGTATCGCTGCAGGCATCGGGAGCATCGGGCATATCGGGCTTGCCGGCATCCTGACAGCAGCCATCGCAGCCCTTATCGGATGGTTTATCTGGGCATGGCTGATATACATCATCGGAACAAAAATCCTCCCAGAGCCTCAGACCCGCTCAGACATGGGTGAGCTGCTGCGCACCATAGGTTTTTCGAGCTCACCCGGACTGATAAGGGTTCTGGGCATTATCCCCGGCCTGTCATGGCTGGTCAATCTTGCAGCCATGATCTGGATGCTCGCAGCAATGATTATAGCAGTGCGGCAGGCCCTGGATTACACAAGCACGATGCGGGCCGTGGGTGTATGCTGTATCGGCTGGGTTATCCAGCTGTTGTTCTTCATGCTTGTGTTCTCTCTTTTCGGAGAAACGGGGATGTCCGGCTGATTCTGAGTGCGTGGCCCCCTCAACACGGTTTGCGTTTCAGAACACGACACAACACACAGTGTCCAGAATCCGAGGCCGAAGAATACGTCAAGGGCGATTCATTACCGGGCAACCTCGACTATCCCTTTACGAAAGGGGCATGACTTGGGCGACAAGACCCATGAAGAACGAGACAATGATGTGCGCATTGGCATGCAGGGAACAACGGATCTCAATCCGGTGCCGAGGAAATGGCTGAGGTTCTTTCCTGCCCTTATGGAGAGCGACTTCCGAAACCTCTGGCTCGGTATGCTGCCGGGCATCCTCGCCATGCAGATGTACCTGTTCACGAATGGTTACCTTGCCTTCGAGATCACGGGAGAAGCTAAGTCGATCGGATTCATCTCACTGGGATTCGGCGTCCCCATGCTTGCCTTCTCTCTGATGGGCGGCATGGCTGCAGACAGGTATTCAAAGCGCACCATCCTCATGATCTCTCAGACAACCATGCTTATTGCAGCAGTGATCATGGCTGTTCTGGTCATATCCGGAATCATAAGAATCTGGCACATGATTCTTGTCTCCTGTGTCATGGGAACAGCCTTTACCTTTCACATGCCTGCGCGGCAGTCCTTTGTGGCAGAGCTGATCAGCCCGGCGCGGCTGATCAATGCCATCGGGTTAAGCAGTGCAGGGATGAACGCCTGCAGGGTGATCGGTCCGGGCCTTGCCGGATGGTTGATCAGCAAGCCCTGGATGGATATCGGCGGGGTGTATGTGCTTATGGCAATAATGTCCGCTGTTGTTGTGCTGAGTCTTAGGAAGATAGTCGATCATGGAACTGATGCCAACGCCAGAGACACGACAGGGGCAAAGGCGGTGATGGACGGCATCACCTATATCCGCAGAAACCCGGCACTGGTAGTTCTCCTGATACTGAGCATCGCCCCTATAATCCTGGGCATGCCGTTTCAGGCGTTGATGCCGGTCTTTGCCAAAAACGTCTTCGGAGTCGGACCAGAAGGGCTGGGCTTTCTGATGATGGCAAACGGCATAGGGGCGGTAGTCGGCTCCATGGCGGTAGCATCTGTACGTCGGCTGAAAAGGCCCGGCATCATACAGCTTGCCCTTGGTGTGTCCCTTGGTCTTTCACTGGCTGTCTTTGCCTTCTGCTCTTCCTATCATATCGGTCTTGTCATGATGGCCATTGTCGGCGTGATCTCATCGGCCTATCTCTCGCTCAATGCCACGTTGATCATGGATATTACGGACAAACGCTACTACGGCCGCGTCATGAGCATATACCTGTTCACCTTTTCCGCCCTGCCCTTCGGCAATATGGTCCTGAGCGTCTTTGCCGACGCCTTCAGTGTATCGATAACAGTAGGCGCAGGCGGGTTGCTCCTTGCAGCCTTTGTCCTGCTTTTCGGCGTTTTCAGTCCTGTATACCGCAGTCTGCAGTATGGTAATTCTTCACAGGATGAGGTATTAACATAAATTCATGCATCCTGGATCAGGCGCAAAAGTAATGTCGGCATGAAACCGCACACCTGGTGTAAGCATAGGTAAAAACCCGGACAGCAAGGAGCAGGACAGACTGAACAGTCATCCAGAACTGTTTTTCCACACAGCAGAAGTCATTTTCCCTTTTTTGCGCGAAACCGCACTGCAGCCCTCCAGGGTATTCTTCCAAAAACATAAAGATTGCGCTTGAATTTTTAAAATTGGGCTTGCCACCTGAGGATAAAATCGTGATACTTGAGAAAAAATACAATGGAGGATTGCCATGGCGGAACATGTTCCCTCTCGCGAAGAGGCACTGGAACTCCTGCATGAGTATAATCAGAGCGACAATCTGCGAAAGCATGCATATGCAGTGGAAGGCGTCATGCGCTATATTGCACGCAAAACCGGCGAAGACGAGGATATGTGGGGTATTATCGGCCTTATCCATGATCTCGATTATGAGCAGTTTCCTCAGGAACACTGCACAAAAACCCGCCGGATACTTCAGGAGCATGGCTGGCCCGAGGAATACATACGGGCAGTGGTTTCCCATGGATGGGGCATCTGCTCGGATGTGAAACCGGAAACCAGGCTTGAGATGACCCTGTACACCATCGATGAACTTACCGGCCTCGTGGCCGCAAGCGCCCTGGTAAGGCCAAGCAGGAGCGTACTGGACCTCACAGCCAAGTCGGTGAAAAAGAAATGGAAAGCCCCAGCCTTTGCTGCCGGGGTGGACAGGTCGATCATTACCAGGGGCGCAGAAATGCTCGGCATCGATGTATCGGAACTTATCGAGGATACCATCATGGGCATGCGCGAGGTTGCCGAAGAGATCGGCCTGAAGGGAGAACCACTGGAATAGAACGGACGCCGGTTTCTTATCAGGTGAGCGTTCTATCGGCAAAACAACATCACGCAAGAAGGATTGACATAGAGGGGCAGTATATGACGGTAAAACTGTTTGACGGGTTATACGCATTCATCTGGGACGACTACACTCAGAACAACTGCAACACATACCTTATCGACTCAGGAAAGAAGATCCTGATCGACCCAGGCCATAAACACCTGTTCTCCCATATCAACAAGGGGCTTTCATCGCTGAATATCTCACTGGACATGGTAGATCTCGTCCTGGCAACCCATGGCCACCCGGATCATCTCGAGGCAGTGAGCTGCTTCAAAAGTCCGACCAGATTCACCATGAACCTGAAGGAATATGAATATATCCTTAAACTCGCGGGCAGCCTCTACTCAATCCCTGAACCGGATTTCTACCTCAAGCAGGGAGACCTGACCATCGGAAACGATCATTTCGAGGTCATTGAGACCCCGGGGCATACCCCGGCGTCCATCTGTCTTTACTGGAAAGACAAGAAGGCCCTCTTCACAGGCGACGTGGTCTTTCAGCAGGGGATAGGGAGAACAGACCTGCCGGGAGGAAACAGCAACCAGCTCAAAGAGAGCATCAAACAGATCATGTACTACGATGTGGAATATCTCCTGACCGGACATGGAGGGATAGTATCCGGAAAAGACGCTGTCCGGGATAACTTCCGCGCAATCAAAGACTACTGGTTCAATTATCTATGACAGATCTGACGCGATCCTGTAGATCCCGACGCGCCTGACCGGCATATTCCCGCCACAGAGGGTTTCGCGCCAGGTTGGGGACAAGAGAAGAACCGGAAAAGCCCTCCATATTCAGAGTTGAGATCATCTCATCGCAATAGCGGGACATCTGTGTCTTCAACTCGGTTTGACAGGACTGCAACAACCCGCGAATCGATTGTGCATCTGCGTCAAAGACCTTTTCCAGTGCATACACAACAGCGGCGTTGTCTTTGCCGGGATCTATAAGCGCAGCGAACTCTTTCAGGGCCATGCCCCAGATTCCCGGAAATATTCTCTTGTGGTGTTCAAGGTTATCTCTGAGTTCATCGACATCCATCCTTCTGTCGATATATCTCTGTACCCACATCCGAGCCTTCTGCCCGTTCTGTTCAACCTGCAGTCTCTCCCTGTCCTGATCCGTCATGTTCATGTCCTTTGTCCTTTCCATGACCAGATCGAGCGTACTCTTTATCTTTCCCATGGCCTCCTTCCCTTTTCCTGGGTTTTCTTATCTGTTTTGATCAATAAGATAAAAAAGCCCCTTTTTCAAGAAGGGAAAAAACCCTTGTTCACACAGGCCTGCCTGGTATAGACTGGGATCCTGCCACGGCCGGAGTCTTCATTCAGAAAAATGCGTCGGCCACAAGACGCGAGCAATACCCGGGCAAAGGAGAAGGCATGAATCCGAAACAAGACATCAGGGCTATCTTTGCAAAGGCTGTCGAAAGGGTAGATCCGCGCACGATGATAACACAGAACATGGCCCTTGAAGAAAATACGCTCCTTATCCATTGCAACGCCACGACAATAAAAGAAGACCTGACCAGTTACGACAGGATCTTCGTCCTCGGTATCGGCAAGGCATCTTCAAAGATGGGCAGGGCAATTGAGGATATCCTCGGAAAGAGAATAACCGCCGGCAAGGCAGTTACTAAGTACGGTCATAGTGAGAAGCTCGACATCATAACCGTTACGGAGGCAGGCCATCCAATACCGGACGAGAACTCGGTCAGAGGTGCAGGTGAGCTCTATGAACTTGCTCATACAGCCGATGAACATACGCTCATCATCAATCTCGTATCAGGAGGAGGGTCTGCGCTCTTTTGCCTGCCGGCCGAAGGCGTGTCCCTTCAAGACAAGCAGGATATGACCAGGATACTCCTCGAGTGCGGGGCGAACATCAAAGAGATCAACTGTATCCGCAAACACATATCCCTGGTCAAGGGCGGGCACTTCGCACGGGTATCGTATCCCGCAAGGATGATCAACATCATCCTCTCCGATGTTATCGGGGACAGACTCGACACCATTGCATCGGGCATCACGGTAGCAGATGACACCACCTTTGCCCAGGCGCAGGGCATCATTGATAAATATCACATACACGACAGGGTACCCGCATCCATCTCCGCACTGATCAGGGCCGGTTGTGCAGGGAAGGTGCCCGACACACCGAAACTTGGAGACCGGGCATTTGCGAACATTTCGAATATCCTGCTCGGAAACAATGCCGCTGCATGCAGGGCTGCCAGGGATTACGGGGCATCGCTAGGCTACAACGCCTGTTTCCTCACCTCTTCACTGTCCGGGGAAGCCAGCCAGATTGCAAGGGTTTTCACGGCAATGGCAAAAGATATCGACCAGTCGGTCTCCGACCTTAAAAGGCCGGCACTGATAGTTGCAGGAGGTGAGACCACGGTCACGATCAGAGGAAGCGGCAAGGGGGGAAGAAATCAGGAGATGGCCCTTGCATTCCTCATTGAATTGATGGAGGACTACAACGACTTCACCGGCATCCATTTCCTTTCAGGGGGAACAGACGGCAATGACGGGCCCACTGATGCTGCGGGTGCTGTTGTGAGTCTTGATACGATAAAGTGTATTGCAGAAACAGGGATCAGACCTTCTGTGTATCTTGACAACAACGACTCATACCATTTCTTCGAGAAGACAGGCGGTCTTGTCATAACAGGCCCGACAAACACCAATGTTTGCGATATACAGCTGCTGATAGTGGAATAAGGTCTCGGTCGCGCAACAGAATCGCTCCTGCAGGTGCAATACGATTCTGTTACAGAATACCGGTTTAATTTTATGTTGTTCAAGATCCTGTATTTGTATAAGATGATGAGATAACCTGGAATCAGATATTGCATTTATGCAATATTACAACCACTGTTTCGTATATGTGAAAGTTATGATGGACACTATTTAGACAATAAAGGAGGAGAAAAGCCATGACAGAAGAAAGTAAAAAGAAACAGCACAAGGAAGATAAGCCTCTGGAAAAGATGACTGTCAAGGATCTTAAGGAGATTGCTCTCGAGATCCCTCACGATCATACGGCAATTGCTGTGAGCGACATGAAAAAGGATGAACTCATTGCTTTCATAAAACAATCCAGGGGGATCGTCGATGAAGAACCTGTTAAAAAAAAGAAAAAAACGGTGAAAATAAAGGTCTTACTTACAAAACCCGAGATCAAGGCAAAGATCAAGAAGCTCCGGCAGGAAAAAAAGTCTGCTCAGACTGCCGATGAAAAGAAAAAGACCAAAGCCCTCAGACACCGCATCAGCAGATTGAAGAAACAGAGCCGCAAGACGGCTTGAGCATCATAACAGGGTGTGCGCCTGAAGCGCTGGGATGGGGCTGAAAATAATGCTCGGTCTCATACACATGCACACACCCTTTATTCAACCAATCCATCCCGGTATCGGCTGTAATAAGGCGCACCTTGACGATGACATACAAAGTTACAAAAAAGAACAACTGATCCGAACAGGAATCAATGAGCAACTACTGCTCAGGGACGCAGTACCTTTTCAGACGGTCTTTTCACAGGGCCTGCCTTGTTAGCGCCCAGTCGTTTCAGAGCAGATAGATCCTGCGGAGCGAGAACCTTCTCGACATCCAGAAGAATGATGAATTTATTATCTTTTATACCCATCCCCTGAATGAACTCCGTATGAATCCCTGATGAGAAATGGGGTCTGGGCTTTATTGCATCGCTTTGCAGCGTAATAACATCGCTTACACTGTCGACGATAACACTCATGGTCTGTCCGGCTATCTCAAGGATAATGATGACCGTGAGCTGATCATAGCCCTTGGACTCCATATTGAAACGTTCCCTCAGGTCAATAACCGGGATTACCAAACCTCTGAGGTTCAGGACACCCTTTATGAACCCCGGCAGGTTCGGGATAGTGGTGAGTTGCTGGTAGGCAATGATTTCATTGAGCTTCATTATCGGGATACCATATGTCTGTTCACCCAGAGCAAAGGTTACGAACTGGGTAGATATCCCATTGCTGCCTTGTGTTTCATTCATGTACGCCATACCCGCTCCTTGTCTCAATCGCTTTCTTGTATACCTGAATCAACTTCTCAACCTGCACACAATACAATCCAACCATAACCTCATCGGATACTTATGGTTGTTCCTTAACAGGTTATACCAACACATTCGCCCTTCCTGTTGTGATTTTTATCTGGCGTTGGAACCTCCAGCCATCAACACAAATCCGCACGAGTATATGAGACAATTTCCTGAAAATGGCAACAGAAATACCTGCATGAAAGATCGTTTGATTTACTTAACTTATTTAAAATGTTATGAGTGTATTATCAGACAGGAACACGCTATATCGGTTTCCGTTTGATTTTTTAAGGAGAATACTATTGTTTTTTAGTATAAAGAGCTTGTTAATTGAATTGTTATCTCTGATTGAGATCAAAAGGACGGGTTCTTAAATCATGAATGCAGGGTCTACAGATATAATTTGCGTGTAGATATGGACGTTCAGGATAAAATACAAAGAACACATGGCTCAATAAGCCTTTCCAGACCGGCAGAAAACACACTGCTCATAGAGCTTCGGGGCTCATGGGAGATCGGAGGTAAAACGCCTTCGGCCCTTGATGTGCAGGAACAGTTCAATGCAGACCGCACAATCAGCCGTATCATCTTTGATTCTCAGAGGCTTATCAGCTGGGACAGTACTTTACTCACCTTCCTGATCAGGATCATCGACATGTCCTCACTCTCTGCTGTTTCCGTGGAAAAAGACGGCCTTCCCGAAGGTGTACAGAGGCTCCTTAGCCTGGCATACAGGAACCTCGACAGAAAAGAAGCCCTCGCAATGGCCTCTACCGATTCATTCCTGCACCGAATGGGTGACGTCACACTCAGGATCACACGGTCTTCCACCGAGATGCTCAACTTTATAAAAGAGGCATGTACAGCCTTTTTCAGGCTTTCAATGTCAAAGGCCCGCTTCCGCAGATCAGACCTTTCGCAATTCATCTGGGAATGCGGGGTGCAGGCCCTTGCCATTGTTTCTTTAATCAGCGTCCTCGTGGGAATAATCGTGGCCTTTGTCGGGGTTGTTCAGCTCAGGATTTTCGGTGCGGAGATATATATCGCAAATGTAGTGGCGATCGCCATGGCCCGTGAAATGGGCGCACTGATGACGGCAATCATCATGATGGGCAGGACCGGTGCCGCCTATGCGGCACAGCTGGGAACCATGGAAGTGAACGAGGAGATAGACGCCTTCAAGACACTGGGCATCTCACCCATGGAATTCCTGGTCATGCCCCGAATCCTCGCTCTGGTACTCATGATGCCGCTTCTGTGCATATATTCGGATATTGTGGGCATTTTAGGAGGTGCAATCATAAGCATCGGCATGTTCGAGCTGCCTGTCACCCAGTACTATGATCAGACGCTGCGGGCATTGAACCTCACGCACCTTTCCATAGGCATCATCAAGAGTGCTGTCTTTGCCGTTCTCATAGCGCTTTCCGGATGCTTCTACGGGATGCACTGCGGCCGAAGCGCTTCAGCGGTAGGCGATGCAGCGACCTCTTCGGTTGTAACCGGGATAGTCCTGATCGTCATAGCCGACGGCATATTCGCCGTCTTAACCAATGCACTCAGGATATAAGAGATGACACAGCGGCACAATCAGATCATGCAGGGCGAACCGCATATCAGGGTACATGACGTCACCCTGACATACGGTAACTATATCGTCATGAAGGACATAAGCTTTTCCATACGCAAAGGAGAGATCTTCGTGGTTATGGGCGGGAGCGGTTGCGGGAAAAGCACCCTTATGAAGATCATGCTCGGTCTCATGCCCCCGGAAAAAGGCGATGTATTCTATAACGGGGTAAACTTCTGGGAATCTTCTCAGGACAAGCGCAATCAGATCCTGGAGAACGTCGGCATCCTGTATCAGAAAGGCGCCCTGTGGAGTTCCATGACCCTGGCAGAAAATGTTGCACTGCCACTGGAAGAACATTCGGATCTCGGTCATGAACAGATTCGCGAGATCGTATCGTTCAAGCTGTCACTGGTCGGACTGACCGGGTTCGAGGAGTTCTATCCCTCCGAACTCAGCGGCGGGATGATCAAAAGGGCTGCCCTTGCACGGGCCATGGCCCTGGACCCTGACATCCTTTTCTTTGATGAGCCCTCGGCCGGTCTCGACCCGGTCAGCTCAAGGGTCCTGGACGATCTCATCCTCGAAGTGCGGGATAGCCTCAAGACAACGGTTGTAGTAATCTCCCATGACCTGGAAAGCATATTCGCCATTGCAGACAACTCGGTCTTTCTCGACCTTGAAACCAGGACCATGACCGCTGCTGGAAACCCCAGGGAACTCCTGGAGGAATCCCGGAATACAAAGGTATGCAGTTTCCTTACCCGCGGAAAACCCTGTACCTGATAGAATAAACAAAGGAGCTTCGCATATGAGCGCATTTTCATCTGCAACAAGGTTGTCCAAGGTGAAGACATGATCAAAAAACAACCGAGCAGGATCGCAACCGGCATATTTGTTCTTGGTGCTTTTGCCCTGATCGTCATCGGGTTATCGATATTGGGCGGCATCAGGATCTTCACCAAACACCCAGTGTTCGTCATGTACTTCGAAGGCTCGGTAAAAGGCCTCAATGTCGGTGCACCTGTGGTGTTCAGAGGGGTGAAGATAGGCACGGTAACGGATATCTCCCTGCGGTTCGACCCCGACTCGCCCTCGGTCCAGATACCTGTCCTCATAGAACTCTACCCCGACAGCATTACCAGCATGACAAGAAAGATAGATGTACGAAAATACATCACTACACTGTCAACACAGGGCCTGAAGGCACAGCTCAAGCTGCAGAATCTCATTACCGGACAATTGATCATAGAACTCGACTTTCACCCTGGAAAGCCCGTAAAGCTGGTAAATTCCGAAACCAGGTATCCTGAGATCCCCACCATAACATCAAGCTTTGAAGAATTCACCAATGCACTGGTCCAACTGCCTCTCGATGAGCTTATAACCAAACTCATATCAGCGGTTGAGGGGATCGACCGTATGGCAAATTCACAGGAATTGGCAGAGAGTTTTCACACCATGAACCAGACGCTCAAGGATCTTCAACATCTGATAAAAGGTATCGACAGCAGGATAGACCCCATTGCCTCAGGTATTGAGGCAACGGTTGGCGATGCACAGAATTTTGTACGCAATTTTGACAAGCAGATATCATCGCTCCAGTCCAACATCGACCTTGCTGCAAAGGCTGCCCGTGGTGCCATGCTGCAGGCAGAGAAGACCTTTGACTCGATCGAGAATATCACTTCGGGGGATTCGGCGCTGATATACCAGATGACCAGGACCCTTGAAGAACTCTCCGCAGCTGCCCGCTCGATCCGCGCATGGACCGACTACCTTGAAAGGCATCCCGAGGCGCTCATACGGGGAAAATCAGGATCAGAAGGGAGATAAAAATATGATTCCAGCAGTATCCAGACCTTGCATGCTTGTACTCGCCATACTTACGG
>DSAD01000077.1 GCA_011372875.1 Deltaproteobacteria bacterium
CCCGAACTCCTCTTCATAGATCTTTTTGAACAGCGCCGACTGATCGAATTCGCTGGCCTTTTCCATATCCTTGAGCAGGTCCTTCTTTGATACGTTCATAACCCTGATCTTCAGAGACTGGCCGGTTTCGCTCTGGTTCACCAGGTAGAAGAGCCCCCGCCACGAACCCTCCAGTTTCTGGAAGTCCGGATGATGCATCACCTCGTTGAGCTGTGCCGAGATCAGTTTGTCTATCTGACTGATCCTGGCATTGATCATGGCCTCGGTGTCCTTGGATACGACCATGGCGCCTTCCATGATCTGGCCGACGAATTCGCCTATAAGATCCTTTGCGCGAGACACCTGGCTTTCGTCACGGGCCATCTTGCCCTGCGAGATTATCTCATCCAGCAGGCTCTTTTCTTCCGTGACCTCTGCCGCTTGCCCAGTATCAGACTGAACATCTTTCTGCTTGTTAGCCATATGCCAACCCCCCTTTATTCTTTATCCTCATGAGATTTTTTCACACCTATCTCAGAGCCGAGCTTCTCGATGGATTCAGTGCTGGATATCACTTCCTGGAGCAGTTCTTCGAGTTTGTCGTTACCGTCGAGCTTGCTCAAGAGGTCTGAGAGCCTCTTCCTTGTCTCGACCAGTTTCCGTATGGGCTCGACCTGCTGAGCGACCTGCTCGGGATGGAAATCATCCATGGATTTGAAATTCAGTTCCACGGCAATCTTTGTATCCTCGTCGGTCAGTTTGTTGTCGACCCGCATGGCCAGCCTTGGCTTCATGCCCGCCAACACCTTGTTGAAGTTGTCGCGGTCGATCTCAACGAATTTCCGGTCCTTCATTTTCGGCAGGGGCTTGTCAGGATTTCCGGACAGATCACCCAGAACTCCTACAACAAACGGGATCTCCTTCATTTCGATGGCATCGCCGATCTCGACATCATAGGTTATCTGAACCCGAGGAGCCCTTACCCTATCCAGAGTATGCTGCAAACTCTCCTTGGCCATACTTGAATCCTCCTTTTTATTGTTGTTGACCTACCGGTTGTAGATCATCGCCTTTGTTATATCCTTGGTGCAGAGCTTTTGAAAGAGCTCGTTATTTGCCTTGTATATATCTTCATCGCTTGCCCCCTGGCTGGTCAGGCACTGATAGTATGCATCGAGAACCTCTGCAATCCATATGGGCGATTCCCACCTCTCGAGATTAAGCTCCTCGATCAGCGCATAGAGCTGTTCAATTACCGGCCTGGCAAGGTCTGCCCGGCTGACCCGCAGGCAGAGCTTGGCAATGAGGAGGCGGTATCTGTTCTTCTGGCGCACCGATGGCGCGCTGTGCGCTGCATTACGGAGTTTTTCGAGTGCCTCCTTGATTCCGGATGCTGCCACTGTTTTAAGTGCATCCTGCCAGAGGGCCTGTTCCAGTGATCCCTGATCTGCAGCACCTAAGGATGCAGCCGTGAAAGAAGACGGTGAAGCCGCAGGAATATCGTCTGCAGGCTTATCCTTTGAGTTCTCGGGTATTGCCGAAGAAGCAATGTCTCCGTTCGGTTTTGTGTCCATGGGTTCCTCCCGGGGTACAGGGTCGGGTTCAATCTGTTTCTTGTCTTTCAGTATCCGTGCAGTGAGTTGCATGCAGTCTTCAATGGCCCCTTTGATTTCCGAGAGCCTGGGCGCTTCTGATCCGAATTTGTCATCTATTGCTGCATCGAGCCTGTCGAACTCCTCCAGACATGATGAAAGGGCTGCTTCAAGGTTCACATAGAATGCCTTTGAGGTAACAGCAACAGCGGCGTCAAAGTCTTCCCCGGTCAGTTTTCCCTCGGCAATCAGCTCTTCACGGGAACTTTTTCTCTTATCATCCACATCCCCGAATTTGTTAAGTATGTCGCTCTCATAACCCACCTTGCGTGATTCCTGCCACTTAAACCAGGAATATCCGGGGCCTGCAGAGCTGTCTGTTACCGGGATTTCCTTTATTGCAGACCAGAGTTTGTCGTTCATGAATTCAAATGGGCCGACACGGTAATCAAGGTCCCCGTCATCTATGGGCGGATAGACATGGTCCCAGAAGTTTTCCAGAAAACCCCTGAGTATGGTAAGACCTGCAATAAGACCATCAAAGCCCTGTTTTCTGATCAATGCCTCGGTAAGCCATGCCGCTATCTGAAGGTCCTTGGTCTTTTCCGTGAGAACCTCTGTGGAGACCCGTATCACCGTATCCCAGTCCGATGTCTTGAGCTCACGGTTCCAGTCGCCGCGGTCAAGGGGATCGTCTGCACGCCTGGCCTCCTTTATTTCATCGTATACAGGTGTATAGCGAAGGTCTTCACCGGCAGGGTTTTCTCCAGGGACAGGGGCTAAAATGGTATCGGCATCAATCATAGTTACTCCCACATACCCTTGTATATTAAAGGGTTATTTCAATCTGCACGTGATATTTCGAATCTCTAAAATGGAGATGTCCTCTTCTCCTGCCTGATAGACATGCTGTCCGTGGCCTTTGAAAAACGAACCAGCAAGGGGCGTCCATTTTGTCAGTCTTCCAAGTCTTACCTGGTCGTCTTCATGAAGGAAGGTCTCGGGATAAAGGACAGGAAGGTAACAATTCAGACTCAGTCCTTCCCAGGTGGTGATACCTGCCTGTATCCAGATAAGGTCGAAAAGGTTTTTCGGTTCACTGACATTGAGTTCACGGATATACTCGAAAGGTATCCATACATAGCGTTCATGGACGAACGCCTCGATAAAGGCATGCACAAAGGTGTCTGTATCACAGATGCCCTCAAAGGGCTTATCATTTACTGTTCCTGACACAACCGGACGCTGGATTGAAGAAAACAGCCGGGCTGCCTTTTCACTGTTTTCCGATCGAATATTTTTCAGTGCCTCGTAATATGTATCGAGATACGGAGGTGTTTCCGGCAGGAATGATGGAAGCTGTTTCAAGCTGCAGACCTCGCTTCGTTCCTTTTCAGCCAGGATGAGATTCTTGCATGTCTGGACATGTATTGCCCGTGCAGGGTCCTGAGAACCTATCATGTCAAGATGACGAAGCGCCTTGTCCCATTCGCCCAGCAGAGCGAGGATCTGAAATAGCAAGGTGCGTTTGCCTGTGTCGCCCGGGGATGTCTTGACCTCCCCGACCAGATTCTCGCGGGCCTCTACCAGCTTGCCAGCCTTAATGAGCTCCTTCGGATCCATATAATTAGAACCTTTCCCACCTCACCTCAATGAAGTAATGAAGCATATAGGTGGTAAAAATACAACTGAAAACAAACTGATACTGATACTGATATTGTTAATCTGTTTTGTCAACAGACCATAGTCGGATAAAATCTCCGGCAAGGAGTGAGCGCTCATATACGGCCAGTAGAGTTTTCTGCGCGGTTCCTCCGATAAACACTGCATTGGGTGTCCGTGATGAAGATGTCTTCAATGATCGGTGCCACAGGGCAATTGTATCAGCAGGGTCTGGAGAATCCGGAGCTGTTATGTCAATGAGCAGTTCCTTGGATGGAAGGATGTT
This sequence comes from Deltaproteobacteria bacterium, assembly GCA_011372875.1. GTDB lineage: Bacteria > Desulfobacterota > Desulfomonilia > UBA1062 > UBA1062 > DSAD01. Next base: position 3,520 of record DSAD01000077.1, read on the forward strand.
TTGCAGAATGTCTACTGCCGATGAGCCAAGCCCCGAAGGGATCTCTTTATCCTCATTCAGTACCGGATGGGGTATCCACTGGAGCTCACGTTCCAGTGCGGAATAATCGGTTGTCTTCTTAGTGGAAAAATACTCCAGTCTGGTCCATGCGTTCTCAAGGATATACGGCAACAGTTCCCACCGGTCTTCCCATCCTGGAAGCGGGCCTGTTCCCATCACGAGAAAAGGATATGGTCTGCCGAAACTGTCATGGCTGTCCCTGATAAGTCCGCATACGAGGTCGTTTTTATTGACACCCTTTGCCCAGAATCGCCATGAAAAGAGGGCCGAATCAATATGGTCAGTTTTTGCATAGCCTGATTCCATCCAGTCGGAAAAAGCCATTAAAAGGGGTGTCTGGTCCCCGATAGCAATGTAGTCCTTTGCTACGGGATGTTTCCCTTTGGCTCCCCACACCCAGGGTGTATCTGATTTTATTGATCCCAGCATGCAGAGATCTTTTCAGGTGCCTTTCCAGGTCCTTTTATCAGGACATCGATAACATTTTGATGGCCGCTGAAACGGTACCTTACCTTGATATAGGTTATCCCCATGCGCCTCAGTGCCGTCTTCTGGTTCGGGAAGTCGTCGGGTGAGAATGAATGCTGCCCTGTCCTGAAGTCGTGCAGGAACCTGGGAAATGCCATAGATCCCTTATATTCCTTTATCAGTGAGAGGTCACCTACCTCGATGATGAAGAGTACGTTGCCGCATGTCTGTGGTGACCAGTTGAAGGTCTTTCGTGCAGGATAGTTGAGATTGGTCAGATTCAATGTCTCCTGAGCACACTGAAGTTCAAGGATTGTAGCGTGGGGTTTTGTCGATGCCTTTGCATTGGTGTCAGTTGGCAGGCCGGTTATGGTTACCGTGTATGTTGATCTTACGGGCATCTCACCCCTGGTGATATAGGTAAGGAAGTCATTCTCAAGGGGGATGGTTCTTCCGAGTACCTTTCTGGCATAGAACCCCTTTTTCAGGTCTCTGGCTATGAAGGGTGCTGCAGGACCTTTCATAAATCTGGTTGAGACCCCGTCTTTGCCCAGGAGAATATTATTGGCATCAACATAATCAGATATCCCGCTGACCTCGACAAGTACCTTTTTTCCCCATACATCCTGAAGGTAGCATCCTGTTTCCCGGCAGGTGTAAGACCAGAGAAAATCCACAGGGCCGTCGAGGATACCCCATAGTTTTTCCTGGGCGGGGATACTGGTTGCCCCTTTCAGTTCCTTGATGGCATTCTGGGCGATACCAAAGGGTGAATCCGGGAAAAATTCTTCCTGGAATGTCTTGGATGCCATCTGGTAAACATTTGTTCTTGTAGATGACAGGGTCGATGAGATCTCGTCAAGGGTCATCATGTATGTTTTATATGCCCGCGCCGCATCGAGCTGTTTTCCCACAGATGATCCCGCCTGGGTATCAGCAAGGGTGTTCTGAATCTTCTGTTTGATGTTTGCCCCTTTTGTAGAAACCTTTGTGAGGACCGAGCCCGCGTCCAGAGAAGATGCCTTGTTCTGGATCATCTTTATCTCATAGATCAGCCGAATCCATTCGGGGGTCTTTTCGATATTGCTGTACGCCTCCATCTCCGGATCCATCCGTTTCAGCAGCGAGATATAAGGACCCGTGTGGGACGCCATCCTTGAGGCTACCTGATCCCATTCCTGCTTTCCTTTAAGCCTTTCGCTGCCGTTTGAGAAATTTTCCGCGAACATGTACCAGGCTTCAAGGTATGATTTCTTATACCAGTCGTTGAATTCCAGCTTCCGCCGCGAAATGATCAGCGGGTCTGCCAGTGCGGACTCCATCTCTTTGATAAAAAGCTCGATGGTCTTTCTCCCTTCAAGGGTAAAGGCCGGCGGCACTGCCGTTGTTTCATGGACTTCCAGGCTTCCTCCCCAGAAATCCTTCAAGGATATTCTCGATGAGGGTAAGGTTTCGTTAACCCATGCAGTGATCCATTCAAGGTTCGTTATCTTTGTGTTCAGAAGATGGAAGAGCCATTCCTGAAGGGCGATCATCTCTTTGTTGAGAATCCCAGAATCCTGTTCCCAGACAAGCCTGTAGAGGTACATGTCGGAAAATGCCGCTTCGATCTCAGCCCCCGGTGACCTGCCCGGGGAAGATATTAGAACCTTGTATGAGGGCTGGGGCAGCTTCTGTAGCTGTTCCAGAGTATTGCCTGCGAGCCGTGCTTTGATCAGGTTGATCCTTCTTACCAGGTGCGCAATGTAATCTCCGGCAATATTGTCAGGTATTAATCGGTCGATGCCGGTCAGATCTTCAGCAAGATCGGTATCAAGCGGGGTAACGAAACCCTCCTGAGATTGTTTGCAGAAGGCATTTTTCAGGCGTTTCTCAACCCTCGCGCTTTCGTTTAGGCCGAACCTGGGTATCCACCAGTTGCTGTTTGCGTCTTCAACAGTAAGGATCGTCCGGCGAAACCTGTCCTGGATACTTACATCCGTTACGAAATCACCCTGGAAGATAGGGGCTTCGCGGGGAACACTCCGGATGATGGAAAGATTTTTAACAAATGAAAAGCTCAGCAGGCCGCATATTGCGACCATAAGCGTAACCCATGACAGCAGGCCGAGGTTTTTCGTGATCCTGTTCCACTCGATGGCGCGTTGTGTGGGTGCGAACAGGAGCCGTTCCCTCGGAAGGATCTTTTCAAAGAAGTCGTGGAGAAAGAGCCCTTTGTTCGTTCCAGGTAAAACATCCGTTTCTTCGATAAGACCGAGCGTGCGCAGGAAGTGAGAGTAGGGGCTTCCTTCCTGTCGTCCGCTGCTGAAGAAGATACCCCGCAGAAGAGGGCTTTCCTGGTAGGGATTTTCCTGGAAGGCACCTTTGATAAAGGCGCTGATGCCTGTTTCAAGTCTGGAGAATTCTTCGGGAAAGAGCAGCAGACCAGGGTCGACGGTTGTAGTCCCTGCCTTGTGAAGAAGGAGCAGCCTGATGTTTCTCAGGCGTTCGGTCAAGGTATGGAGTACCCCTTGGGAAAAACCCTCGACGTCCGTGCGTGAGGTGAAGTTGATGGATCCCATGGCCTGTTCGAGCTGTTTGTCTGTGAGTCTTTCGCAGAACTGGGTCATACCCTGAATGAGATCGCATTTTGTTATTAGTACATAAACCGGGAATTTGCTCCCCAATACCCGCATGAGTTCGTCTATTCGGCGCCGTATGCCTTTGCCTTCCTCAATGAGAACCTCCGGATTGGTTTCAAAGAGTTTGTCGGCAGCCATGGAGACGACCAGGCCGTTTAAAGGTTCCTTTTTCCGGTATTTTGCCAGTAGCGTAAGGAAGTTCTGCCATTCCTGCTTGTCCCGGCCTTCGTCAATGGGTATGGCATATCTGCCTGCGGTATCTAGTATTACAGCCTGTTCAAAGAACCACCAGTCGCAGTTCTTTGTCCCGGAAAGCCCCGACACTTTGTTGACCTCGGCAAAAGGCGAAGACAAACGGGCACTGGTTATGGAGGTCGTTTTTCCGGAACCGCTCTCACCGAGGACCAGATACCACGGCAGCACATACAGGGGGTTGCCGAGCTTTCTCAGATGAGACCGCCTTAATGCCCGGATTGCCTCGTTCCACCTCTTCTGAAGCTCCTGCTCCTGTCTTCTTTCGTCCTCTTTCAGTGACTGCATGTAGGACTGATCCTGTTCGATGATCTGAGAAACGAAATACTGCTCACGCCTTTTTGCGTAGATCTTACGGAGAAAGACGAGAAATATGCCGCAACCGACAAGCCCTAGCAGCACAAAGATGCCCACCCACCAGGGCCAGCCAAGGCTCAGGACCAGGCCGAAGGACAGCAGAAAAACCAGTATCGCAGCAGAAACAGCCAGGAGTAATTTTATCATGTCGGGATTCATCATGGCACCAGGGAAAACAGGGTTTCACTGACATTGCTCAGTACAAAATGATATATTATGAAGAGCACTGTGAAAAGCGCAACAGGTGCTCCGGCCACAGCCAGGGTTGTCATGGAGAAGCGGTTCTGCCCGGGCCCGGCCGCAGGCGAGTCAGTCTCGGGCGGATAGGCCTCGGGGAAAAGCAGGCCCTTTTCCAGGGAAGGAATACCTACCGATGTGCCGGTCAGAACCTTCAGGTTCGAGGTTTTGAGTTGTTCCAGCAGATACTGATCGCCTTCGTTGCCGTAACGGCCCATGAACCCCATTGACAGACAAAGGTAAAATATCTCCCTTACGTCTTTTTGATGAGCTCCTATGGCATTAAGGCGATCAAAGAAGAGTTCCCCGGCATTTGTGGTCTGATAGTACAGACGTTGCAGGGGTTCCCTCTGCCAGCGCATTTTATCCTTCCAGTCGGAGTTCATGATGGACTCGTCTATCCATGCGCAGATAGCGAAACGGGCCATGTCGTAATCGGCGTCCGGTATCTCCCCGTAGCGGATACTCTCCCTTCCTTCGGACATGAGCCGTTCAATATCGGCGCGTATCTGATCAAATCCCGGCTGATTCTTTGCCGCAGTCTTCAGAAAATAGACCACATATGCAATGAGTTCTATGAAACAATCACTTAGACGCATGATCAAGTTCTCCCTACAACCATGATTTCTACCGTAAGATCTTCAGGCGCGGTATCCCAGAACAGTGCGATATTCTTCCCTTTTTGAACTGTTGCCCATTGATCATTGTTATGGTCGATCTGAAAATACAGGGCCCCTGCGCGTCGCGGGAGCTCCTGAGGCGGTGTGGCAAGGTGTTTCATGGTGATGGCAGGCAGGGCCCTGACAATAAGAATCGGCAGCTGCTCACGCGAGCTGAGTTTGGCGCTTGCCTCTATCGACTCAAGGACTGTCTTTGGTTCCTGCTCGGTCTCGATTACCAGGTAAAAACGGTTTTTCCCTTCAAAGATTGCAGGCGGCAGTTCTGTGGAATAGTAAGTGCCATCGTAGTGTAGTTGAAATACGTATTCGGGACCGGCGGTTATGTCATCAAGAACCGTAGTGATCACCTTTTGTGCACTGGAAAAGCATTCCCAGAGATTTTCGTGATCATACTCGGGTACAAGGCTTGTGCCGTCGCTTGCCTGTCCCGTTACCGAGATAGTAGTGGAAAAGGATGACAGCTCACCTATCAGAGAGAGGAGAAGTCCGTATACTGCCCAGGGATGTATACAGTTCTCGATGCTTAGATGGAAAAGCTGGGGAATGTAACGGTTCAAAGACCTCAAGGCAAGCAGGTATACCATGTCGCGGGCCCCGAACTCTGCGCTGTGAATCCCTCTTTCGCGTTTAGACAGTTCGAGCTGGTGTGCCCGTGACGAGATCTGGTCTCTGATCTCCCGTATTATTTTGTCCATGATCGGGGACGCCTGGATCGTAATGCATGGAGGGATAAAGGTCTCTGAAATTACGACATCTATGCCCCTTCTTTCCAGCCGCGCGATGGCGATGGTTTCATAGTCGCCGAAACGGTCCTGTTCGGTCTCCCAGAATATCTTGAGGACATAGTTCAGTCTTTTGATCTCAGCTAAGGGGCCTCCCTGATGCAGGTCCCCGACCTCTTCCGGATCTGCAGAGGTAATGAACCGGCTTGTTATCTCGGAAAGTCTTGACTTGTCAGACAGAGCGCTTACATTCTCCCCTGATGCATTCCATTTCTTAAGACCGAGATATACGGTAAAGGGTCTGCCCCCTTCAACCCAGTCTTCATCGAAGACTCTTGATTCCACCACAGCATTATCCGGCAAGGAAACACAGGTTGCGTCCGGGAATATGAATTCTCCTCGCAGAAGCTCGAAACGTTTTGTACCTAAAGCGCTTTGCTGAATCTCCATGTCTGCGGCTCCCCACATATGGGGTCTCAGATATCGGTACAGAGGTTTGACAAGAGACTGGTGATAGGCATCTGAGAGCTGAAAATGCTGAGGCTGGAGAAAGAGTCCCTGGTGCCACAAGATAGGTCGTTCCATAAAGCTATTCTCCCTTGGGTGACAAGATCTGTTTCGGCCCGAGGATCAGATGAACGTCCAGTGCCTTGGGCACGAATCTTCTGCGTATGATTCCACGTTTCGCTGTCGGGATCTTGTAGAAGCGTACGATACGGTCTTTTTCTATTGCGTAGTACCCGGCCACGATAGCAACATATTTGGCCCCTTCGGCACGGTCCAGACTTTCCTTCATGTTCTCGTTAGGATGGATGATCAGTCTTTTGGTAACCGCTACTCCAGTGTCGAATATAGCGCATTCCAGCAGCTGGTACAACCCGTCTGCATCACCTGCAAGCTGATGGAATGCATTGGGGTCTTTGAGCTGGTACACGCATAGCGACAATGTGTGAGAAGCCCCGTCACGAAGGTTGAGCTGATTGTCCGCTTGGATATGCAGGTTAATAGCGTCGGGTTCATACTCCCACTGAGGAAGTGCCCGTGGCGCGCAAGAGCAGACCATAAAGAGAATACATACATAAAGCACTATGCCCGGTATGGACCTTTTTATCATATAACCTCCTAGTTCATGAATGATTTCCGGCAGAGGTTTTCAAACTCCCGCAGGAAATCCTCCATAAATCTTCCCGAGTCAAACCACTTTCTGAATTTATTAAAACGTTCCTCATAGAGGTCGAAAGACTCCGCCTTTTTCAAGGGGCCGAATTTGAAGGAAGATCCTGATTCTGAAGATACCTTTCGGGGATCGAATTCGTCGAGGATCTTCCCTACAGTGATCGAGGCCGCCTCTTTGAAGGCCTGATGTGTCTTCAAGAAGGCCTTCTGGATCTGTCCGAGATGTTCTTCGAGTGGGCGGGACCGGGCCTCGTTTTCAAGATTGTCCCCGATCACCTGGCGGATGGTCTCTTCTCCGAGACGGTTTTCGCCAAGGGTATGGTTGATCACGCCGATAAGCTGATTGACAATATCAAAGATGGTGTTGATCGATTCTGCGAGACGTTCAATGATCTCGGATGAAGAAAGGTTCTCTTTGCACACATCCCTTCCGAGCAGCAACGGCACGATGCGGTCGATAATCTCTTTAGGGGGTTCAGCATCTGACCTGAGGTGCAGTTCGGCGCCGATGGACTTGATGAATGATATCTTTTCGGGCATAGTCAGATCCTTAAGTGTATCCTGAAGATATTCTTCGATCAGGCCTGGTGCTTCACGATGCGAAGAGGCATAGATTTTCCTCAGGTCTTTAATGACCGGTTCCGTTGTATTCACTTTCTACTCCAGATCCTTGTCCGATCGTATGATAACAGTTTCTTCGAGAGGGTCTTCATCACTCAAGTTGTCTTTCGCTGTGGATTTTTGGGATGTTGATTCTCTTTGCCGGCCGACACTATCCTTCTTCATTATGATGGTCTCATCGCCTCCGCCTTCTTTCATGATAACTGTGGACTCGAGGTTATTACCCATATCGCCCGGGTCATTGTCTTTAATTGGCGAACCTGTCTTGAGAGGGATCTTCTCATCCTGTTTTATTATCACTGTCTCGGGGATTTCATCGGCGATCTCTGGCGCTTGAACCGCAGGGACATCCCAGGCAGAAAGGATAACTGTTTCAACTACATCTTCTTCCTGGCGAAAAGATGAGTATTGGCCGGGTGGACGGGGTGCAGAATTCATGATTACAGTTTCTTCGAGCTTGCCGGTTGAGGTGTTCTCAGCCAGGTGTTCCTGAGTGATCAAGGTCTCTTCCTTTTCTTCAGTTCCTGATTGGTCCGATGCCGACCATTGATCGATTATTTTCGCCAGGATGGCTTGGATTGAACTGTCATGCGAAAGGTCTTCTGTCTGAACCGATATCTTTGCTGCGGACATGAACAGATGGTCCCTGATCTTGAGCCTCAGCTGTTCAAAGGACTGCCAGAAATCATCTCCGGATATACGGATATTGCCCGGAACAGTATTTTTAAGTAATGTCCAGCCGAGGCCCAGGGCATCTTCCCACAGGGTGTACCACTCCTTGGCAGGCTCTGTTTTCAAGGGGTTCCAGAAGATGTTGCCAGGAGAGAACAGGTGAGAATACTCTTGCAGGACCAGATCTTCATCCACCTCAGGAACAAGCGGGTCGGTAAGGACAATACTTTTTGCCACGGCGGTATTGATGTCTGCCGGTGTGTGGATGGCATTCGATAATAGTGTGTGGAACCATGCCATACTCAGGAGGTAGCTGCCGTAAGATGGAGGCATCTTCGGGAAGTAGGCGTTTGGAATGGTGCACTGGTCGAGATCTATGAGTCTAGCCTGAAAATTCCAGAAAAAGGGAAGCAGGCTTTTTTCGCCGGACAGATCCACCCAGATCCTGTCGAGTGAAAGGTCTAGGCCTGGATACCTGTATGAGTCTATATCAGAGATTACTATTCGGGCCAGTTGTCCAAGGAAGGAAAGTTTCAGGTATAAGAGTTCGAGGAAATATCTAGCATCGGTTTCAAAGAGCAGCGGTGATGTGTTTGCTGCATCTCGGGATACGGATTCCACAAAAGGAAGTCTTCCCGGCTGGGACTTTTCGCTCATACCGGCCTTGATATCAGCGAGTGTCGCCCCTGAAATCAGTGCAAGGAAATCAGATGCTGTAATGGATGCTGATTTAAGGACAAGAAGGTGAAACGGGTAGAAGGAAAAGGCGACGATCCTTTCATGTGCCAGGCCGCTGCCGTTGTAGCACTCATCGTACAAAGGACAGCCCATGCAGGGGAGTCCGTCTTCAAGACCCTGCTTCAAAGATCCGAATCCGTCTATGAGATGATGGAGGTCTTTGACGATCTCAGTGTCAGAGGTGTCTGGCGCGTGTGTATAAAAAGGCGCAGCCTGTTTGTTCCGCAGACAATCCGAACAGTACAGAAACCTTCTCAGTGTCTTTGTGTACGGCGCAAGACCGAAAGAATTCAGAAGAGCATCGTCTGTACAGAGTTCGAGGGTTTTGCCGCATTCAGGACAGACAGGATGAAAAAACACCTCTTTTTCACTACAGAAAAACAGCGATCGAAATTGTCTGATACCGGAATCTTGTCCTGTCTGCTCAGACAAGGTGATGAATCGATGGTCTTTGCTGAAATGTCTGTAGGCACTTTGCCAGAGTTGATCAACGTCTCTGTTGTCCAATATATCCTGTTCTCTGCCTGTTAGAAGATACTGATCTTTCCCCATCAAAAGGAAAACCGGTGCAATGGTGCTGCCGTGGTCGCTTGCAATCTCGGCCTTGAGTATCCGGGTAAACGTCCCTGATTCGCTGATGACGACAAAAGGGAAACGTTGTTGATCGGTTTTCTGGACAAAGGATAGTTTTATGGGGAAGGGGTTGTTGATGGATTTTATATATGGCAGTAATGTCGGCATGTTTATCAGATTCCGTGATTATTCGCCATCATGAATATGATCTTTGCAAAGCTCCGCCACTCTGGGTGAAGTAGATTTGTAGAAAAAATTGTTTTGGTGTGAAGTTATAATTCCTCACGTAACATAAAATCACTAAAATAGCTTGAATCTATTAAGCTTAACTATGTTTTATAATTAATCGTGCGGTCTGAAATGTCAAGCTCAATGTACCCCTTTAAGACGTAAGTCCAAAACGCTTTTTTTTTTTTACAGGAAGAACGATCATTACCTGTTTGCACAAAACGGGTCAGTAGATTGCAGCAGAAAGATACCCTACAACAGAGGCGTTGTCCCCGGTTATATGACCGGAATGGGCATAATTAAGGACCCGAGTGTTTTTTCTTCCGAGGGCCCTGGCGTAGAGTAGTGCGACAAGAATAGGGCCTCCTCCGCATGCCTCGATCTCTCCATGTTCAAGATCTCTGCTCAGGCCGTCAATGTCGAAATCTTCTATGTGCCTTGCCACTGTTGAGTCCATAATCTCTGCCTTTCTTGCCGGATGAAAGTGCGACAGGTCGGAGCTTGCCACCATGAGAACCTCTTCGGGATTGCGGATCTGTTCCGCAAGCGCATGGGCAAGATCTTCACACAGGGAAAAGTCCTGCCGACCCATTATCAGCGGGCAGAGGGTGAAGCTGCCGAGTGCTGACTGCAGGAAGGGCAGCTGGATCTCGAGGGCATGTTCGTTCGCGTGCGCGCGCTGATCATCCTTGAAGATCTCTGAAGAAGCGATAAGCCTTCCGCATAAGTCCTCATCCACCTCGATGATACCGAGCGGCGTTTCGAAACCGCCGTGCGCCCATACAGACACAAAGGGGAAATAGGCCCTGTGGGAAGGGCTGATTACAACGACAGTTTTATAGTGATGGTCCGATACGGCCTTGTATGCATATCCTGCAACCCCGCCGGAAAACATGTATCCGGCATGAGGGCTGATTATAACCGCAGGTTTGTCCGGAATCTCTGGAGCGGATGCCTTTTCCATATAACGGGAGATGTCATCCCGGAGTATGTCTGGAATATCCGGATACCAGCTGCCTGCAACGATGGATTTTCTTATCATGCCTGTCATGAGGATCTCCTTAAACAGTAAATTACGGGAAAGACGCCGATGAGTCAAGGTTTGCAGGGGAACCCCTGGTCAGAATCTTAAGTATGTCTCGTTCGGTCTTTTGTAGTCAGTACGCTGAATCTAAGGGAACAACGGCAGCGATGTGAGGCCTTCGGTTTCGGGCAGTCCGAACATCAGGTTCATGTTCTGAACAGCCTGGCCGGATGCCCCTTTGGTGAGATTGTCGATCACACTTACAATAACAGTCCGTGATGTCGTTTTGTTTCTCGCAAGCCCGATGAGGCACCTGTTTGTTCCACGGACATCCTTAGTGGAAGGGAATCCGTCTTTGAAGGTGCTTACAAACGCGCTGTCATGATAAAAAGCGTCAAGGCAATCTCGCAGACTTTTCTCGTCCCGGTCCGTATTCACGTATATCGTCGAGAGCATTCCCCGTGTGATAGGGATAAGGTGAGGGGTGAAATCTACAGAAACCGGGCAACCTGCGGCGTTCGAGAGTTCCTGTTCTATTTCCGGTATGTGCCGGTGAGCCCTGCCGACCTTGTATGCGGAAAAGTTCTCTCCCGTCTCGCAGATATGGGTAGAGAGGCTCAGTCCCCTGCCTGCCCCTGAGACACCGCTCTTGCTGTCGATGATAATCCCGGCGGGATCTATGAAGCCCTGTTTGATAAGAGGAATCAGAGGAAGTAGGACGCTGGTGGGATAACACCCCGGATTGGCTACAAGAGATGATCCTGTGATCTCTGTGCGGTAGCACTCGGGCAATCCGTACACAGCGGTTTTTAGAATGTCCGCGGAGGTATGTTCCCCATACCATTCATTATAGGTTTGAATATCCCGAATACGGTAATCCGCACTCAGGTCGATCACTTTTACCGAATCCGCAATCTGTGAGATGAACCCCATGCTCGTGCCGTGCGGCAGACAGCTGAATACCACATCGCAACGGTTCTTTATGGATTCGGAATCGAAATCCTCGATAAGGATATCGAAAGATCCCTTGAAAAATCCCAGTACGTCTGCGATCTTTCGGCCGTTATACTGGCGGGATGAACAGTAGGTGATCCCGGCTTTGTCATGAAAATGAAGAAGCCTGATAAGCTCGGCCCCGGTATACCCTGTAGCACCCAGGATACCTACTGAAATAGCCAAGGATGATTACCTCTTGGAGAACTGAGGTCGTTTACGTGCCTTGTGGAGACCGAATTTCTTTCTCTCCACCATTCTGGGGTCCCTGGTCAGGAAGCCCACACTTTTAAGCCTTGGTCGGTATTTCTCGATATCGAATTCCGCCAGCGCACGAGATATGCCGTGACGGAGAGCACCTGCCTGACCTGATATGCCGCCTCCTTTGACCGTTGCCAGGATATCGAACTGACCCCTGGTCTCCGTTACATCAAAGGGCTGCATGGCAGACATCTTCAGGGTTTCCCTGTCGAAATACTCATTCATGGGTTTGCCGTTTACTGTAAAATCGCCTTTTCCAACGGATATCCACACCCGAGCAGTGGCATTTTTCCTTCTTCCGGTGGCATATGTCCTTTCTGCCATATAGTTCCTCTCTTATAGATTGATCTCTTGAGGCATCTGAGCTTCGTGGGGATGATTCTCGCCTGCATACACCTTGAGCTTTTTGTACATACCCCTTCCGAGGCTGTTCTTCGGGAGCATGCCCTTTATTGCGTGCCTGATGACCTCTTCGGGCTTTTTCTCCAGCAGCTGCTTTGCTGTCTGCTCCTTGATCCCGCCGATATACCCGCTGTGACGGTAGTACATCTTCTTGTCAAGCTTGTTGCCTGTGAGCTTAATTTTTGCAGCATTGACGATCACGACAAAGTCGCCGACATCGGTGTGAGGCGTATACTCCGGTTTTGTCTTTCCCCGCAGAATGGAAGCCACATCCGCGGCAAGCCTTCCGAGAATCTTGTCGGTTGCATCGACAAGTACCCAGTTTCTGGTCACCTCACCTGTTTTTGCACTGTATGTACTCATACGTAATACTCCTTAACCGCTAAATAGGGCTCGGATATAGCTGATATCCGGTATGGATGTCAAGTGTTGAAAAGAAGATTCATAAAGATACATCCAGATCTATTGTATCCGGGCAATAAAAATTATTCCCAGATGACCTGCAACAGCTTTTTACATGCGATATTTTAGAATGCTATTCCCCGGATCATTCATGCTCTGTCTGCTCCACGATGGGAATATGGACAGTGAACGTTGTCCCTTTGCCCGGTTCGCTCTGCACGGTTATCTCTCCACCGTGTTTCTTGACGATGTCACAGGTGATACTCAGGCCCAGTCCTGTACCCTTTCCGTCCTCCTTGGTCGTGAAGAACGGCTCGAAGATGCGGTTCATGATTGCGGGCTCCATGCCGCAGCCCGTATCAATGATCGCAGTCAGGATGAAACTGTCCTCCTTCCATGTCCTGACCGTGATAACCCCCTGCTTTTCGATTGACTGGGCGGCATTGACAAGGAGGTTCATGAAGACCTGATTGAGCTGTTGAGGGAAGCACCTGGTGAGCGGGATGTCCCCGTATTCCTTGTTTACGGTTGCCTTGTATTTCAGCTCGTTCCATGCGATACGGATGGTCGTCTCCAAGCATTCGTTGATATCGGCATGTTTGTATTCCGACTGGTCGATCCGCGAGAAGCTTTTTAAGTCCTGCACGATCTTCTTGACCCGGCCCGCACCCTCGAGGGATTCATCTATAAGGTCCTTGATGTCTTCCGAGATGATATCAATCTTGAGTGCCTTGCGTTTTTTCTTGAGTTCGGCCAGCGCCGCCTGGTCCTGTACAAGATCGACAAGCCGTTCGAGTTCAGAAATGTATTGAGTGTATTTATCAAGATACTTTCCCAGGGTGCCCAGATTGCTCGATATGAATCCCATGGGGTTGTTGATCTCGTGGGCCACACCCGAGGCGAGCTGTCCGATGGAGGCCATTTTTTCCTGCTGGATCACTTGGGCCTGGGTGGTCTGAAGTTCAACATACGCTTTTTCCAGTTGCATCCGGGCCCTCTTCAGCTCTTCGGCCTCTGACCGGAGAGCGTCTTCCATGCTTTTTCTTTCCGTGACGTCGCGGATAATGGCTGTACAGAGGTATTTCCCGTCGGACTCCCAGACGGATGTGGAGATCTCCACGGGGAATTCCCCGCCGCTCTTTTTAAGACCTACCATCTGCGCTGTCCTGCCGATGGACGCTGAATCCGGGGCGATCACCTTCTTTATGGCATTGATGCTCATTGCCATTACATGGGTGAATTCATCCCGGAGCCTCTGCGGGATGATGGCAGCGATGTCCGTGCCGAGCGCCTCCTCTTCAGTGTACCCGAACATCCTTTCAGCCATGACGTTCCAGGAGAGAATACTGCCTGAGGTGTCAAAGGTTATGAAGGCATCGTTTGCTGACTGGACCACGAGGCGGAAGCGTTTCTCGCTCTGAAGGAGGGCCTCTTCGGTGTGTTTCCTGTCGGATATGTCCCGCACAATGCCCCGGAATCCTTTTGGTTCGCCATATGAATCCCGGATGAGGGCTATTGACGATTCAAGGAAAATCCTCGATCCGTCTTTTCTTTTAAGCACCCATTCCAATCCATTGGACGGCAATCCTGTCTTGAATACTTCATTGTATGCATCGTAGAGATATCGAGCAGTCTCTGCCTCGGTGTATTCCCTGTAATTTTTGCCCATCAATTCTTCCTGAGTGTATCCGGTGATGCCGGTCAGCCTGGAATTGAAGAATGTCAGATTTCCTGCAAGGTCAAGCTCATAGCACCCGTCTTCAATGCTGTCGAAAAACGTCTTGTTTCTTTCTTCATTATCTTCTATGTTTTCACGGCGCTGTTCTTTAAGGGATAACCCCGTCACGGCATCAGCAATGGTTGCACAGACCTTCTTTTTCATGGCGATCATTTACCACCTGAATTTATTACCCCGGGGAATATTGGTGAAGGGGTACAATCATTATCGGATGATTGACTTTATTTTTTGAGGGGAATATCCGGGTTGCTACCCATCGAGGACGGCCCGAACCTTTCCTGTCAGTTCCCTGACCGTGAAAGGCTTGCTGATGAAGTTTGTCCCCGGCATGAGCAGTCCATGCTTAAAGAGCACATCATTCGTGTATCCGGACAGGAAAATGACCTTTATCGACGGGATTGCAGCAGTGATACTGTCAAATAGCTGTTTTCCGTTCATCCCCGGCATGATGACATCGGTGAGGAGAAGGTCTATTGACCCCTTGTACTGCTCTATAATTCTTAAACATTCCTGTGCGTCTTCGGCGCTGATGACCGTATAGCCGTAGTCTCTCAGTATCCGGCATGCCAGGTCGCGTACGGACTCTTCATCCTCCACTACCAGCACCGTCTCAGTTCCAGGCTTAAACTCTTCGATCTCCACGATTTCCGCATCAGCTCCCTCTTCATCCTGGATTTTCGGGAAACAGACCTTGAAGGTAGTGCCTGTTCCCGGCTCGCTGTAGACCATGATATACCCGTTATGCTGCTTCACGATCCCAAAGATGGTTGCCAGGCCGAGCCCCGTCCCCTTGCCCGGATCCTTGGTCGTGAAAAACGGCTCATAGATGTGCTCGATGGTGTGTTGATCCATACCGCAACCGGTATCACTCAAGCTCAGCATAGCATATCTCCCGGGGAGGAGACCGGGATGGACCGTGGTATAAGACTCATCCAGAACAGCATCTGCCGTCTCAATGAAGATGGTTCCACCATTAGGCATGGCATCCTGGGCGTTGACGGCCAGGTTTATGAGGATCTGACCTATATTGCCTGTATCTCCCTTGATCAGCATCGGTTTCGGGGAAAGTGAAACATTGATGGCAATGTCTTCGCGTATAGTCCGCCTCAGGATCTTATTGAGGTCTGTCACTACAGTATTGAGATCGACATTTTTCATCTCCATGATCTGTTTGCGGCTCAAAGCAAGCAGTTGCCAGGTAAGATCCTTTGCGCGTTCCCCCGCCTTCCTGATCTGAAGGAGTTCCTGATAGTAAGGTTCTTCGGGCTTCATATTCATGAGGATCAGGTCTGCATACCCGAGGATGGGTGAGAGCATATTGTTGAAATCATGGGCGATCCCACCGGCCAGTTGGCCTACCGCCTCCATCTTCTGTGCCTGGTGAAGCAGATTATCGAGCCGTTTTTCCTCGGTTATGTCGCGGACATAGGCGACTATGTTGACAGGTGTGCCCCGGTCATCCTTCAGGGTGAATATTGATATGCGGGCAGAGAACACGGTCCCGTCTTTTCGCCTGTGCTCGGCAGTCTCTGTGTGGGAGATGCCCGGTTTCAGCTGGGCGGGATGAGAATCCCTTTCCGTTTTCATCGTCCCTGGTGTGGAGAAGGTATCAAGGTTGACCCCTGTCAGTTCATCGGGGGTATACCCATGCAAGGCAGCCCAGGCAGGATTGACGTATTGGATAACGCCTTCGAGATCGGCAATGGCAATGCCGTCCAGGGATTGCTCCAGCACCTTGGCCTGTTTGAGAATATACGCCTCGCTCTTCCTGCGCCTTTGTTCTTCTTTTTCCTGCTGCAGGCGGGACTGCAGGATCGGGGCGATATATTCGGCAACGTCCTTTAATCTTCGTTCTTCCGCTTCGCCGTACCCGGAGGCCTTGTTGGCCACGGCAAAGATGCCTATGACGGCGTCCTGGAAGATGATGGGCACGGTCAGGATATTCTCGATGGGTACGTGCCCTTCAGGCACGTTGGCTTTCAGATTGGTTCTGATGCTGGCCTTGCCGGTAACAGTGCGGCCGAAGATGCTGTTGCATATCTTTTCCCAGGAAAAGACAAATGTCTTTTCAGGAATCAGGCAGTCTTCCCAGACTTCACTGGTCAGTGCAGGCACGATGATGTTTCTTTCCTCATCGAGATAACCGAACAGGCCATAGGTGCTTTGGCTTATCTCGACGATGATCTTGAGGATCTCGTCATAGATTTCATCGCCTGAGCAGAGCAGGAAGCTTTCAGAGATCCTGCCGTGGATTGAAAGATTCTGTTGCGAAGCTTCCAGCTCCTGTTCGGCCAGTTTGCGCCGGCTGATGTCCATCATGATCCCTACCATCCCCGAGACTTGTCCTTGTGCATCAGTAAAGGCGGTCTTGCTGTAGACGAAGGTGCGTGTTGTGCCGTCTGCACACGGTGTGTCTTCTTCATAGAACCTGAATCCCGGTGCACGGAGGAGATCCAGGTCACTGTCATGATGTCTTTGCGCAAGGTCTGCCGGTATCTTTCCCTCCAGGTCCACTATGGTATGTCCAATGATCACTTCTCTGGGCAGCCCCATGAGTGTGGCGGCATACTGATCGTTGCATCCGAGGTATACCCCGTCTCTGTCTTTATAGAAGACCGGGGCCGGTATGGTGTTGATGAGGGTATCAAGGAAGTCCATCTGGTTGTGAAGCGCAGTCTCGGCATGTTTCCTTTGAGTGATGTCCGAAAAGAAGATCAGGGTGGCGGGCGTGCCCTTCCAGGAGATGGCCACTGCATTGACCTCGATCCATCTGATATTCTGTTTCTTGTCCAAGACCCTTAAAGAATAGACCGCAGGGAATACTTCACCCCTCATCCTTCTCTGATGACGTTCGATCACCATGTCCCGGTCTTCGGGAACTATGAAATCAATGAAGCTCATAGAGCGTACTTCCTTCTCGGAATACCCCAGGAGCTCAAGGGCCTTGGGATTAAAGAACCGGATGAAAGTATCCTGAGCGACTAAAATGGCCTCGCTGGCATTGTCCACCACGAGACGGTATTTTTTCTCAGATTCCTGGAGTGCCGCAGCCGCCATTTTGCGCTCGGTGATATCACGTATATTGCATTGGATTACCTTGTGATCATCGACCTGATAGACGTTGCTGATGAATTCAACATGAGCAGATTTTCCCTCGATCGTCTGTAACGGCAAATCCTCATACCGTATATACTTTTTACCTTTGAGTTTTGCGAAAGCCGACTTGTTCGCCAAGATATCTTTAAAAGGCGATAGTTCCCAGATCTCTTTGTTGAGAATCTCTTCATATGAATAGCCTAACAGATCAAGCAGAAAAGGGTTTGCGTCTTCTATCCGTCCTGTCTTTTCATTGAGGATGAGTATCCCGTCTTTTGCCGCTTCAAAGAGGCGGCGGTATTTCACTTCGGATTCCTGGACGGCCTTCATCGCCTTTTTCCGCTCGGTGATGTCCCGCACGATGGCCCACATGCCCGAAGGGTTTCCCCCTTTGTCCCTGAGGAGAAATGTTCTCATCTCTACCGGGAAGATGGTCCCGTCCTTCTTCCGGCATTCCTTTTCATAAATATCTGAATAGCCCTTCGGGATGATCTGCTGTTCGACAATGGCCTGCTCCATGGCATGCCACTTCTCCAGGGTCAGGTCCTGATAGGTGAGTGTCATAACCTCTTCCGGGGTATACCCGAGCATGTCCAGGAATGATTTGTTCCAGTCCCGGATATGACCATCCATGTCAACGTTGACAAAGGCATCCATCATGGAGTCATACAGCGTGCGATACCTCTCTTTCGATGCCTGCAGGGCCTCTTCCGTTCTGATCTGCTGCGTGATATCGGTTGCGATGTGGATCACTTTCTCCAGGCTGCCTGCCTCGTTCAGCACCGGGGTGCAGGAGACCAGAAAAGTACGGTCCAGCGCCTCGATCTTCATGGGTGTCTGTTCAAAGTCTTTGGTTAAGAGCAGTTTGTTCAATGGACAGTCTTCAGGTGGCATGTCCGTCTTGTGGAAGATCTCATAACATTTGCGGCCGATGAGTTCCTCTTTTGACATGTTGGTTGATTCTGCTGCGGCACGGTTGGCTTCCAGTATCGTATATCCGGGGTCCAGGAGAAGAGAAGGCTGCCCGATTGCCTGAAAGATATTTTCCCAGTCCAGGCGTGCCCGCCGGAGCTGTTCTTCCGTATGAGCTTTCCCGGCGATCTCCCTTTCGAGGTCCAGCTGCCTCTTTTCCAGCTTATGAACAAGACGCTCGCTGTAGAGTTTCAGTGTGTCTTTTTCCTCTGCCTGGACCTTTCTGACGGAGCTTGTCCCGCCTTTTTCCCAATCTTCGATCACACCGCGAAGGATTTTTATGAACTCGTCAGGTTCAGCGGGCTTGCGGATAAACCTTGCAGCCCCCATATTCAGGGCAAGCTCCTCATCCTTTTCATCCGTAAAAGTGGCTGTGAAAAAAACAAAGGGTATGCTTTGAAGCCGCTGGTCCTCCTTGCACTGACAACACAGGGTGAAGCCGTCCATTACCGGCATGAGAATATCCGAGATTATCATATCGGGAGGGGATTTCTGTGCCATGACAAGAGCCTCTTCCCCGTTGACGGCTGCTTCAATGGTATGCCCTTCGGATTCAAGGATTTTCCTGAGGATCATCCTGGAATCGTTATTGTCATCAACAATTAAGATTTTCATGGCGTTATATATCCTTTCCTCTTACGATTGACGACCGCTCGCTGCGCTCCCTTTGACGAGGGACGAAGAACTGTTTCGTTTTACAAAAATGAATCTGCTTTTTGTTCCATCGTGAGAAGATGTACAAATACATGTTCATATTTGATCGGCTCTCTCTAATAGTATAGCCGGCATGGCTATTGTATTCAAGGAACGCCCCGATATAGGCGATAAGGTAATCAAAGAGAAAACGTATCCGCCGCACAATGGTACAGGGAAAAAGATCATGTCAAAAGTTCTGATCATAGATGATGACCATGCAATCTGTAAGTATGTTTCAATACTCCTCCAGGAAAAGATACAAGGGTGCTCTGTTCTATCCGCATATTCCGGTGAGGCGGGTATAAAAAAAGCAAAGGAGAATTTGCCGGATGCGATCCTGCTGGATATCGATCTGCCGGGAATCAATGGATTCGAGGTGTGCAGCAGATTAAAAGCCGATGATGCAACCATGGACATACCGGTTATCATTCTCACCGGAGTGGCAACTTGTATGGAAGAAAAAATAAAGGCCCTGGATACCGGTGCGGAAGTGTTTATCTCCAAGCCGTTTGATACATCGGAATTCATTGCGCAGGTGAGGGTGGTCCTGCGTATCAAGGAGATCACAGATATCAGGGTAAGGCAGGTGCAGTTACGGGAGTCCGAACATCTGTTAAAGAGTGTTCTGGAATTTCTCCCGGATGCAACCTTTGTGATCGATGCGCAGGGGATAGTCCTGTTCTGGAATAAAGCCATGGAAGATCTCTCAGGCCTCAAGGCTGAAGATATTGTCGGCAAAGGGGATTTTTCCTATGCCAAACCTTTTTACGGCGAGGCAAGGCCTATCCTCATAGATCTCCTGAGAGACCATAATAAGAAGTATTCAGGAAAGTATGATCATCTTTCATGGGGCAACGATGTTCTCTCAGGAGAAGTGTCCCTGATATCGCAGAAAGGAGAACAGTTGTATCTGTCGGGCAAAGCAGGCCCGATATACGATTCAAATAATAAGGTTATCGGGTATATTGAATCCATCAGGGACATTTCAAGCCGGAAGAAAACCGAAGATGAGCTGAAGCGGAGTGAGGAAAAATATCGCAGCATCATAGAAAGTATTGAGGAAGGATATTATGAACTGGATCTGCAGGGGAACATCACGCTTTTCAACGATTGCCTGTGCAGTATTATGGGCTTTGGCCGTCATGAGATGAGAGGTATGAATTACCGTGAATATACCGACAAAGATGACCTATTAAAGCTAGAGAGGATATTCAACAGGATATATCGTTCAGGAGAGCCTGAATCAGGGGTGGAGTGGAGGCTTGTCAGAAAGGATAAAACAAGTGTTAAGGTGGAAGCATCTATTACCCCGAGAAGATCCAAAGGCAAGATAATCGGTTTTCAAGGGATGGTCAGAGATGTTACTGAGCGTAAAGATGCGGAGGAAAGGATAAAAGAGGCCCAGGATCAACTGGAAACGGCAAATCTGGAACTGGTCACGGCGTATGCGGAATTGAAGGCGACACAATCGAAGATGGTTCAATCGGAAAAGATGGCATCCATAGGTCAGCTGGCAGCGGGCGTTGCCCATGAGATCAACAACCCTGTAGGATTCGTGACGAGCAACCTGGGAACCCTGAAAAAGTACATTGATAAGATTGCAGATTATGATTCGTTTGTTTCCGGCAAGGTCGCGACCATTGAACATGCTGATATTCAGAAACAGATGGAGGCGGAAAGGATAAGATCCAAGATCGATTACATCATGGAAGATATGGGCGGACTGATAGAGGAATCTCTTGAGGGTACGGCCAGGGTGAAAAAGATCGTTCAGGATCTCAAAAGCTTTTCACGGGTCGATGAGGACGAATGCAAGGCAGCCGATATCAACGAGTGTATCGAGAGCACGCTCAATATCGTCTGGAACGAGCTGAAGTACAAGGTGGAGGTTCACAAAGAATATGGCGATGTCCCCATGACGAGGTGCTATCCGCAGCAGCTCAACCAGGTGTTCATGAACCTGCTTATAAATGCGGGCCAGTCTATCGAGGAACGTGGCGAGATCTTGATCAGGACATGGTGCGAGGACCATGCGGTGCGAATCCGTATCACGGATACCGGCTGCGGGATACCCCAAGACAAGCTTTCCAGGATATTCGAGCCCTTTTTCACTACAAAGGAAGTGGGGAAGGGGACCGGCCTGGGGCTGAGCATTGTCTATGACATAGTCCGAAAACATCACGGAGATATCGATGTGCAGAGCGAAGAGGGAAAAGGCACCACCTTTGATGTCAGTATACCGGTAATTCAGGAGAACGGAAAATGAGCGAAAAGACCATCAGGATATTGTGCGTGGACGACGAAGAGAACGTCCTGAAAAGCCTCAAAAGGATCTTTCTCGATGAGGATTACGAGATAATTACTGCAGTATCAGGTGAAGAAGGGCTTCGGATCATGCAGGAACAGGACTCAATCCAGCTCGTTATCTCGGACTACCGGATGCCCGGCATGGACGGGGTGGAGTTCCTGAGAAAGATCTATGATAACTGGCCGGATACGATCAGGATCGTCCTGTCCGGGTATGCGGATACGGCATCTGTGGTGGATGCGATCAACGAGGGTCATATCTACAAGTTCATCCCCAAACCATGGAACGATGACGAACTGAAGGTCAACGTATTGAACGCTGTTGAACGATACACCCTGAGGATGAAGAATCAGCAGCTTACGGAAAAACTGCAGGAAGCCAATGATGAACTCCAGATCATCAACCAGAACCTTGAAACACTGGTGGAAAACAGGACAGCAGAGGTGATGTTCCAGCTTCAGGCCCTTCAGATCTCTCAGAATATCCTCGATGCATTACCAATGGCTGTAATTGGTATGGATATGGACGGGCTTATCGTGCAGAGCAACAGGTGTGTTGAAAAGGTCCTGGGTGTTCCGACAGGCGGCCTGCTCGGCAATAACCGGCAGGACGTGTTTCCTGATGAGATAAAAGCTGTTATTGACAAGATCATGGATAAGGGTTTTGCTCAGGAAAGGATCACCCTCAACAATAAAGAGGTGTTCGTGAAGGGTGGGGTCATCCGTCATACGCATGACCAGAACGGGATAGTCCTTGTGCTCGACGACGAGGCCTGTCATGAATGAACGCGTCCTGGACATGCCACAGGAACTGAAAACCCAGATCAGGTACGGAAGCTGGTTGCACGACTGTGGAAAGATCGGGATGGGTGAAGTTATCCTGAATAAGGAAAGCACCCTTACAAATGATGAAATCGAGATTATCAGAAGACATCCTGTATGGGGTGCAGAGGTGGCCCGGCAGGCACATCTGTCCCAGGAAGTGATCAATATCATTGCCTGCCATCATGAACGCTTTGATGGACAGGGATATCCCACCGGTATCAGTGGGGAAGACATACCCCGGGAAGCGAGGATCGTGTCCATCGCAGATGTGTTCGATGCCATAACAACGGACAGATCATATCATGCAAAACGAAGTGTTCCTGAGGCGATCGAGGTGATGTCATTTCTTGGGGGGTCTGCTTTCGACCCGGATTTTTTGGATATCTTTCTTTCCTGCGTAGAGAATACATACATCGAAATACATGGGGATTGTGATTATGGAAACAGAGAATAAATCTCACTCTCAGGGGATACTTTTTGTCGACGATGAGGAAAATATCCTGCGGTCTCTGAAACGGATGTTTCTTAGCGAGGATTTCGAGGTGTATACCGCTTCTTCCGGACTTGGCGGGCTTAAAATACTACAGGAATATGATGGAATAGGCCTGATCGTGTCGGACCAGAGAATGCCTGGTATGACCGGTGTGGAGTTTCTGGCAAAGGCCCGGCAGATCAGGCCGGAATGCCTGCGGATTCTCCTGACCGGATACAGTGATATCAATGCGGTTGCGGATGCCATAAACCAGGGGGGTGCATACCGTTACATCACCAAGCCATGGAACGATGAAGAGCTTATCCGTGTCGTGAAGGAGGCGATGAACATATACAACCTCACTGAGGAAAACAAACGTCTGAGCGAGGTTGTTCATCAACAGAACGAACAGCTCAAAGATTGGAATGCTGAACTTGAGAAGATGGTGCAGGAACAGACCATGGAGCTTTCGAACCAGAATGACGAACTCAGGAAACTCACTCAACACCAGGTCTCTAATTTTAGAAGCATGATTTCATCATTTGCGAGTCTTATCGAGTTGCGGGACCAGAATGTGCGAAGCCATTCGAGAAATGTTACCGATCTTTCAGTGCGTGTGGCGAAGAAGAGGGGCCTTTCTCCGGACGAGGTGGAGACCATAACAATAGCGGCGCTGCTCCATGACATTGGCAAGATAGGGATTCCCGATACCATGCTGATCAAGGAGCCTTCAGAAATGAATGCCGATGAAACTTTGGAGTATCGCATGCATCCTGTCAGAGGACAGGCATCGATCGATTCCATCGTGGATCTGCGCCGGGCAGGTATATTGGTCAGACATCACCATGAACGTTTTGATGGGAAAGGGTTTCCCGATAGACTTAAAGGAAATGCAATCCCTATCGGCGCCAGGATCATTGCGGCTGCAGATTTCATTGACCGCAGCATGGGCAGGACAAAAGAAGCAAAACCGGTGGAGGCGACACTCATCAGGGTTGAAGATGAGTTGGGCAAGGCACTGGACCCTTCTCTGCTGAAGTATATCAGGATTCCTGTGGAAGAGACATATTGCAGTCAAACAGCGAATGTCGCCATGGTGGAAAAGGAATTTCGCGTGGATGACCTTCAGCCGGGAATGGTTATATCGCGTGATGTAAAGAGCGGGACCGGGTTGCTGCTGATGAACAAGGGGGTAAGGCTCGGTGACAAACATATACAGATACTGAAACGGTACTTCCGGGTAGATC
>DSAD01000213.1 GCA_011372875.1 Deltaproteobacteria bacterium
ATCCCGTTCGAAGTGGATGAAGAGGTTATCGAGACACCCAGGGCAGAAATGCCTGAGTTGGCTGCAGATAAAAGGATATCAAGCTTTATCGAAGTAGAGCTTGGTTATACCAAAGAGATTGCCTACAAAGAGGCATGCAGATGTCTGCGGTGTGACGCAGAATTAGATTAAAGACTAGGGGGAAATCCTATGAGCATAACCATTGATGGGAAAGAATTGGAATTCACACCCGGGCAGACCGTCTATGAGGTGGCCAAGGCCAACGGAATCTACATTCCGGTCCTGTGTCATCATGAGCAGTTGAAGCCTGTCGGCGCCTGCAGGGTGTGTGTTGTGGAGGTTGAAAAGGCGCGGTCCCTGATTGCATCGTGTGCCATGCCCGCTGAAAACGCAATGGTGGTCCACACAAACACCGAGAGGGTTCTGCAGGCCCGCAAACTTGCCGTTGAGCTTCTGATGACACAGGGCCACCATAACTGTATCACCTGTGAGAGCAGCGGAGACTGCGTTCTGCAGGATCTGGCATATTCACTCGGGGTTGAGTCTCCGCGGTTCCCGGAACCTGCAGAGGTCAAGGCCTTTGAACAGGCCAACGAGATGATCGTTCGCGACATGAACAAGTGTGTGCTCTGCGGTCTGTGTGTAAGGGCATGCAACGAGATTCAGGTAAACCAGGTGCTCGATTATACCGGCAGAGGCCCGACAGCGGCAGTAGGCCCGGCATTCGGACTGCTTTATGAGAATTCCGAGTGTGTATTCTGCGGCGAGTGTGTCCGTGTATGTCCGGTAGGGGCTCTCTTTGAGAAGCAGGGCCGCTTCCAGGGCAGGGCGAGTGACCTCGAAAAGGTCCGCACCACCTGCGCATACTGCGGCGTGGGCTGTCAGATGGACATAAATGTTAAAAACGGCAAGATCGTCAAGATTACCACCCCCAGAGAGGATGCACCGGCACCAAACTACGGCAGTCTCTGCATCAAGGGACGTTTCGGGTATGACTTCGAAGGTCATGCCGACAGACTTACAACACCGCTTATCAGGAAGAACGGCGAGCTGAAAGAGGCATCATGGGATGAGGCCATCCTCTATATCGCTGACAAACTCAATACCATTAAGCAGGAAAGCGGCCCTGACTCAATCGCAGGTCTTGCTTCCGCCAGGGTTACGAATGAAGAAAACTACCTGTTCCAGAAATTCTTACGGGCAGTGATCGGTACGAACAATGTTGATCACTGCGCGCGTCTTTGACACAGCTCCACCGTGGCCGGTCTGGCCGCAGCATTCGGATCTGGTGCAATGACGAACTCAATAGACGACCTTGGTGAATCTGACTGTTTCCTGATCACAGGTACGAACACAACGGAGAACCATCCGGTGATCGCAACATTTATTAAACGGGCAGTTACGCAGAAAGGCGCCAAGCTCATTCTTGTAGATCCACGGAACATCGATCTCGCCAAGTATGCAACTGTCTGGCTCCGCCAGAAACCGGGAACAGACATTGCCTGGATCAACGGCATGATGAATGTGATTATCACCGAGGGTCTGGCTGATGAAAAATTCATCGCTGAGCGTACGGAGAACTTTGATGCACTCAAAGAGACCGTAAGCAAGTATACACCTGAATATGTTGAAAAGATCTCCGGAATCCCTGCCGAGGACCTGAAGACAGCAGCAAGGCTCTACGCCGGAGCCGGCGCAGCAGCGATCGTCTATGCAATGGGCATCACACAGCATATTACAGGGACAGACAACGTGAAGTCATGCGCCAACCTTGCCATGCTTACCGGGAATATCGGCAGGCCGGGTACCGGCGTGAACCCGCTTCGCGGACAGAACAATGTCCAGGGTGCATGCGACATGGCCTGTCTGCCGGGCAATCTGCCTGCATATAAGAAAGTCGGCGAAGCAGCAGACCGCAAGCCGTTCGAAGACGCATGGGGAGTAACGCTACCGGAGAAGCCGGGCCTCACCATCCCGAAGATTCTCGAAGGTGCGGGTAAGGGGACTGTAAAGGCACTGTATGTGATGGGTGAAAACCCGATGATGTCCGATCCGGACATAACGCATGTGGCAAAGGCATTGAAGAACCTCGACCTTCTCGTTGTGCAGGACATTTTCCTCAATGAAACAACCGAATTCGCCGACGTTGTCCTGCCGACAGCTTCCTGGGCGGAAAAAGATGGAACTTATACGAATACCGAAAGAAGGGTTCAGCTCATCAGAACAGCGGTTGATGCACCCGGCCGGTCAAAGCCCGACTGGGAAGTGATCACCATGCTGGCAAACAAGCTCGGTGCAGGCTGGAAGTATGAAACAGCCTGGGACATACTGACTGAGATAAATAAGGTAACTGCATCCTATGGCGGTATCACCTATGATCGACTTAAAAAGAACTCTCTGCAGTGGCCGTGCCCCAATACCGAACATCCGGGTACGCCGATTCTCCATACTGCGGCATTTACGCGCGGCAAGGGGCTGTTCAGCGTATGCGAACATATACCGGCCGACGAACTGCCTGATGATGAGTATCCATTCCTGATGACGACCGGGCGTATACTGTATCAGTATCACACGGCAACCATGAGCAGACGTTCCAAGGGCCTTGTTTCAAGGACCCCGGAAGCATTTGTAGAGCTGAACCCGGCTGATGCCGCAAAGTTGGGTGTTTCTCAGGGAGACAGGCTTGAGATAGCTTCACGCAGAGGGGCAATAGAAGTTGTTGCTGATGTGAGTGACCGGTGTGACGAGGGTGTTGTCTTTATCCCCTTCCACTATAGTGAGGCTGCAGTCAATCGTCTTACAAATCCGGTTATCGATCCGGTTGCAAATATACCTGAATACAAGGTGAGTGCAGTAAAAATAAAAAGGGTAGCATAACAGAGAAGGTTCTGTTAAAAAAAACGAAAATTATACTAGAGGGAGGTTTCATATGGGATTTAACACACCACTACAGGTTGCGGAAGCCGTTGCGAATGCCGGGAAGACAAAGGCGAACCTGCCGTTTCTGCAGATGCTCATCCTGGGACTCTTTGCAGGGGCCTACATAGCCTTTGGAGCTGAGCTCTGTACAATGATACTCACCGGTACAGCCGACAAGCTAGGTCTGGGAATGGCGAAGTTCATGGGCGGCGCTGTCTTCTCTGTCGGCCTGATGCTCGTTGTAATCGGTGGCGCTGAGCTTTTTACCGGCAACAATCTTATGACCATTGGTCTTTCAAGAGGACAGTTCGGTGTTACCGGAGTGGTATATAACTGGGTGATCGTCTATATCGCCAATTTACTGGGATCTCTTCTGCTGGTCTATATCATGTTTGAGACCAACCTCTGGCAGACTGGCGGAAATGCTGTTGGAACAACCGCTATAAATATTGCTGCAGGAAAGGTTAACTTAAGCTTTTCCGAAGCCTTTTACCGCGCCATAGGCTGTAACTGGCTGGTATGTCTGGCTGTATGGCTTGCATTTGCCGCTCAGGATGTTGTGGGCAAGATCTTCGGTATCTTCTTCCCGATCATGGCGTTTGTCGCCTCAGGCTTCGAGCACTGTGTAGCCAACATGTACTTTATCCCGATGGGCATAGTTCTGAAGGGTGATTCAGCAATGGAAGGCGCAGTCACAGCGCTTGGCGCAAAGGCGGATCTTCTTACCTGGAGCGGATTCTTTGTCAATAACCTCATACCGGTGACTCTCGGTAACATAGTCGGCGGTGCAGTGTTTGTAGGCCTTGCATACTTCATGTGCTATGTGAACCAGATGAGCAAGCCCTCATAGCGTCTAGAGACAGGTTTATTTGAAGAAAAGAAGGCACCATACCCCTGTTAAGGGTTTGGTGCCTTCTTATATGGCAATACCTGGCCCGATTGGAAAACGGGATTTCTTCCGGATGTGTTTCCGGAGAATATTGAACCGGTTAACTCGGCTGGATGGCCGAGATAGAAAGCATGTCCTTCATTGGGATGATACCCCGCTGCTTGAGGCGAGGTATTTCATTGTGATACTATCTCAAATGTTTGCCGCGCGGTAGTTCATTTGACCGCAGAGGCCCCGCGTAATTCATTGACACATATCATGGTGTGTGTTAACCGTTTAGTATATTTGAATGGAGTGAAATAGTGACCCTTGAACAGATAAAGGATCTCTTGGATGCAAAGGTTGTTGTGGGCGATAATAAACTGGATCTGGAGATAACCACCGCTTTCGGCGCCGATCTTATGAGTGATGTCCTTGCCTTTGCACGTTCAGGATGCCTGCTGGTTACCGGACTGTCAAATCCTCAAGCAGTGAGAACAGCATATGCCCTTGATATAGCGGCTATTATGGTATGTCGTGGAAAATCTCTTACAGATAAGTTCATTGAGATTGCAAAAGAACTGGGCATACCCATACTCTGGACAGAGTATATCATGTTCGAGGTATGCGGAATGTTGTATCGGGAAGGCATGAGGGGCTGTATCCGCGAGGTTCTTGTTGAGGATAAAAAACGTGCCAAATGAAGAGTATCTCGAGGGTAAATACTTCATTCAGGGAAGAGACTTTGTCGATGCAGGGATAGTGTCTTCAGAGATGAAGAAATACCTGAAGGAAAAAGGTATTCCCGAAGGCATTATCAGAAAAGTAGCTGTTGTCACCTTTGAGGCGGAAGTCAATATTATCTCCTATGCGGAGCAGGGTACAATCAAGTGCTATATCGAGCCTGACTCCGTAACGATTGAAGCCAGAGATATCGGTGTAGGTATTGAAGATGTAGAACTTGCACAGCAGGAGGGCTATTCCACTGCTGACGATTCCATCCGTGAAATGGGTTTCGGAGCCGGCATGGGCCTGGCAAACATAAAGAATCATTCCGATGAATTCGAAATCTCTTCCGTGCCCAATGAAGGCACATATTTGAAAAGTACCATCTATTTGAATGGAAAATAATCATACAAGGAAGACGCAAGAGATGACACTGCAGACACTTATTGATGAACTGGGTCTGAAATGCAAATGCTGCTGGGAGAAGCTGGGCAACGAAATCGAAGGGGGCTATGCCGGGGATCTGTTAAGCGATGTCATGGGAAACAGCAAAAAGGGAGATATATGGGTGACCAGACAGGTTCACCTCAATATTGTCGCTGTGGCGTCCCTGAAAGAGCATGCCGGAATCGTTATCGTCCAGGGAGCCAGTCCTGACAAGGATACGATCGAGAAGGCCCAGAAAGAAGGCATCCCCATCATGGTAAGCGATCTTCCGGAATTCGAGCTGGTCGGCAAGATCTATCACCTGATGCATCATGCCCAATAATTATCTCTGGGTAATGTATTTGTAAGAAACGAGGTAATGACCAGATTATATACCTGTAACCTTCATGTACACACCTGCCTTTCCCCCTGCGGCGACCTGGATATGCATCCGAGCGCCGTTGTTGAAGAAGCCGTTTTGCAGCACCTTGATATCATTGCTGTGTGCGACCACAACACATCCGGGAATGTCCGCTATGTACAGAAGGCAGCCGAAGGTTCAGGACTTACCGTCATACCGGGCATGGAGGTTACCACGCGGGAAGAGGTGCATGTGATTGCGCTTTTCGAATCTGTCGAACAGCTTGAAAGTCTACAGGAGATTGTCTACGAGCACTTGAGCGGCCTCAATGACGAGAAGGCATTCGGTATGCAGGTTCTCGTCAATGAGATCG
Organism: Deltaproteobacteria bacterium; assembly: GCA_011372875.1. Classification (GTDB taxonomy): domain Bacteria; phylum Desulfobacterota; class Desulfomonilia; order UBA1062; family UBA1062; genus DSAD01. Next base: position 5,674 of record DSAD01000213.1, read on the forward strand.
GGGAAGTTGAAGGGTTCAATGAACGCCTCCTTATCGGTGCTACGGATATTTCCCTGGAAACCCTGGTGGAGAAGGTTCATGAATCTGGGGGGCTTGCAGTGGCAGCCCATATCGACAGGCCGAGTTTCAGCGTGCTATCTCAGCTTGGTTTTGTCCCCGGCCATGTACCTTTCGATGCCCTCGAGATATCTGCCAGACTTCCTTTTGACCAGGCGCGCAGCAGGTTCCCTGAGCTCGCAGGCTATACCTTCATTACCTCGTCGGATGCCCATTTTGTTCACGATATCGGAAAGACATGCATCAGGATGAACCTCGAGGAGCCTAGCTTCCCGGAGATAAGGCTGGCCTTTGAGAAAAAGAAAGGAAGATATGTTCTGGAGTAAATCATGATAGAGCTGGCACTGCATATCCTCGATATTGCCGAGAACTCATCGCGCGCACAGGCCTCGCTTATCGAGATTGCCCTGGTGGAGGACCTTGAAAAGGACATTTTATCTCTGGAGATAAAGGACAATGGCAGCGGCATGGATGAGGAAACCATGAAAAAGGCCATGGATCCCTTCTATACCAGCAAGAAGGTGCGGCGTGTCGGGCTCGGGCTCCCCATGCTCAAACATGCTGCATTGAGCGCCGGCGGTGATTTCTCCATTGAATCCAAACTGGGGGTCGGGACCAGGATCTGTGCCAGTTTCCAGCATTCTCATATCGACAGGCAGCCCATAGGCGATATCCCTGGAACCGTAATCGCTCTGATTATCGGCAACCCCGAAATCGATATACTCTATACGCACAAGAAGAACAGCCGTGAGTACGTACTGGATACACGGGAGATCCGGACTGCCTTGGGAGATATACCGTTGAATCATATGGAAGTACTCAATGTCATAAAAGACAATGTCATTGAGGGCATCGGTGAACTGAATCTGTAATTCAGCCGCCCTGTTGATAAAAAACTAAAAAAAAGCCCCGGGAATCAGTATGGAAATTCTCGGTTTTCCTGTTTATGCCGAAATATGACTGATGCATCGAAAATGCACAAGAGAATTATGAATTTATTTGAAATCTCTCAATTAATTTTGTAAGGCATTATTTTGCATGTATATCACGTTGAATAAAAGAAAGGTTTTAACTGATGACAAGAAAACACAAGGCAAGAGAACACATCAGGTTTGTTACCGCAACATCGCTCTTTGATGGACATGATGCTTCAATAAATATCATGAGGAGGATTCTGCAGGATGCCGGGGCAGAGGTGATACACCTGGGGCACAACAGGAGCGTATATGAGATTGTCAGTGCGGCCGTGCAGGAGGGTGCACACGGCGTTGCCCTGAGTTCATATCAGGGCGGTCACATGGAGTTCTTCAAATATCTGATAGATCTTTTGAATAAGAAGGGCTGCGGATATGTAAAGGTCTTCGGCGGAGGCGGGGGGGTAATTGTACCCGAAGAGATCAAGGAACTGGAAGAATATGGTGTTGCAAAGATATTCTCTCCTGATGATGGAAAGACCATGGGTCTCAAGGGGATGATAGACTATATGATAGAAGTCGCTTCCGAGGTCCGTTTCCCAGATATCGAGGACGACTATGCCAGGATCCGGATGAAGGATCCTGTGGTTCTCGGAAACCTGATCAATCTTGCCGAGAAAGATATGGCAGGGCTCGATTCGGATTTTGAGAAGATCCGCTCTGATCTGTGCGAGATATCTTCCACGGTCCCTGTTGTGGGCGTTACCGGTACAGGAGGGGCTGGCAAGAGCTCTCTCGTAGATGAGTTCATAGGGAGGTTTGTGAACTGTTATCATGACAAGAGCGTTGCCGTCATCTCGGTAGACCCTTCCCGGACCAAGAGTGGCGGGGCCCTGCTGGGCGACAGGATCAGGATGAATCATGTCAGCAATGAGCGGGTGTACATGAGGTCCATGGCTACCAGAGATTCCAGCGATGAGCTCTCCGAGGCAATACACGATGCCATCGATATCATGAAGGCTGCCGGGTTCGACCTCATTGTTGTCGAGACAAGCGGGATAGGGCAGGGTGATGCGGCAATATCACGGATCAGTGATTTCTCGATCTATGTAATGACATCGGAGTATGGTGCACCATCTCAGCTGGAAAAGATCGATATGCTCGATTTTGCAGATATGGTGGTTATCAACAAGTTCGAGAACAATAAGGCCGAGGATGCCCTCAAACAGGTGAGAAAACAGTATATGCGCAATCATGGTCTGTTTAATGTTGAACCTGAAAAGGTACCTGTTTTTGGAACCGTTGCGAATCACTTCAATGATACCGGTACAAACAAGGCGTTCCTTCATCTCATGGAGCAGCTTGTAGCAAGAGGTCTTGCAGCCTGGGACATGCCGGATCTGGATGCAGAAGACAGCCTCAAACCCTATCAAGGGATCATTCCTGCACAGAGAGAGCACTATCTCCGTGAGATCTCCTCTGCCCTGAGAAAATATCATGAGCATACCGATGAGACAAGCAGGCTTATTAACAGGCTCTATGTCCTCAGGGAGATTGTTGGAGAAATAAGCGATGAGAGCACTGCGGCTGTTTTCAGGGCCAGACTTTCCGAACAGAAGAATTCTCTGTCAAAACAAGATCTTTCCCTGGTGGATAACTGGGAAAAGATTCGGAAAGAGTATATCGCCAAGACATTTACCTATATGGTCAGGGGAAAGAAGATAAATGTGCCGCTTACCAGCGAGTCTCTCTCAGGTCTTGCCATACCCAAGATCGCACTCCCTTCATTCACCGGCAAGGGTGATATCTATACCTGGCTGAGAAAGGAAAATGTCCCGGGGGCGTTCCCCTATACGGCAGGGGTCTTTCCGTTCAAGAGGGGCTGGGAAGATCCCAAGAGACAGTTTGCCGGCGAAGGCGGACCTGACCGTACGAACAAGCGGTTTCACTTTTTAAGCAGGAATGATGATGCAAAAAGACTGAGTACCGCCTTTGACAGCGTTACCCTCTATGGTGAAGACCCGGCAGAAGAGCCGGATGTTTTCGGAAAGATCGGAGAGAGCGGGGTGAGTATATGCACGCTCGACGACATGAAAAAGCTCTATGCAGGGTTTGACCTGTGCTCCGAGAACACCAGCGTCTCAATGACCATCAATGGCCCTGCACCCATCATGACGGCAATGTTTTTCAATACCGCCATAGATCAGCAGCTTGAGATGTTCAGCGAAAAGCATGGAAGACCTCCAACCCAGCAGGAGGCAAGCGATATTCGCTCCTGGGTTCTCAAGAATATCAGAGGAACTGTCCAGGCCGATATCTTGAAGGAGGACCAGGGACAGAACACCTGCATTTTCTCTACCGAGTTTGCGCTGCGGATGATGGGAGATATCCAGGAGTTCTTCATAGATAATAATATCGGGAATTTCTATTCCGTAAGCATCAGCGGCTATCACATTGCAGAGGCAGGTGCCAATCCCATAAGCCAGCTTGCTTTTACCCTTGCCAACGGATTTACCTATGTGGAGTACTATCTCTCACGGGGCATGAACGTGAATGATTTTGCCAAGAACTTCTCGTTCTTCTTCAGCAGTGGCATGGATCCGGAATACAGTGTTATAGGCAGGGTTGCCCGCAGGATCTGGGCCATTGCCATGCGGGATATATACAACGCCGACGATATGTCTCAGAGGCTGAAATACCATATGCAGACATCAGGAAGATCGCTGCATAGCTCGGAGATCCAGTTCAATGATATCAGGACAACCCTTCAGGCGCTGACTGCCCTGGAGGACAACTGCAATTCGTTGCACACCAATTCCTATGACGAGGCCATCACCACTCCAACCGAAGAGTCTGTGAGAAGGGCCATGGCTATCCAGCTTATCATCAACCGCGAGTTCGGTCCTACAAAGAATGAGAACAAGATGCAGGGATCTTTCTTCCTGGAATGGCTCACAGATGCGGTGGAAGAGGCTGTGCTCAAGGAGTTTGAACGTATGAGCGACCGCAAAGGAGTGCTCGGCGCCATGGAAATGCAGTATCAGCGTTCCAAGATACAGGAAGAATCATTATATTACGAGCATCTCAAACATTCGGGAGATCTGCCGATTATCGGGGTCAATACCTACGAAAACCCTCAAGGCGTTGATGCCGTCACTGTCGGTTGTATTCCTCTTACCAGGGCTGACTACGATGAAAAGAATTCTCAGCTGAAAAACCTTCTCGGTTTCAAGAAGATAAACCGGGACAAGGCCCCGCAGGCTATCGAGAGACTCAAGGATGTAGCTCTTGTGGGCGGTAATATTTTTGAAGAACTGATGAATACAGTGCGTGTTGCAAGTCTGGGACAGATTACTCAGGCCCTGTACGAGGTTGGCGGAAAGTACAGGAGGAATATGTGAGAAGACGCAGGGTCTCCGGTGTCAGTACTTGGGGCAAGGCTGTGGCTGGAACTCCGGATTATTTTTTTGCAGGCGTTGATTTGTCCTGCCCCATGACTTTTAGGCATGAATTTTTAAGATAACCGAACGAGGGATAATAAAATGTACCGGGACAAAAAAGTTATCGTTGTGATGCCCGCTTATGAGGCGGAGTTAACGCTCAGGAAGACCTACGAAGAGGTGATGGCGCAAGGCGTAGTCGACCAGGTGATCGTGGTGGATGACGGCAGCAAAGATCAGACCGTGGATATCGCAAGGACGTTGCCGAACACCCTTGTCCGCATACATGAAAAGAACAAAGGTTATGGCGGCAACCAGAAATCATGCTATCAGCTTGCCTTGCAGGAAGGCGGAGATATAGTGATCATGGTACATCCCGACTACCAGTACACCCCCAAGCTTATCCCTGCCATGGTATCCATGATAGGCAGCGGTCTGTATCAGTGTGTTCTCGGGTCAAGGGTCCTTGGAGGGTATGCCTTGAAAGGCGGGATGCCTTTGTGGAGATATGTTTCAAACCGGTTCCTTACACTTGTCGAGAACATGCTTATGGGTGCAAAGCTTTCGGAATATCATACCGGATATCGTGCATTTTCGAAAGAACTGCTCCAGAAAGTGCCGTATGAACGAAATTCCGATGACTTTGTATTCGACAATCAGATGCTTGCCCAGATACTCTGGTATGGATACACCATAGCTGAAGTAAGCTGCCCCACGAAATATTTTGAAGAGGCCTCTTCGATTAATTTCATGCGAAGCGTCAAATACGGATTCGGCTGTCTGAATACCTCGCTTACATATAAGCTGGCCAGGATAGGCCTTGTAAGATCGGATATCTTTCCTGAAAAGTAATAACTTATTTGTTTTGTTCCTCTTGTATGTGTAGAGCTTTCTCACCATTACGGCTCGACTGGAATATGTTGACCCCGGTAATCATTGCAGAGCCGATCCCGATGATAATGACCGGAATGACATGAATGAGATGATAGATAAGGATGAGCCCGGCAGCCTCTTTTGCCGGGATGCCGAATATCAACAGGCCGAACACACCTCCTGCCTCCCACAACCCCCAGTATCCCGGAACTGATGGAAGCATGATAAAGAAGCAGATGATTATTTCAACGGTATAGGCCTCAAAAAACGAGATGCTGATTCCGGGGTAGCCGAATGCAAGTACATATAACGACAGGACGACCAGCCCCCAGATAAGGAATGAGTGCAGAAGGCATAGCACAATATCTTTAGGATTTCTTAATACTTCGAAGCCATGTGCAATATTATTAAGGACGTGTACGATCTTTGCGCAGATCCCTGCCCTGAGCTTTTCCTTGATGTGATTGTCGGCAAAGATCAACATGTCGGGAGATCTCATGATTGTCCTGCTGATCATCGACCGTGATCTTGATATGATAATCGCAAGGATCATGCCTATGAGTATAATGCTTGTCGCAAGGGTTGTTGCCCATATGGTGTTCAGGGTAGATGTGGTCAGATGATATTCTCCAAACGTGATATCGAGATCCCTATTTATATCGATGCACATCAGGATACAGATGAAAGACACAAAAAGGGCGATAAGATCAAAAATCCTTTCTGCCACCACAGTCGCCAATCCTTTTGAGAACTCAATCCCGTCTCTCTTATACAGGATGGCAGGCCGTGCAATCTCTCCCACTCGACCAGGGAATACGCAATTGATCATAAATCCGATCATGAGTGGATGAAATGCCTGCCGGAAACCTGTTTTTCTGACCGGCTTGAGGATCACTTGCCACCTGATTACACGCAGTACTAAACTGATAAGTGCAAAAACCAGCGAGGGAAGAATCCACCAGTGGTTTATCGTTGTTATATATTCTGTGAGACCCTCCAGCGGAATGTTGATGAAAGTGAAGTAAAGAGCGATGCCTGAGAATAAAAGGCCTATGATTAAAGACAGGATGATCTTTGTGTTAAATATTATCATGGATAATCAATCGGAAGATTTTCCACAGCTCTGTTGAGGGACACTTTATATCCTATGCGTACCGACGAGGGAACACATCGCAGGAGTGAACAGATTTTCCAGACCCTGTTAAATATTTCTGCGTAAATACTCAAAAAGCGGCTGAAGCCGCAATTCAACTGTTCCATATTATGGCTGAAGCCGCCCCTGTTAATGTTTTTCATGACACTAGTTGATCTGTGATGATATGTCAACACGGCCCATAAAGAACAGAAGCCAGGCGTAATCTTATTGTGGTTTATGATTGTTGGACAAAGACCAAAAAAACAAGGCTGATCAGGATATCTCTTTCCTGCCCGATATCCCGGCTTCTGCGGGGATGTCGTATCCTTTTTGCTCGATGCTTATGATAACTGTAAATTAAATTAGTGAGATATGAAATGACAATTTAATTTTGAAGTGTTACTATCCGATGAGAATAGCATGGTTCAATGTTCTTGGGAGAATCGAAAATGCAAAGCGCTTTAATAACAGGAATAACCGGCCAGGATGGGGCATATCTTGCTGAATACCTGCTCGGAAAAGGCTACAGGGTCCATGGGATAAAAAGACGTTCTTCCAGCTTTAACACCTACCGGGTAGACCACCTCTACCACGACCCTCATGAGAAGGATGTCAGATTTCTGATGCATTACGGCGATCTGACGGATTCGACAAACATCATCAGGATCATCCAGGATGTGGAACCGGATGAGATATACAATCTCGGTGCCCAGAGCCATGTGCAGGTGTCCTTTGAGACGCCTGAGTATACTGCTCAGACCGATGCATTGGGTACACTCAGGATTCTGGAGGCCCTCAGGATACTGCATATGGAAAAAAAGGTGCGGTTTTACCAGGCATCGACCAGTGAGCTGTTCGGAAAGGTTCAGCAGATCCCGCAGGATGAAAAGACGCCATTCTATCCCAGGAGCCCTTATGGAGTTGCAAAGCTATATGCCTACTGGATAGCCGTCAATTATCGGGAGGCTTACGGCATGTTTGCCTGCAATGGCATATTGTTTAACCATGAATCACCTGTTCGCGGCGAAACATTTATAACCAGGAAGGTTACCCGGGCTGTAAGCCGGATTGCCCTGGGGCTTCAGGACAGACTCTATATAGGTAATCTGGATGCAAAAAGAGACTGGGGGCATGCCAGGGATTTCGTTGTTGCTCAGTGGCTTATCCTTCAGCAGGAAAGGCCGGACGACTATGTGATCGCAACAGGAATACAGCATTCGGTAAGAGATCTTTGTTCTCTCGCCTTCTCAAATGTGGGCATAGATATAGAGTGGAAAGGTTCAGGAGCCGAAGAGCAGGGTGTTGTGAGTAGTATAAGACAGCTCGTTGATGAAATGAAAGTAAAGCCGGGCGATACTGTGGTAAAGGTCGACCCGAGATATTTCAGGCCAACCGAGGTGGAAACACTGCTCGGAAACCCTGAAAAGGCAAAGAGAGAGCTTGGGTGGAAGGCGGAAATATCATTCGAAGACATGATAAGCGAGATGATGGGCCATGATCTTGAAGAGGCCCGCCGCGATATTCTGTGTCTGAACAGCGGGTTTCAGGTGCTGGAGAAGAATGAGTGATTATACGAACAAGGCGCTAGACGCTGGGCGCAGGGGAAAAGGCATGAAGATGTTGCCCGCTGTGACGGAAATGGCCTCTCTTTGAAGTATTGACACAGCCAACGACTGCTCATGAAACAGGGTATCGTGATACCTGAGATTCTGGTCACGTTTGTAATGAAGGCAAAACGAGATACATAGATGTTAAAAGGATTATTTAAGAAAAGAAAGGGGTGATTCATAGCAGATACTTGGCACAATGCACCAGGCATCAGGTTCTTTCATTTCCTGCCTGGCGCCTGAAGACCAGTGCCTGGGGCCTGCTCTCATGATGAACAGATCCGATAAGATTTATATTGCCGGCCACACCGGGCTGGTCGGTTCGGCTGTCAGGCGCAAGCTTGAAGCTCAGGGATTTCAGAATCTCGTATTGCGTTCCCATTCCGGACTCGATCTTATAAGGCAGAACGAGGTTGAGGAATTCTTTTCGCAGGAAAAGCCGGAATATGTCTTTCTCTGCGCTGCCAAGGTCGGCGGGATAATGGCAAACAGCACATATCCTGCGGAGTTTATCTATGAGAACACTATGATTGCCGCCAATGTGATCCATGCAAGTTATCAGTGCGGGGTGAAGAAACTTCTCAATCTCGGTTCCTCCTGTATTTATCCAAAGTTTGCCCCTCAACCCATGAAAGAGGAGTCGCTTCTCACGGGTGAGCTCGAGCCGACAAATGAACCTTATGCTATTGCAAAAATAGCGGCGATAAAGCTTTGCAGGTATTATAACGAGCAGTATGGTACGAATTATCTCTCTGTAATGCCCACCAATCTTTATGGCCCGGATGATAATTTTGATCTCGAGACATCACATGTACTGCCTGCTCTGATACGAAGATTTCATGAGGCGAAGATCGCTTCGGCTCCGAAGGTAACGCTGTGGGGGTCAGGCAGCCCGAGAAGGGAATTCCTTTTCGTGGATGACTTTGCGCAGGCATGTGTGTTTCTTATGAGCAATTTTAATGCGAAAGATATCGGGGAATTTGTAAACATTGGCACAGGCGAAGATATTACCATAAAGGAACTCTCGGAGATGGTTGCAGGTATTATCGGTTATTCGGGAATTATTCAGTGGGATATGACAAAGCCCGATGGAACGCCGAGAAAATTGTTGGATGTCGGGAAAATCAGGGAAATGGGATGGAAGGCTCATACCAGCCTGACGCATGGGATAACGAAGACATACCAGTGGTATGAGAACAATCAGATCTTGTGATGGATGGAGAATTGAATGGATCAGAGTGCTGCAGCAACAGCCCAGGATAAGGTATATTCAGATTATCAGGATAAAAGAAGAGGACATTGGGACTCCATTGCCCTGAAAACAGATTCTTGGACATCAAAGGGGGTATATTACCATCAGAGAATCAATGAAATATACCGGTTTCTCATCGCTCCCGGTCAAAGGGTGATCGAGCTCGGGTGCGCAACGGGCGATCTCATTTCGGCCTTGAAGCCAGGCACAGGGGTTGGGATTGACTTTTCCGAAGAGATGATAAGGCGTGCTGAAAAGAAACATCCCGAGATCCAATTTATTCTGTGTGATGCCCATGATATAAATCTGGATGAGAAATTCGATGTAATCATTCTTTCCGATATCGTCAATGACCTCTGGGATGTCCAGAAGGTGTTTGATCAGATATACAAGTTATGTACTGCTGAAACACGCATTATTATAAACCTATATAGTCATTTATGGGAAATGCCTTTAAAGTTATCGCAACACTTGAACCTGGCTACTCCCTTGCTTCCTCAAAACTGGCTCACAGTAGACGATATTAAGAACATGCTTCATCTTGCAGGCTTTGAGATGGTGAGAAGCTGGCATGAATTCCTCTGGCCGATGAATACTCCGGTAATGAGTTCGTTTTTCAATAAAGTAATCGTTAAATTGTGGCCGCTTTGTCATTTTGCACTGACAAATTTCATCATTGCCCGCAAGCGTCCCGAGAAAAGATGGAAAAACAAGGAGCCGCTTGTTTCTGTGGTTGTCCCGGCCCGTAATGAAGCCGGCAATATCGAAGAGATATTTGCCAGGACACCTGAAATGGGCAGTGGCACAGAGCTTATATTTGTCGAGGGGAATTCCAGCGATAACACCTATGAGGCCATTGAACAGGCAATGGCAGAACACCCTCAGAGACGGTGCAAGCTCTTCAGGCAGACAGGCATCGGCAAGGGAGATGCAGTGCGTCTGGGATTCAAGAATGCCACAGGTGATATATTGATGATTCTGGATGCGGATATGACCGTGCCGCCGGAAGACCTGCCGCGATTCTACAATGCAATCTATTCCGGTGAGGGGGAATTCATCAATGGTGTCCGCCTGGTTTATCCCATGGAGAAGCAGGCAATGCGCTATCTGAATATCGTAGGCAACAAATTCTTTTCCCTGGCCTTTTCCTGGCTGCTTGGACAGCCCATAAAGGATACTCTGTGCGGAACTAAGGTGCTGAGCAAAGAAAATTATAATCTGCTGGCACAAAACAGGTCGTATTTTGGTGAGTTCGATCCTTTTGGTGATTTTGATCTGCTGTTTGGCTCGGCAAAGATGAATATGAAGATTGTGGAAATGCCCATACGGTATGCACAACGCAAATATGGAGATACCAACATAGACAGATGGAGGCATGGCTGGCTGCTGCTCAAGATGACGGCATATGCCATGAAGAAGATAAAGTTTGTTTGATTGAGCGTAAAGAGAAAGAATTACGCCATCTCCCCTGCAGGAGAGGGTTGGAGTGAGGGTGAATAAGCTATTATCCCATTGACGTGTTCCCCCTCTGTGCAATCTCCTCCTTCCAGGGGAGGTGGAATATGACTTTCTGAGAAACAATCTTACTTGAACTATGAGGTGAAGACACATGGAATCGATCGGCAGGGGATATGTCCATATCTATAGCGGAAACGGGAAGGGGAAGACCACTGCAGCGCTCGGTCTTGCGTTGCGATCTGCCGGACATGGACTGAGAAGCACTATCGTGCAGTTCATGAAAGGCCAGCACTACAGCGAACTCGACGCTGTGCACATGCTCGGAGGTCTCGTGAGCATCGAGCAGTTCGGCCATCCCGAGTTCTGCAGGATCATCGATCCTCCTGATCCGGAAGATGTCAAAAGGGCGCTGTCAGCTCTGAAGAGGCTCCATGAGATTATGAATGCAAGAACATGCGACATTCTTATCGCTGATGAAATGATCACGGCGGGGATGTTCAAGCTGATAACCCAGGATGATATTCTGGGCCTGATTGAATCTAAACCCGACGGTATGGAACTCATCCTTACAGGCCGTGGTGCGACCGATAAGGTAATCGCGGCGGCGGACCTGGTTACGGAGATGAAAGAGATCAAGCACTACTATGCACAAGGTGTCCATGCGCGCAAAGGGATCGAGAGCTGAAGCCGTTACAGAGTAACGCGCCTGTTGTGTCTTGAAAACCATACTGGATCTATACACAGAATACGGGCTGAAGCCGTTACAGAGTAACGCGCCTGTTGTGTCATAGTGGGGGTACACTCTGTGGGAGCGGCTTTAAGCCGCGATTATCTTCCATCCTGTTGCATGGAAATCTGGGCTTAAGCCGTTCCCACAGTATTATTTCATCTCTAACGTGGATGTAATACCTGTTTGCAAGCATGTATGAAAAAAGAAACCGTACCCGATAAAACGGATACGGTCCTGTGTTCAATGGTTATCTTGCAGTCGTTTACATCGTTTCGATGACGGTTGCGCATGAGACACCGCCGCCGCCGCAGAGCGTTGCCATGCCGAGCTGCTTGCCGCTATGTCTGAGTGCATAGATGAGTGAAACCATGATACGTGCCCCTGTGCATCCGACAGGGTGGCCCAGGCCGATACCTGATCCGTTGACATTAACGATATCGCGGTTCAGGCCGAGTTCTTTTTCGCAGCCGAGATACTGGGCGGCAAAGGCCTCGTTGAGCTCTATGAGTTCGAAGTCTTCGAGCTTGTACTCGGAATTTTTCTTGAGCAGATCTCTTACAGCAGGTACCGGGCTCAATCCCATGACGGACGGGTGGCATGCACCGCGGCCTACTGCCTTTATCTTTGCAAGAGGTGTAAGTCCGAGTTCTTTTGCCTTTTCTTCAGACATGATGATCATGGCTGCCGCGCCGTCGTTGAGGCCGGAGGCGTTTCCTGCAGTTACTTTACCGGTCTTGGGTATAAAGGCGCTCGGCAGTGCGGCAAGTTTCTCAAGTGTCATTCCCGGTCTGAAGTGCTCGTCCTTATCGAATATCACAGGCGGTTTGCCTCTTTTCTGAGGTATCTCGATCGGTACGATCTCGTCGACGAAATCACCTTCATTTGTTGCCCGTTCCACTCCGTTATGACTCTTCAGTGCGATCTCGTCCATCTCTTCTCTGCTTATCTTGTACAGCTCTGCAATGAATTCAGCGGTGTGACCCATAATATACGGTTTGCCCTGGAACATGCTGAACAGCTGACCTTCTTTGAGAGGGCCGTCGTCGGACAGCGGCATGATGTGTGATCCGCAGTGAAGCGCATGGATCATTGCATCCTCGAACGCCTTGTCCTGAAGCCTGCATCCCCACCTGGCATCCTGCGACACATAGGGAACGCCGGACATGTGTTCCACACCGCCTGCCAGGATTACATCAGCCATGCCTGCCTGAATCATGGCCATGCCGCTGATTGCAGCCTCCATACCGGATATGCATACCCTGTTTATGGTGACCGCCGGAACAGTATCGGGAATACCTGCGAGAAGAGCTGATACACGGGTAACATTCAATGCATCCACAGGCTCGAGGCAACAGCCGAACCGTACGTCGTCGATTATTGCAGGGTCGATACCTGCACGATCGACAGCACCTTTCATGGCAACTGCGCCGATACGAGCCCCGTTCATGTTCTTCAATGTTCCGCCAAAGGTTCCGATAGCTGTTCTGCACGCAGAAACAATAACTACATCCTTCATGAAAATCCCCCTTAAGTGATTTATCCCATTCTCAGAGACTTTTATTCATTGACCAGCAATGGAAATGAACCGTCATTCATTGCCTTGTATAGCGAAGATGTCCGTGCAAGTAAAGGGGAAACTGATTATCATGTCAGATAACATACCTGATAGTCATCAGCTGATACGTAAGCCCCTTGCAGCTCTCACATCTTCATTCTCGCCCCCGGGGGGGATGATAAAGGTGAGGGAGGGAATAAAATAGATTTTTTGATGCCTCAAACACTTGCTGCGAGGGAGTTCATTGAAAATGATGGGTTGACTCATGCGGCATTGTGGTCCACCATTGGATCCGAAATGAATCGCAGCAACGAAAAGAAGTCCCCGGCGTGCACAAGGTGCGGAAAATGCTGTCTCGCCGATATGATAGCCTATGTGACTTCCGAGGATCTGGAACGATGGAAGAAGCAAGACCGGCAGGATATCCTTCATATCATCGAGAACGAGCAGGCTGTGTGGCTGGGCGATCATTTCATATCCGCACGTACAGGCAGACTCATCTACGGATGCCCTTTCCTGGAGGTTGAAGGTGAGATCTTCACATGCAGCATCTACGAGACCAGGCCGAAGGTGTGTGCGGATTACGAACCCGGTTCTTCCCAGATATGCCCGCAGTGGAAGCCTTGAAGAGGGTATAAGCAATAGGGTGTAAGGTATAGGGTTGATTCGGATGATACGTAAGCTGCCTGCAGCGGGAACATCCTTTTCCCTTTCCCCTTTGAGAGAGGAAAAAGGATAATCGGCATTTGTTCAACCTGCCTATCTTTTCCTCGCCCCTGGATGAGGGGGTAATAAAATAGATTTTTTAATCCCTTGGGGTTAATTCCCCGTAGCTTGCTGCGAATTGCCTATTCAAAATAGAAGGCTTTGGATACCCCGTTGCTTGCGGCGGGGTAGTTCAGTTGCCTCGGAAGCTTGCCGCGGGGTATTTCATTGATGGCGTGAAACAGGTGCACGTCGCTTCTTTTGTGGGAGCGGCTTTATGCCGCGATGAGAATAGCGTGCATTTCTCTGTGAAATCTATGCTTGAAGCCGCTCACACTGGGTTGTTGCATCTTTAATGCACAGTGCAGGTCTAAGCCTTTACGAGCGGGAGTTCCTTCCAGGATGTGGTGAAGCGGGGAGATCTGTGCGCCTGGCGCATCCACCAGGGCCGGTTGGAACCTGATGCCGCACAGACAATGGTGCCTGTTCCCCATCGGGCGTTTATGGCATCGACGGTCTCCATGAGCACGTGTTCTCTTGGCCCTTCATGACATGGATGAAAAAGGCTCGCCTGCACCCGGCCCCTGGGTACGATCCCTGAGAGCATGATCCCTGCCTTGCGGTAGACAGGCCCTTTCTTGTACACACGTTCAAGAAGTGCCTTGGCATAGCTGATGAGTTCCGGTGTGTAGGAGGTGGCAACCGGTATGTCCATGGAAGCTATGTGCGTGGCGGGGGCCCCCTGGTTGAAGGGGAATTCGGTCAGTGTTACCTCGATGAAAGATGCCGCGGATTTCTGTGCCCTGAGTTTTTCGGCCGCCCTTGATACATAGGCCGAAGCAGCCTCTTTCAGCTCGTCGAGGTCTGTTACCTTCCGGCCGAATGAGCGGGAACACACGATGGTTTTCTTCGGTGCCTGAGACTGTTCCAGGGGAATGCATGATATGCCCCGCAGTTCCATGACGGTTCGAAGCCCCGGTGTCTTGAGGTTTTTTCTTATCCAGGTATCGTCCGCATCACGAAGGTCCAGTGCGGTTTCTATTCCATGCTGTCTGAGAAAACGGCTGTATTGCCGCCCGATGCCCCATATGTCGGCCACGTCCATTACCGACAGGATGTCTTGTGCGCAGGCTGTGATGTCGAATACCCCTTCATGACGGGAAACCTTTTTTGCCACCACAGCTGCTGCCTTGGCAAGGGTCTTGCTCGGTCCGATCCCGACAGAAACCGGGACACCCACCCATTTTTTTACGATATGTCTGATATCGTGTGCATAGTCTGCAGGATCTCCGGATATGCCGTCCATGCACAGGAATGCCTCGTCTATGGAATATATCTCCATCTCGGGTGTGAAGTGAGAGAGGATATCCATGACCCTGCCGGAGATATCGCCGTACAGGCAGTAGTTTGAGGAGAATACCCGCACATTGTGTTTAGAAACCAGATCGCGGCACTGGAAGATCGGCTGGCCCATTTGTATGCCCGCGTCCTTTGCCTCGTTGGATCTGGCGATGACGCACCCGTCGTTGTTTGACAGTACGACTACCGGTTTTCCCGCAAGAGACGGATTGAAGACCCGCTCGCAGGAGACGTAGAAATTGTTGCAGTCTACCAGGGCAAAAAGTTTCTGCATGGCCTTCACGCCTTGTGAATCACATAGGTGACCACGCCCCATACCTCGACCAGCATGCTTGATTCTATTTCGATGGGTTCGAAGTCGGGATTCGCGGCAAGGAGGAAGCATTTTCCGGCCCTGCGCTGAAACCTTTTTACCGTGAATTCGCCGTCGAGGGTAGCGATGACGATGCTTCCGGGATTGGGCTCCAGTGCCTTGTCCACAATCAGGATATCTCCCGGATGGATGCCTGCATCGATCATGGAGGTTCCTTCCACGCGCACGAAGAACGTGGCTGATGGATGGGATATAAGGAATTCGTTCAGGTCGAGGGATTTGTCGATAAAATCGTCTGCCGGAGAAGGGAACCCGGCTGATATCCCCGTGGTGAACATGGGGATCTTCATCTTTTTCCTGCCGTCGAATCCCCATATCTCTTTTACGCGCATGTCGGTTTTCTCTGCCATAAGCATTGAGTTTATCACCATTGCAGAACCGTGTAAAGGATGCTCGAAAGTAAAGGTGGAGAGTATCGATCACCCCTTACGCAATGATCGGGTGCGGTCTATTGGTGATTTGCCCGCGAAAGGACGGAAGGAGTATTGATTACCTCTCACCCTGGCCCTCTCCCCTGTCAGGAGAGGGTAGAATTATCCGGAGTGTGTTTATTCCGGCAGGGGAGAGGAAATAGCCGGTCTGATGCCCCTGACCTTGCAAAGCGCACAAGATATCCCCCTCTCCCTTAAAGGGAGAGGGTTGGGGTGAGGGTAAATACATCAGAGTATAACTGCCTTTGTTTCATGCAAAGTCTATGATAGAAGAAAACCATGAAAGAAAGACTCATCATAACACACCCAGGCAGTGCGCATTTCGACGAGATCACGGCAATAAGCCTGATTCTGGCCGTGTTTCCCGATATCCGGTTCAATGTCGAGCGGCGCGAACCCACACAAGAGGAACTCGATGATGAACATATATGGGTAGTGGATGTGGGTGACCAACATGAACCGGAAAAGCTCAACTTTGACCATCACCAGTCGCTTTCCTGCCCGGCCTCGTTTATTCTCGTTGCCCGACACCTGGGGCTTTCAGAGATAATGGAAGTGTTGCCCTGGTGGCAGTTCAAAGACAGTGTTGACCGGTACGGGCCGGTTAAGAGCTCCGAGATATTCAAAGCCGGAGATGATCTGGTAAACCGCAGCCCTGTAGAAGACTGGCTCACTGTGAGCTTTGCCCATGATCCGCAGGGCAGCCTTTCCATCCTGAAAAGCTTCGGGGCTTATATCATAGGGCATGCACGCACACTCAAGAGCCAGATAGATTTCTGGAAGACGTGCCGCAGGCTGGTTATCTCCGGTGTACCTGCCATGATCGGAGAGACAAGTGAATCTGCAGGACTAGAGGAATTCCGACGCCTGGTCGATGACCCGCCCGATGTGGTGATCTCGCATGCCCGTCGCGGCGAGGGATGGCGGCTTTTCCGCTATGAAGGCACTGCTGTGGATTTCTCCCTGATTGCAGATTCCCCGCAGATAGAGTTTGCCCACAAGAGCGGGTTCATGGCCAAGACTGAGGGTCTTGTTCCCATTGAAGATGTCATCACCCTGGTTAGCAGGGCTGTCACCGGATCATAGGTTCCGTCTTCCGGCAAGGCCCAGACACACGAAGAGCCAAGGTGCACCGAGAACGCCCCAGAGAACTGCTGTGAAACTGACGGTGAAACGCAGCGCCATACGCGGCATCATCCCGGAAAAAGCAAGTTCTATTGCGTGCTGCAGGGCTATGATGACGATGATGCCAAGGAGATACCGTGCGATGCGGACAGCCCATGTTCCTTCCGTGTCAGATCTCACGAATCTCTGTTCCAGGACCAGACCGACACACAGGCCCATGAAGGTTATTGCAGCAGTGACCGTGTAGATGCTCAATCCCTGAGAGATGAATATCATGAAGCCTTTATAAACACGGTAAATACCGGTTTCTTCGTATAGTACTTGCCTGACCTGGATATGGTCATCAAGAAACCGACCGATAAGAGATCCTGCCGACCTCGTGGCAATCTTCTTATAGGTAAGTCCGGATCAATGACTTTGGACCTTCCGGCGATCATTCAACCTCTATGATCGCCCCGCAGTCTTCGCACCGGTAACGGGTTTTCCCGTCTTTTTCCGCCGTGATCTCTTCAAAGTCATACAGCTTTGTTCCTTGCGCCTCGTAGCATTCAGGGCAATAACCCCCCTGTATTTCATCGGGCGTGATTACCAGATGGCAGTGCCTGCACCGCAGCTTGTTTTTCTCGCCGGGCAGCAGAACAATATTCATATGTCTGCAGGTGGTCATAATAGATGCCTTTATCAGAATATTATCGGGTCATACCATAACGATCATCATTGATAGCTGATCGTCATGTTTTTCTCAACAGGTATATCACTGTTTCACAATATCATTCTCTGCTGTTGGATCGTTCATTTCCGCCTGGATACGATAGATCGAGCTGCTAAGGTGAAAGAACCGTTCCACCCGTTCTTCTATCACGATATCGGGTTGAAAGGACTCGATCAGGTCCTCCATGTTTCGCTGGTCATACTGCTTCCATATATACAGGACCTGTCTGAAGTTCTCTGAAAAGAACGGTTCGAGGGCTGTGAAGAAGGAGTCCCTGAACACGACGGCTTTGAGGCCGGCGTCCGGGCACCCCTTCATGAAGGGGGCCCTGCCTTCCTGAGGGGGAAGATTGCTCAGCTCGAGATCAACAGGCAGGTCTGCCGCGCAGACGGATTCCCTTTTCAGGCGCAGGTTCTTTTCAGTGACCTTGTCTCTGATCATGAGCAGGGTTGCCAGGTCAGAACCGGTTTTCTCCTGCATGGCCTCGGTAAAGGAGAACTCGGTCCTGAATTTTTCCTGCGGATACCATGTGGCAAGCCTTTCCATGACATGCCCAAAGGCGAGGTATGCACCCAGCAGATTCCAGTGCGTATCCGCCTTGTAATAGAGCGGAAACGTCTGTCCGGCCTTTGCGTCCCTCAGAACAGGGTGTATGTTCAGCATGTAGGGCGGGAGTTCATGATCGATATGATCCAGCAGCTGTTCGAACCTGGTGATGCCCCGGGCCGCCTGGATATAGTGGGGCAGATATTCCGGATAGATGCTCTGCTTGTTTGGCACAACGAACAGGAGGTATCTGATCCCCCTCGTGCGCAGCCATTCTTCTTTCCTGTCCTGCTCTTTCAACCACTCGGCAATATGCTCATCGCTGAGCGGTACCAGCCCGCGGTAATCTTCCAGAAGATAATCCCCCACGAAGAAGAACCAGCCGTCGCGACCCTGAACAGCATGCTTTGATCCCGACTTCCTGAACCAGTGTCTCATCTCACGCTGGTAGCGCATGACAAAGAAATCTCGGAACCCGAAGTGGTCGTTGTAATAGGCCTCGAACTCCTGCGGGAAATCGAGCAGCGAACGCAGGTTCTCGGGTGCACCAGGGGCAGGTGCCAGTTCCCGTTTCTCCGCCTCTGACACCTTGTTGCCCGGCAGGAAAAGGGTTCCGGCCGGAGGGGCAAAGATTGCGGCCAGGAAAAAGATGATCAGCGCTGTCTCGAATATCTTTGTCATGCGGTCTGTATCCATGTCTGCCTTCAGAACCTGAAATAGATGAACGGGTTGTAGACGCCTGCTGCCAGGCTGATGATGTCTGCATAGACAAGGCTGACGATCACCAGATACTCTACGAGATAGGCGCCCGCATTCAGGCCGCTACCGAGCTTATGCGGAAGCTGTTGAACGATGGCGGCTTTGAGCCTTGCAAGGAAGGGATAGACAGGCATCGAAAGGGCGATTGCAAAGCCTATCTCTATCATGGCCTTGGTGTCCAGGAATATTCCTATGGGATTTCTCGCAGCGCTGCCCTGGCCGAACCCGAACATTGCCCCGATGTAGCCGCAGGCATAAGCGAATGTTTCGCTGCGGAAGATCACCCAGCCGATGATTACGATGAACAGGGTCCACAGGTATTGAAGGGGCTTATGTGTCCCTGCAAGCATGCCGCCTATCCTGGTCCGTTCCAGCACCAGGAAGAACCCGTGATAAAGGCCCCACAGGACAAAGGTCCAGCTGGCCCCGTGCCATAGCCCGCACAGGGTAAAGACGATGATCAGGTTCAGATAGGTCCTTGCATAGCCCTTCCTGTTTCCTCCGAGAGATACGTACAGGTAGTCCCTCAGCCAGTTTGAAAGGGATATGTGCCATCTCCTCCAGAATTCCCTTATGGACCTCGAGATATAGGGGTAGTTGAAGTTTTCCAGAAAATGAAACCCGAACATCCGTCCGAGCCCGATTGCCATATCGGAATAGCCCGAGAAATCGAAATATATCTGCAGCGTATAGCATACCGCTCCCAGCCATGCCAGGGGGGCTGTAAGCTCCGAAGCAGGCAGCGAGAAGATCTGGTCTGCTATGGCGCCGATCGGGTTGGCAAGCAGGACCTTCTTGCTGAGCCCGAACAGGAACCTCTGCACGCCGTAGGCGAAACCGTTGAGGTCCATGCTTCTCCTTGCGAGCTGCTCCGCAATGTCGTGATACCGCACGATGGGGCCTGCGATCAGCTGGGGGAAAAGCGATATATACAACCCGAGGCTGATGATGTTTTTCTGGGCGGTCACTTTCTGACGATAGACGTCGATGATGTAGGACATTGCCTGGAAGGTGAAAAACGAGATCCCGATCGGCAGGTGAACGGGCGCTGCGGCAAAGGCCGGCATACCGAACAGGCCCAGCAGGACATTGATGTTGTCCGCGACAAAGTTGCTGTACTTGAAGAATCCGAGCACGGCGAGGTTGACCAAGACGCCGACGGCAAGGATAGTACGTGAAGGCCTGCCGTCGCTCCTGCGCACCATCATGACCCCGCAGGTGTAGTTCGCCAGGATAGAGGCTGCCATCACGAGAACGTAGAGCTGTTCTCCCCATGCATAGAAGATGATGCTTGCGCATAGAAGAAAGATGTTCCTGAATCTTGCTCCCGCTGCGGCATAGACCAGCAGCGTGGCGGGCAGGAAGAGAAAAAGGAAGACTATGGAAGAAAAGACCATGGCAAAAAGACTGTTTCTCCAGGATAACCCAGGTTTTTTTGATGAAGAGGATACCCCTTAGGCGTGCAGCGGGGCAGTTCATTCAGGACCATGCTCGTCTGTGCGCATTCCATGGTTTCCCTGTGTAAATCAAATCGGATCTGGAAACAAGGCAAAAAATGCATTGTGCGCGGATCCTGCGGGAGCACCTTCAGGCGCTGGCTTGTCCTGCAGGGGCACGTTCACGTTGCCGGGCTGCATGCGGCCTTTACCGTCACCAGGGCGAAAGGCTTTCAGTCACCCTCATACCTGCTTGAAGGGCCCCGGTTCAGCTGTTTTTCCGCCGGATCTTTCCTCGCAAGCGCGCATAGTCAACCAGGCGGCTGAAGGCATACACTGCGCGCTCCGGGGTGGGGTAGGCCGGCACACCCAGGGAAAGGAAGCCCTCGTGAATATGCCTGATCTCCTTTTCTGTGCCCCCGTAATAGCTTGCCAGGACAGGTTTGTCCGGATACTGTTGTATGAGCC
>DSAD01000118.1 GCA_011372875.1 Deltaproteobacteria bacterium
GGGCTGATCTGCTGGGCATGAGATCAGATTGCTCTCAGCGTCTATTTTCCTGCTGCATGGGGATAGGGTGAAAACAGAGGTGTTTTTTTAGGTGTTTTTTTAGGCTTGACAAACATTGTATCATTTTCCTTTCATGGTATGAAAGCGAGAGTGGCGGAATTGGTAGACGCGCTGGATTTAGGATCCAGTGGGCTTTCCCGTGGGGGTTCGAGTCCCTTCTCTCGCACCAGGATTGATTCTTACATGGTGCTGCATATATTAAGATTTTGAGGGTGGTCTCAGATGAAAACAGGTCATGAATCGTGCAGGAATTTTTCCAAGGGGATATGGGCTGGGTTTGCAGTATTGGTTATAGTAATACTATGCAGTGGTTGTCCGCTGAAGAAACAGGTGAAGAAGGAACCATCAGAAGTTGTGGTGAAAACTGATCCGATATTGGTATATAGTTTCAAGGACAATAATAAGAACAGCAAATTTGAGCCCTGGTACTATGAGAGTATAATTGAAGAGAAATGGTTCTTCCGCGAGAATGAAGATATCATTATCTACATCCCGCATGATAAGTCCAAAAAAGGCGATGAGGTATCCTATCTGATAATTGCACCTAACGGAACCAAGATCATAAACAAGCATGTTCTCATGAGTGATGGGGGATGTCTAAAGATTCAGGCTGGTTGCGAAATCAAAGGTGAAGGCAAGGAAGAGAAGGTCATCTGTACGAAAGTGGGCAAATATCTCAGCGCAACAGGAGGCTACGGCACCTTTGAGATACAGGCCTTTGTTAACGACAGGATGATAGGTTCAAAAAAGATCAAGATCGGTCCCCCAGAGTGATTTCATGCGGGATGAGAGAAATGAGTCCAGCGGGAAAAAAGGCAATGGTTAGAAGCTGACCCGATCAGGATAACACACAGGGTGTGACGATAAAAGGGGTTAACCGGATACGGCTAACCCCTTTTGTTTTCTGGTAGTCCCAAGGGGAATCGAACCCCTGTTTACGGCGTGAGAGGCCGTTGTCCTAGGCCACTAGACGATGGGACCGCATCTTTTGGCTGGGGGACTAGGATTTGAACCTAGATTGACGGAGTCAGAGTCCGCTGTCCTACCGTTGAACGATCCCCCAGCATCTGTAACGGTTTTCTATCGATTGGGCACTTGCTTGTCAAGCCAATTTTGACTGCATGAAAAATCCTTGTCTCCAAGAGGGTTCGATGCTATTGCTTTGATCATGGGACCAAAAGACGAAAAACTCTATATAGTAATGGTGGGCCTGCCCTCACAGGGAAAATCTACAGTGGCCTTCAGGCTGCAGGATGTGTTCAGAAGAAATGCCATACCTACAAGGATATTCAATAATGGTGTGCTCAGAAGGAAATACTCACCCCATATCGATACATGGTCTTCCGAGTTCTACAACCCCGCGAATGAAGAGGCTGTTGAACTCAGGAAGCAATTTGCCCTTACCAATATCAGGAATGCAAGACGGTATCTGAATTCACAGGGTCAGGTGGCTATCCTGGATGCTACAAATGTGGGCAGGGAACGCAGACAAATTATCCAAGAACAGCTCAATGATCATCCGATACTTTTTATACAGTGTGTTAACAATGACAAAGAGATTGTAGAATTAAGTATCCGCTATAAGGTGAAATCGTCCGAGTTTGATGTCCTTTCAGAGAAAGATGCTGTCCATGAATTCAAGAAAAGGATAGAATATTACCGGATGATCTATGACGATCTTGGTACGGAAAAGAATTACCTCAGAATGGACTCTCTGCACAACAAGATTATCGAAGAGCAGCTTGTTGATCAGATGCCGCTTTATTCAAGGATAAGGGACTGCCTTGTCACCGATGTGGTCAAGGGACTGTTTCTGTTGCGTCATACAGAGTCGTTCTATAATGTTGAAGACCGCATCGGCGGTGATGCCGGTCTTACTCCCAAAGGTCAGGAACAGGCATCTGCCCTGGGTCGATTCTTTCGAAAGAAAAAGATATCGTATATCTTTACAAGCGAAAAGAAAAGGACAATCCAGACGGCACAGATGATCAAGTCCCGGCAGGATGACTGTACGATTGTCCCTCTCGAAGAGTTCAATGAAATATTCAGCGGTATATGTGAAGGTATGAGTTATGACGAAATACAAAAGACCATGCCAGATGTTTATTCCGACCGCAAGGCTGACAAGTACAACTATGTCTATCCGGAGGGGGAAGGGTATATTACCATGAAAGAGCGGATAAAGATCGGGATAAAGAAGGCGTTTTTCCTTAACAGAAAAACAGACAATATAATGATTATCGGTCATCGGGCGGTAAATCGGATGATCCTGTCACATTTTCTGTACCGGCGCGAAGAAGACGTGCCTTATATCTACATACCCCAGGACAAATTCTATCATATCGTGGCAACTCAGGACAGGAAGGTTTTTGAGCTGAAGAAGTATCAATAATCCTTGTTGCTTGATTCAAGGGCCTCTATCATCCCCTTTGCCGTATCAAAGGCCGGGTTGATCTTCAGGGCTTTTATAAAGGACTTTTTTGCCATCTGCGGGTTGTTCATGTCCAGATAGGCCCTGCCAAGGTTGAAATGGATGTTCTCGTCATAAGGATTTATCTTGATGGCCTTTTCGTAGAGCTTGATGGAATCTTCAAGGCGGTTCTGCCTTCTGTAGAGGATACCCAGGGAATTATAAACATTGATGGTATCGGGTTTGAGCTGAAGGATCTCATTGAAAACACTCTCCGCACTTTCGTGCATCTCTCTTTCAAGGAAGATATCTCCTGCCATCTGCAGGTATTTCTCAGCCATGTCTTTGTTTGCCATCTTTACATATACTTCAGCCATTGCCTTGTATGCCTTGGCAAACATCTGGTTGATCTGGGTCGCTTTCCTGAATGCGGCAAGGGCCTCATCGTATTCCCCCTTGGCGGTCTTTATGTATCCTATGTTGTAGTACACCTCTGCCGATTCCAGGATATTGAGGACCTTTTCATACTCATTGAGCGCGCTCTCGTAACGCTCCTCCTTCAGATACAGATCCCCCTTTGCCATGAAGGTCTTTGCCTTTTTGGTTGTAGGGCTCATCTCGAATTCCATGATGATGCGTAGCTTGGACTCGAGGTTGTCTATGCTTACCGGATCTATCAGTATGGCATTTACCCCGGTCTCTCCTGCCTTGACTACATCGGCTTTGGTTATCTCGTCGGTCCAGAGTACAACGGGAATTTCGGAGTATTCAGAATCGCTCCTTATAAGTTTGAGAAGCGCGATACCGTTCATCTCAGGCATATCCCACTGGGCAATGACTATGCTCGGATTGATCCTTTTGATGGTCTCCCATGCTATTGTTGCATCCTTGACCTCACTTACTTTCTTGAATCCGATGGTATCAAGCATCTGTCTCAGCGACTTCTTGTATAAATAATTCGGCCCGGCAATGAGAATCTGGATATCAAAAGGATTTACCATGTTTAATTTCCTTGGTTTTGTTATTTATTATATTTTTATAGATCGATATCGTCAAGAAGCGCTTTTTTCTTTATGCCATCGAAAAGTTCAAGGCTGTGCTTGGGGCCTTCCTCCAAGATAGCGAATGGTTTATCACAAAAGTAGAACCTGCCGTTGATTCTCTGTATCGATCCCTGCATATGGTCTTCCGGGACTATGATGCGTGCCCCCTGTTCGATGGAGAGACGTGCATCGTAGAGTCTTTTTTTCGCATCGGTTCTCAACATGACAGGGGCAGTTGCCGTAATCCTTGTCTCCTTTGTTATAATGCCTGATATGTACCCCCACATGATTATCGCCCAAGCATGTCGGCACTGAAATTCATTTGCCTCTCTCAGGTGCCAGAGATCATTATCCATGCATAGATGTACCGACCCCAGTGACATGTTCTCAGGTGGAGGCCAGGTAAAGACCGGGAGTTCGTTTTCCTTCAGGGGGACAAGCCATTTTCTCAGGTGCAGGGCATTCACAAGGCTATTCCTGTCTGATATATGATCAGAATCGTTCATTTTCCATGCCCCCTTCATGTCGGTTATTGTTTCATTTGTCGGGGGGAATGATGAAAAGAGATAGATGAGACAGGTACGGATCTTCTTTATCGTCTCAGCGATCATACCTTCATCGTACCTGTGAAGAATATGCAGGTAAGGAAGTATAAAGGGATTTGCTCCGTGGATGAAAAGGGGGGCAGGATAGTCCGAGTTCTCTATGAACAGATCGGTTTCCGTATCGAGAAAGGCCTGAAAGGGATTCCAGTCATCGGATTCGATCCGGGACATATCCGTGATCATGCCCGGTAATTCCCCGATATAGGTGCAGATATCTGATTGAAGATGTTTTTTTGTTACAGGATGTTTACCGCCGAGAACAATCCCTGTACGCATAATGTCATAAACAATCAGTTCCGGCAGTATATCATTGTATACCACAAAAGATACTGCTTTGCCGGATTTATGGAAGAGCCAGCTGATCTCGCGGGATTTCTCCATAACCTGTTTGTTGATGTCTTGGGATTTTGTCTTGCACAGTACAATGATCCTTGAATGATATCTGCTGGAAAGGTCGGGTCTGATTATCACGATCAGGCTTTCTATGAGCATTCTGTCGGGAAGTCTGCCAGGGATGATTTGGGGATTTCTTTGCAGGTATGACTTCAGAAGTTCGTATTCTTTGGCTGAACAGGCGATATGACCATGAATACCGATACAATGCTGCCCTTCACAGAACATTGCAGGCAGCAATGTTATCAGGTCGCGCATCACAGGATCGATGAACGGAAGCCAATGCCGGGCCCTTTCGATATTCTTGTGAGAGAGATATTTCGTTGCTGTGGCCATGGACCATCTATCGACAGATTCGAATGACCGCTAAAGCATGAATATATGTTGCTGGGTGCTAGAATTTACACCCCAGTCCAAGATCTATCTGGAATATTTCTTGTACAATCCTTGCATCGATGTTCGATACAGCAGTGCCGGTATCATCCTGCGGACTGCCGGTATCATCGCCGTACCAGTACTGGGTCTGATCCCCTGATGTGGATATGCGGGATCTGGTGCACCGCGTCGTAATATTCCAGTTTCTGTAGATATTGAAGATGGTGGATATGGATAATTCCGTCCCCCTGCCTTTGCATGCCGAATGAGAAACCCGGGAGCGTCTCAGGTGGTTGTCTTCGTCCGTGGCCTTGACATAGGGAAGTGCACTTGCCTCTGCCGTGATAACCAGTGTGTTGTCCAGGTTGAGCCTGCATGACAAACCAAAGGATGCGGAATTAATCTCGAGCCCGTAGTTGATAGTCGGTCCGTTAATCAACAGGGTATGATCCTGCCATGGGCCATATCCCACCTGTGCCGTATTGTATGCCCGGTAATCCATCTCCTGATAATTGTATCCGGCCAGCAAACCAAATGCCACAGGCCTGTATGAGAAAAAGAATATCCTGGCATCTGCATTTATCATTAATATCTTCGAGTCCAGTTCGCTTTGTGAATAGATATCCAGGCCACCATGGAAGGCCCTTCCATTATTTGATGATTCATCTATCCAGTCGAGATCTTTCATGGGGTCGCTGTTTTTTCTCCATGCATTGGAGATGAGCCCCAGCTCCAGTTCCAGCCGATCATTATAGGTAAATACATATGTTTCTCGGACAGCCTTCATATTCATGGGCCACTCGAGCCTGCTTGTCCCGTCATTGAAGGTTATCTCATATGAACTTGTTCCCCACATTGATACAAGCTCCAGACCAGCCCTGTGGGAGATCTCCCCGGCCAGAAGAGGGTGTATTCCTGCGATAAGAAGCACAATCAGGCTGATTCCAGTTCGTAATATCTGCATATCCATAAACCTTGCTGGGTTCTTACAGTGTTTTCCCGCTGCCATTCATGTGGCCTTCTAAAAGGCGTCCCGGTTCGGTCACTACATGGATAAACAATGAAATCAGACCATTATAGTGTGCCATTCTTGATTTTGTTAACACGTTCTTGGAATCGTATGCAAGAGAATTTGGAATCGTGGCATGAACCCCGCAGGACCAACCTTTTAATTATGTACCGTAATCGTTTATCGGAAGGATTTAAGGACTGCATGATAAGGAGGCCATTACAGCTAAGAAGATCCGGTAGAAAAACTTTATTTTTAAGATATGTATTCCGACAAAGCACTGTGTGGTAATATATTCGTCATTATATTCGTCATCAAGAGAAGCTGCCTTAAGATGAGGACATAAGTATATGCAGTCAGGATCGGGAACCGGACATGATTCCTCGAAATTGAGTTTATCCTCCACAACTGCATTTGTGGAGCGGCAGATCATTGAATTGATCGCGTATCCGACATTCGCGGTAGATATCAGCGGGGTTGTCATTGCCTGGAATACCGCCATGGAGGAATTCACGGGTGTTCCGGCAAGCGATGTCCTCGGCAAGTCGGATTACCGTAATGTCCTGGAAGGTTTTGATACAAGGATTCATGTTCCGGCAGATCTTATATTGAATCCGGATGAAGACATTGTTCATCAGTATGGGCATATTGTCAGGAAGGCAGATGCCATCATAACCGAGATCAGCTTGAACCTGGGTAATGGTAAAGAGGGCCTATTGAGTGTGAAGGCAAAACCTCTTTATGACGATGAAGGTGTTATTATCGGCGCTATCGAGACTATAAGTGATATCACTGATCTTTGCGCGATGGACAAAATGTTCCAGGAAACCCAAGACCGCTACACAGCGCTGTTCGAGCGTTCTCTCGAATGTGTTTATATCCATGATTTCAAGGGTTATTTCATAGATGTCAACCAGACCTTCCTGGAGGTTCTAGGGTACGACCGAGAAGAACTGTTTACGATCGGCTTTGCATCGATGATAACCGAAGACCAGTATTCCCTTGCCCTTCGGGTTCGCGATGAGATCATGAAAAACGGTCATCAGCAGGGAACAAGTGTCTACAGGGTGAGGAAAAAAGACGGTGATTTCGTATATCTTGAGACAAAAGGTGCACTCATTTACAAAGACGGCGAGCCGTATGCCATTCAGGGTGTTGCACGGGATATCACGGAACGGAAAAAGACAGAGGAGGCCCTTCGCCTCAGCGAGAGCAAGTACCGAAACATGTTTGAAAATGTATCGGATTTCCTGGTGTTGCATGATATGGAAGGCAACCTCATCGAGACCAACCTTGCCTCGAAGATGGACATTGGCTATACCGCTGAAGATGTTAAAGGGATGAAGATAGTCGATCTTATGCCTGATCAGTACAAGCCCTTTTTTGCATTTTACATGGATGATCTCAAAAAGAAAGGAAAGCAGGAAGGCCTTATAAGCATTTTAACAAAGAATGGCAAGGAAAGGGTTATCGAGTATAAGAATCTGCTTGTTGTCGATTCGAATGGTGAACCTGTCAGTGTGCAGGGTTCCGGTCGTGACATAACAGAACGGATCAAGGCGGAAAAGGCGCTGAAAATAAGCGAGGAGAAATACCGCAATATCCTTGAAAGTATTGAAGAGGCATATTTCGAGGTCGATTTCAAAGGCAGATTCACCTTTTTCAATCATGCACTAGGTAAGAATCTCGGGTATACCGATGAAGAGTTAAAGGGAATGGATTATAAACAGTACATGGATGAAGCCAATGCGCAAAAGGTTTTTACCATGTTTCACAATGTCTATATCTCAGGCAATCCGACCAAGGCCTTTGACTGGGAGATGAAAAACAGAAACGGCGAAAAGATGTATGTAGAGGCCTCGGTTGCACTGCTTAAGAATTCAAAGGGTAAACCCATAGGATTTCGGGGCATTGTAAGGGATATTACCGAACGTAAAGAGGCACAGAGGCAGCGTGAACGATACGAGATGCGACTTTCCCAGGCCGAGAAGATGGAGGCAATAGGAACGTTGGCAGGAGGTATTGCACATGATTTCAACAATATGCTCTCTGCCATAATCGGTTATACCGATCTGGTGATGATAGAGCTGGAAGAAGGATCACACGCCAGGATGAATCTCGAGCAGGTCGTCAAAGCCGGGATTCGTGCCAGGGAACTTGTGGCGCAGATCCTTTCTTTCAGCAGAAAGTTCAAGGCTGAAAGGGAGAGTGTTAAAGTCGGTTTCATTGTTAATGAGGCACTGAATCTCTTGCGAGTAACGATCCCAACCTCCATAGAGATTCGTCAGGACATTGGTTGTGAATCCGAGACAGTATTTGCAGACCCCACTGAAATACATCAGATCATAATGAATCTGTGCACCAATGCATATCAGGCCATGGAGAATCACGGTGGAGTATTGATTGTGAGTCTTGAATCCATCGAGATTATCGAAGAAGATCCAACCCTCGGCCTACCGAAGGGCCCTTATCTGAAGCTTCTTGTGGGTGATACGGGTTACGGTATGTCCGAAGAGACCACAAAGAATATCTTCGATCCGTTTTTCACCACAAAGGAGAGAGGCAAGGGCACCGGGCTGGGCCTTGCAACAGTCCATAGGATTGTCTCTGAACTCAAAGGGGCCATATCTGTAGAGAGTATAGAGGGCAGGGGAACAACGTTCAGTATCTATCTTCCCAAGCTCGTCTGAACACGGGAAGTCAAACCATAGCTTATTAGTATAGCCGGTCGACAACGTCCGTATGCGTCCCCATTATCCAGCCTGTGCGAAAGACGGTTAAGCAGCGCTCTCCATATCAGGGATCGGCTTCATCCGGAGCTTAAGGAGACCGTTGCAACTCAAGGCAGCTAAAGCACAGGGCATTGGTTGAAAAATGGAAAATTCCATTTTATGCATCTGAGGATGGGTATGTCTTTATTTATGATATGAATGTCTGCAGATCTTTGAAAATAATGGAGGCGGCAACCGGATTTGAACCGGTGAATAACGGTTTTGCAGACCGTCGCCTTACCACTTGGCTATGCCGCCTTTGCTGACCTTGTTCTCTATACAAAGGTCGGTGATGAAAAGTCAAGGTCAACATGTACAAATCAGACCGGCCTATGTCATGCGTCTGTGCTGATCATACTGCCGGAACACTTCCTCTGTGAAGTCCAGATTCTTTTTGACGATCCTGCGCATCTCCGCGCGTCTTATCCACCTGGTATGCAGCCAGAACCACGGATCAGGGTATTGCCGGACGACCGAGGCCACCCATGACTGCATGTGGCTGCTCAGCGCCTTTTATGGCCTTGGTGCCTGTTCCGAATTCCAGAGCATCTGCTGCAGGAAAAAACCGTACGTGGTAGGTATCTCCCTGTTTCAAAGCATATACGGGCAGGACCAGGGCATTGCCTTTTATCGCGATGAATGCCGGAGCGGGATTGGTCGGCGCTGGCAGACCGAATATGTTGCAGAACAGCTTTTCGCCGCGTTTTCCGCGCTGATTTACTATCATGCCTATGGTAGAGCCCTTTCTGAGTTCCTTGATCAGCATGAGCGCCTTGCCCTTGGGCGGCAGGATAGTGGCGCCGCTTCGGGACCTGATATCATTGATGATGCTCTCGAGCCTGGGGTCATTGCGGATAGCGGCGGTTTTTCTGTGATAGGGGTCAAGGATCCACGCCAGCAGGCCCAATGACCTGCCGAAGATGA
The DNA here is from genome assembly GCA_011372875.1 of Deltaproteobacteria bacterium. GTDB lineage: Bacteria > Desulfobacterota > Desulfomonilia > UBA1062 > UBA1062 > DSAD01. The sequence continues at coordinate 9,591 of DSAD01000118.1, forward strand.
TGACCGGTCGGTAGGGCATGACGCGTAGGCACATAAGGATGAACTTCATCATGCGGTACTGCATATCCTGCGGTATGTTGAGCAGTGGTATTCTCCAGGTGTATCATATACGAAGACCCTACAGCAAAAAGTGCTCCGTGGTAGTTCATTCTGCCGGGACAATACCGTAATCTAACAAAGGATCAGGCAGATATCAAGAGTCTTCCTTCTTTTCTGCTATAGATGCTACGCGATGAGCAAAGCTGCCTCTGACTGAGGGATCAAGCCGTTTCATGTCCGAGCGCCTCAACCACCTGCAGTGGATCCAGAACCATTGCTGGGGACATCTTCTGATGACAGTCTCCAGCCAGGTCTGCATGGCACTGCTGAGCGAGACAATGGCCCTGGATTTCCAGCAATCGGTGATCTTTTCGATCTCTTCGTGGTCGTTTCCGAACAGCCTTGAATCAATGGGTTCATCGAACCGGAAGGTGTAGGTACGCCCGTTTTTCACGGCAGACACCGGCAGGATCAGGGCATCTCCCTTGAGTGCGATCAGTGCAGGTGCGGGATTTGTCGGAGCAGGCATGCCGAAGAAATCGCAGTACACCCTATGGTACTCTCTGCCCCGTTGATCGATGATGATGCCGATGGTCCGGCCTTTTCTGAGCTCTCCGGTCAGCAGGGAGACCATGCCGCCTCTGGGCGGGAGCAGGGTAAGGCCGCAGCGTGACCTGATGTCCTCTATGACGGCCTGGATTCCCGGGATCTTCATGATATCCCCCATGATGCAGAATTCAATGCCCAGGATTCTGGGGATATGTCCAAGGATCTCCCAGTTCATATGGCCCGTGATCATCATGACCCCCCTTGGAGATGCCATGGCGGTCTCGACATGCTGTTTTCCCTCGACCCGCACCCTTTTCTTGAGTTCCTCGTCGCTCATATAGGAAAATCTTATAGCGTCTATGAAGATATCTCCCTGGCTCATAAAAACCTTGAGGCTCAATAGCATGGTTTTTTCCAGTCCGAGGGCCTGTGCCAGCTGAATATTAGCGATCTTCCTGTGCAGAGAGTCCAGCATCCATGCAAGAATGCATATGGATCTCGCAAGGCCTATAGCAAGGGGATACGGCATAAACCGTATGAATAGGATAAATCCCTGCAGTGCACGGTACAGAACCTGATGTCCGAGTCTTTTTAGCAACTTCATTTGCTGATGTCCTCCTGTATGCATCGTGCATCTTCAATGAGAGCGACCTGGTGTGAACCCACAGCGGTCATGCCCGTATATGCTTATTCACGGCTACCCTTCGTTGAGATAGTGCTCCTTCTGTATGCGTACACTATCTGTAAAATCACCGCCCGATCTGATAAGACGCTTCATGTCAGATCTTCTCAGCCATCTGCTGTGCAGCCAGAAATACTGCTGAGGACACCTCTTTACATATGTGCTTATCCAGGACTGCATAAGCTGAGTCAAGGTCTTGACTGCACTGGATTTCCAGCAGTCATTGAGGGTTTCCACCTGCTTGTAATCGTCGCCGAAGTCTCTTGAGTCGATGGTCTTTTCAAAACGGAATAAATAGGTATCCCCCTTTTTTATGGCCGAAACCGGCTGGATCAGTGCATCGCCCCTGAGCGCCATCAGGGCAGGGGCAGGGTTTGTCGGTGCAGGCATGCCGAAGACATTGCAGAAGACCTTGTTTTCCCGTTTGCCCCGCTGATCAATGACAATGCCTATGGTCCGGCCGCTCAAGAGTTCGTCGGTGATCAGTGACATCATACCCCCTTTAGGGGGGAGCAGGGTGAACCCGTACCGTGAACGTATGTCTTCGACAATGGATTGAATCTTCGGATTCTTGATTATGTCGCCCATAATGCTGAATGTGAACCCGAGCACCCGGGGGATGTGGCCAAGGATCTCCCAGTTCAGATGTCCGGTGATCATCATGACGCCCCGCTCGGATGCAAGAGCAGACTCGATATGCTCTCTCCCCTCGATCAGAATCCTTTTTTTGAGATCAGCATCTTTCATAAAGGCGAATCTGACTGAATCCATGAAGATATCTCCCTGATGCATGAATACCTTGAGGGTCATCATCCATGGGTTTACGCCTTCAAGGGCATGATGGATCTGCATCTGAGAGATCCTTCGGTGCAGGGGGAGAGATATCCATGCAAGGATTCCGAAAAATCTTCCGATTCCAATGGCTATCCTGTAGGGCAGAGCCCTCACGAGATAAATCAGACTGTATACAAGTACATAGAGTATCTCTCCGGAAAGTTTTGTCAGCAGTTTCATGAGTTAATATCCTCCAGTATCCATTGTACCGCTTCGACAAGATCCCTTGCTGTAAAGTCGGCAGTCTGACTCTCAGTCCGGTCTTGCCAGGGGGTAAGGAGTATGCCTTTTCCCCCCACTCTGTGTATGGTTTCCACATCCATGGGCTTGTCGCCTACCATATAGCATGAATTCAGGTCCAGGCAAAAGTCTTCGGCCGCCCGGTAGAGAAGGCCCGGTTCAGGCTTTCTGCATGGACATGTCTTCCTGTATTCATCAATGATCCCTTCGGGATGGTGAGGGCAGTAGTATACGGCATCGATCATGGCCCCCATATCGGCGAGCATGCTCATCAGTTCCAGATGAATCTCGTGAAGCCTCTCCTCATCAAATAATCCGCGGGCTATTCCTGATTGATTGGTGATTATGATTGCCGGGACACCTTTGCTGTTCAAAGCCCTTATGGCATCACCTGCGCCGGGCAGGATCTCTATATCAGCCGGGTTATCCAGGTAGATCCTGTCTTTGATGATGGTATCATCCCTGTCGAGGAATACGCCTGTTTTCGGCAATGGTCTCAATCTCCCTTATGATGGTATCGATTTGCGGTACCTGCATGATTACCTGTAATTCGAGCCAGCGATTGTCCAGTAAATCTGAATCGAGTTTCACCATATCTTTTTGTGTGGTTATGATCAGATCCTTCTGTAATGACCTCTGCCTGATCATCTGGATATCCTTAAGGGTATAGAGATGATGATCTCTGAAAACAAGCGGCTCCACACAGGCTCCAAGTTGTTCAAGGATGGAAAAGAACGGTTCGGGTTTTCCTATTGCGCAAACCGCAAGGACCCTCTTGTCTTTGAGTACCTCAAGGCCATATTGTTTTCCTCGGGTATCGGCCAGGCCGACGGGCACGAGTTTCGCGCTCAGTCCCTGGGCCTCAGGGGCACCTTTTGTATATACAATGAGTGCTGCCCTTTTGAGTGATGATACAGGCTCCCTCAAGCTTCCAAGCGGAAGAAGATTATCTGTCTGTACGTTCCGGGCAATGAGAACGATATCCAGATCCCGGTAGATCCTCCGGTGCTGGAAACCGTCGTCCAGTACCACGATCTGAGCCCCCAGCTCTGTATGCGCGAAATGTGCTCCTGCAACCCTGTCGGGTGATTTCACCACAGGCATTCCTGATGTTCGCGCCATGAGAAGGGTCTCATCTCCCACATCGGCCACCTGGTGTTCTGGACGAACCAGGTGTGTACCTCTGAGCCTGCCTTTGTAGCCGCGTGTAAGGATTGCAACAGTATATCCCCTTTCTTTGATCTTTTTTGCGAGGGTCATGGTGAAAGGGGTCTTTCCGGTACCTCCAGCCTCTATGTTGCCTACGCTGATTACAAGAGGCCCTGTGTGATATGTCCTGAATACCCCTGTATCATACAGGAGATTGCGGAGCTGAATGATCGAGCAGTAGAGTACTGATAAGAACCTAAGCATCGGAAAACTGTAGGGTATAAAGCCGGGCGTAATATCCGTTCTTTTTCAGGAGTTCCTCATGGGTACCCTGCTCCACGATCTCGCCCTTGTTCAACACCATGATCCTGTCCGCGCCGGTGATGGTTGAGAGCCTGTGTGCTATGATCAGCGTGGTTCTTCCCTTCATGAGCTTATCCATTGCCGAGTGCACCTCTCGTTCAGACTCGGTATCCAGCGATGAAGTTGCCTCGTCAAGAATAAGGATGGGGGCATCCTTGATGATCGCTCGTGCGATACAGATCCTCTGCCTCTGGCCTCCGGAGAGTCTTACCCCAGCTTCTCCAATTCTGGTATCGTAGCCGTCAGGCATTTCCATGATGAACTCGTGAGCATTTGCAGACTTCGCCGCTTCAATGATCATCTCCATTGATGCCCCGGTGGTCCCGTATGATATGTTTGCCTTGATGCTGTCATTGAAAAGGACCATCTCCTGGGTGACCATGGCGATATTTGCCCGCAGGGAATGGACAGTTAATTCACGGATATCATGACCATCTACCTGTATCCGGCCCGAAGTGACGTCAAAGAGCCTGGGCAGAAGATTTGTTATGGAGGTCTTTCCTGCACCGGATTCACCGACCAGGGCTATCTTTTCGCCGGGTTCTATTCTGAAGGAGATATCTTTCAGGGCATACTCTTCCTTGGTTGTATCATAGGAGAACGATACATTTCTATATGCGATGTCTCCTTTTGTGTGCTCGAGATCGACGGCATCATCTCTGTCGAGGATCTCGGGTTTGGTGTCAAGAAGATCAAAGACACGTCTTGCCGCTGCGATGCCTTCCTGGATGATGATATTGATATTGTTCAGCCTGCGGATAGGTGCATAGAGCATGGCCAGGGCAGCTATGAATGCTGAAAATTCACCCGGTGTCATGACGCCGCTCATGACACGCCTGCCGCCGTACCAGAGGATGAAAGCAATGGAAAAGCCTGCAATGATCTCCATAAGTGGTGTTGAGACGGCACGGATGGCCATCCTACGCATCCAGTTGCGGTAATACCTGCGGTTTTCTATGTGGAAGCGTTCTTTCTCATACTCTTCCATGTTATAGGTCCTCACGATACGGATACCGCTTATTACCTCGTTCAGGATGCTCATTACATCGCCCATGACCTTCATGCTCTTGGTGGAGTAGCGTTTGAGTTTCTGCCCGAAACTGTAGATAGGATAGATAAGAAGAGGAAACACCACCATGGAGATCAGGGCAAGCTTCCAGTCCTGATAAAAAACGAAGATTATGAGTCCAATCATGGTAAAGGATTCACGTACAAGACCGGTCACCGCATTCGTGACTGATTCCTGCACCAGGTTTACATCGTTTGTTATTCTCGATATCAGGACTCCGGTCTGGGTATGTGTGAAGAATCCCATGGAAAGCCTCTGGATTTGTTCATAGAGCTGGTCCCTGATATCCATGATGATACGCTGACCGATATCTGCCATGATATAGTATCTTCCGTAGTCGCACAGACCGCGCACAAAAGCTACCCCGATAACAATAAAAGGGATGATGTTGAGCATTGTCGCCTTCTTTGCTATGAAGATATCATCCATCAAGGGTTTGATAAGGTAGGCGAACAGCGTCTGGGAACCGGCAAAGACACTCATCAGGACGGTTGCAATGATAAGCCTTCCCCAGTATGGTTTCAGGTAGCCTATCAGCCTTTTGTAGATGGTAAGGTCGCGCATCTTGCTCAGAGCAGTTCCGTCACCCATCGGGCCACCTCCTGATCAGATCTTTGATCACCCATGCGTTCTCTGAGGTTCTTGCAGTCTGCAACTGCATCCAGGAACAGGGATCTGTCTGTAATATACTTCAGCAGTTCTTTGGCCAGCGCTTTCTCATTGAGCTCATCCTGTATGAGTTCGGGTGCTATGGCCTTTCCCATGATGATATTGGGCATGCCGATGAACCGGGTTTTCACGAAGGAACGTGCCAGAAGATAATTGAATGCCGATGTGCGGTAGCATATTACTGCGGGTATGCACTGAATGGCCATCTCAAAGCAGGAGGTCCCGGACTTCACCATGGCCAGGTCAACCCGTGGAAGGGATTCTGTCAGGTGGATATCATTGTCGGCCATCCCGGCGATAACATTGATATCAAGACCCGGCGCAACAGGCAGGTGCCAGGTGATATCCGGATACTTTTCCTGCACTATGTGTTTGGCCCCCAGCATGATCGGGAGTATCTGCCGGATCTCATGATACCTGCTTCCCGGAAGAATGGCGATCCTTTTTACAGGCCAGGCAGCCTCTTCGGTCAAGGAAAGATCCTCCATAAGGGGATGCCCCACATAACGTGCATTGACGCCGTATCCGCTGAAGAATTCTTCTTCAAAGGGAAAGATGACTGCGAGGCCGTCTGTGATCTCGCGGAGTGTCCCTGCCCTGTAACTCCTCCATGCCCATGCCTGTGGAGCGATGTAGTAAAGGACCTTTGTGTTGTTCTTCCGGGCAAACCGTGCAACCCTCATATTGAAGTCGGGCAGGTCGACCGGTATCACAATGTCGGGTTTCCGTGACGTTATCAATCTCTGGATGCCTTTGTACACCTCATGTATGCGGCGGATTCTGGGCAGTACATCGGAGAAGCCCATGACCGAAAGCTCATCCATTCCGTAGCAGCACTCCATGCCCGAAGCCTTCATGAAGGGCCCGCCCATGCCGAATATCTCGACCTCTTCGAAAACACCCTGCAAGGACCGGATCACTTTTGAGGCGTGCCTGTCCGCACTTGCCTCTCCTGCAACCATGAGAATCCTTTTTCTGATCATCTTTTAGGAACGACCATTGAAGCCTTAATGGCATGAGCCACTTCAATGGCCCTCAAGCCGGCGGGCCCGTCGACCAGTACCGCTGAACCGGTATGTATGCAGTCGATGAATGATCTGATCTCGGCAGCCAGGGCATCGGATTCGTTCATGGTGAGCCTTGAATGCTGTATCTGTTTCTCTTGGTTCAGAGTAAAGATATCAACAGACGCCTTGGCAAAATCGATCGATATATAGGAATTGCTCTGGAATATCCTTATTTTTCTCATTACATCCGCGCTTACGCGGCTTGCCGTGATGTTTGCGATGCATCCCGATTCGAAACGGATCCTGGCATTGGCTATGTCTACGTCATTGGTGAGTACGGGCACGCCCACTGCCTCTACAGAGGCGATCGGAGACTTTACGAGAGACAGGATGATATCGATATCATGAATCATGATATCGAGGAGTACATCCACATCGATGCCTCTTTCCTTGAAAGGGCTGATCCTGTGACCCTCTATGAACATGGGCTGTCTTATATCGTCCGACAGTTTCAGCAGTGCAGGGTTGAAACGTTCGAGGTGGCCGATCTGCAGGATCGCATTGCCGCGCTTCGCGGCCTCTATGATCTGCTGTGCCTCATGGATGTGCGCGGAGATGGGTTTTTCCAGGAGAACATGGATGCCCTTTTCGAGCAGGGGTACGGAAACCTCTGAATGGGATGATGTCGGCACTGCAATGCTTACCGCATCCAGACCATCTATAAGGGAGGATATGTCCGTGTAGGCCAGAGATCCGACCTCCGCGGCAATCTCTTGTGCGCGGGTTTTGCTGATGTCTATCACGCCGACCAGATCCACATCATTCATGGCGGCATATTTCTGGGCATGAAATCTCCCCAGATAGCCGACGCCGATCACTGCAACCCTGAGTCTGTTCATCTGGCTATCCCCCTTTTTGTTGAGGAAAGGAAGTTCACGAGGAGTTCAATCTCAGCCTGATCCGGGAATTCTTCCTCAATGAGGCGGATTGCATCCTTGAGGAGATGCTTTTCTTTCAGGAGAAGCCGGTAGGCCTTGCCTATATTTCCGATCTGCTCTCTGGAAAAGCTGTTTCTCTTCAATCCTATGGTGTTGAGGCCGAAGAGTTTTGCACGGTCTCCGGATGCCTTGGCATAAGGTATAATATCGAGGCTCACCATGGAGCCTCCACCGAGGATTGCGTAGGCCCCGACGCGGGTGAACTGATGAACGGCGCTCAGCCCGCCGATAATGGCATGATCGAAAATCTCGACATGGCCGGCCAGGGTGGCGAGGTTGCCCATGACCACATGATCATGCACGATGCAGTCGTGTGCCACATGGCAGTAGGCCATGATCAGGTTGTTGTTTCCTATGATGGTTACCTGGTTTTCTTTCAGCGTACCCCTGTTAATCGTTACGAACTCCCTGATGGTGTTGTTGTCCCCGATTACAAGCCTGGTGTCTTCCCCCTTATAGGTATGGTCCTGGGGGGGGCTTCCTATGCTCGCATACCCGGTGATTGTACACCCGGCCCCAATTGTCGTAGGCCCCTGGATCATGCAGTGCGCTCCGATGACGGTATCGGGCCCTATCTCAACCCTTGATTCAATCGTTGTATACGGACCTATCCGTACACCTTGTGAGAGTTTGGCCTCTTTGGATACAAGCGCTGTGGGATCAATCGCTATCGATGGCATCGAGCCTCCTTTCCAGTGCCCTGATTCTCTTAACAAGCTCTGGAAGATCTTTATACACATTCTGTGCTCTCAGCCACTGTCTGTGGTCAATTGCGGGAAACCCGGATACGATCTTGCCGGGAGGAAGGTCTGAAGTGACCCCTGCCCGCCCAGCCGCCGTACACCCGTCACCCACGCTGATATGCCCGGCCACGCCCGACTGGGCGGCTAAAACCACTCCTGTGCCGATACGGGCGCTCCCTGCGACTCCTGACTGGGCAACGATGATTGTATGATCCCCTATGGTTACGTTGTGACCGATCTGCACGAGGTTGTCCATCTTGACGTCAGAGCCGATACGCGTACTCGTAAGTGCTGCCCGGTCAATGGTACAGTTGCTCCCTATCTCAACATAATCACCGATGATGACGATGCCTTTTTGCGGTATCTTGAAGTGTTTTTCCCCGTCCCATGTAAACCCGAAACCGTCGGACCCTATCACGACTCCTGCATGCACGATGCATTCTCTTCCGAGGATGCATCGGTCGTAGACAACCACGTTTGGGTGCAGGGTTGTATTCCGCCCGATACTGGCTCCCTCACCGATGAAACATCCCGGATAAATAACACACCCTCCTGAAATAGTGGCCCCCTGAGCGATATAGACATGGGGGAAGATGCATGCGTTTTCATCCACCTCGGCATCCGGATGTACATATGCCTGTTCCGATATGCCTTCTATGATCGGTTTTTCAGGGTAGAGCAGGCTTACCATGCGGGCAAAACACAGGTATGGGTCTTTGGCAATGATCTGCGGGATGTCTGTTTCAAGCTTTTCTCCTGAAATGATCGCACCGGCAGAGGTTTCATGTACCTTGTCCCTGTATTTTGGATTCGCGAGGAAGGTGATATCCGATGGTGTTGCCTCCTCAATGGTCGATGCCCCCGAGATATCCTGGTCAATGCCGATGAGGACTCCTCCAAGGTGCTTCGCAATCTCTGATAACAGCATAAGGTTACTTTTTGCCTTCCTTTGACCCCTGATGACTCTTGTCGAAAAGGTCAAGGATAGCATCAGTGATATCGAGCTTTCTGGAGGTATATATTATCCCTGGGTCTCTCCGGTCGAGGATAATGTCTATGGCGTTTTTATTGCCGTATTCCTCGATGATGACATTGACTTCTTCGGAGATGGGCTTGATAAGGGTGATTTCCGATCTTCTGAGGTCTTCCTGGGCATCCTTGACGAACCTGTTGTATTTTCTCAATTCCTGTTCATACTTGAGCTCAAGCTCCTGGCGGGCTGACTCTTTCATGGTGGGTGATTTCGCTGCTATTTCGTCCCCGAGCATTTTAAGGGTCTGTGACATGCCGTCGATCTCCTTTTGCTTCTCGTTCTTGATCAGCTCAAGCTTGTCATAGGCCTCCTTGCCCGCTGCAGACTCAATCAGTATCCTTTGTGAATCCAGATAGACGATTGTTCTATCTGCGGCATGTGCCAAGGAAAACACTGTTGAGAACATCATTACAGTGATCAGTGCCGATAGGTATCTTTTCATATTTCCTCCCGTGAGTATACATTATTAGAAGAACGTTCCGATGGTGAAATCCCACCTGCTGTTTTCCTCGTAAGATTCAGGATTGATAACCTTTCCGTATTCGAGCCTTAAAGGGCCCATGGGGGTGACCCATCTGACTCCGGCCCCGTAGGACCTCTTCAGGTTGGTCAAATCTATCCTCTTGTTATATGCGTTGCCCTGGTCTAAGAAGACAAGCCCGTAAAGACCGGGAATAGGGCCCAGAGGGAAGGTTATCTCCGTGTTCAGGATGAACATGAGTCTTCCTCCCAGGACATAGCCATAGCTGTCTCTCGGACCGATTTCATTGCTCTTGAAACCCCTTATGCTGTTCATTCCGCCCAGGGTGAACAGTTCGTACTCCGGAATCTTGTCACCCTTTGCAGGATTAATGGTACCCCATCTGGCCTTGAACATCAAGGCGACTTTATCTTTGTATATCGGGAAGAACTTGGCCGCCTTGGCCGTGGCTCTGGTATAATGGTGATCTCCTCCCAGGCCTGCATATTCAAGGGATACAGAGATATCAGAACCCCGGGTTGGCCGGTAATAGTCGTTGGTGGTGTCACGGTAGATGGAATTGATGATGCTGCTTGTCAGCCCGCCCTCGATATCTTCATCAGACAAGTAATGCCTGTAGGTGGAATCTATATCGGATAGTCCCATAATTTCATCGTAGACATAGACGATGCTGTGCCTCACCTCTTCAAAGAGGGGGTAGCTCAGCCGTATGTTTCCTCCGCGAGATTTCTTTGTATAATAGTTGTATTCCTTTTCCGTATTGAAGAGACGGAATCCGAGCGATACATGGTAATCCAGAAGCCACGGCTCTTCGAAATCAAAGGTGTAGCTCTTTTTATCTGACCCGAATTCAACTCCAAGTCTGGTTTTGAGGCCTTTACCCATCAGGTTGTTTTCGCTCACTTCCATGGTCCCCATGAGGCCGTCCTCGCTCGAATAGGCAAGCCCGAACGAAAAGGCGCCTGTTGTTGTCTCCTCTAAGTCGACAAGTGCCGACATGGTATCATTTCCTCTCGGGATAGGCTCTATGTTCACGTTTGAGAAGTAACCTAGTCTGGATAACTTGTCACGGCTGCGTTGAATCGCGCTCGAAGAGAAGAGGTCACCTTCCTGCAGTTGAAGCTCTCTTCGTATCACCTTGTCGCGCGTCTTGTCATTGCCGCGGATATGGATTGTATCTATATGAACAGGGTCTCCTTTACGTATTTCGATAATAAGATCTATAATATTGTTTTCTTTCTCCTTGTTTCGGGGACGTATCTGAACAAAAGCATACCCTTGGTCCATATAGATATTTCTCAGGGTTTCTATGGACATCTGGATCTTGCTCCTGCGCATTACATCGCCAGAACTTATCTCGAGTCTGTTCAGGAGTTCTTCTTTGGTATCGATGAGGTCACCGTTTATATCGATCTCCCCGATATAGTAAAGAGGGCCTTCCTTGATGGGAATGGTGATATATATTCCTTTGTCTTCCCTGATATCCACTATGGGTCTGCCAACTTTTGCATTGATATACCCTTCATCTCCATAGAGTTGTTCGATCCTCATGAGATCAGTGTCTAAGGATTCGTCAAGATATGATCCCGAGTGGGAGAACATGCCGAACCACCATCGGTTTTTGGTCTCCATGACCTTTCGGATATTCCTGGCGCTGATATTCTCGTTGCCGTCAAAGTCCACATCTTTCACATAGAGCTTCTTGTTTTCGCTGATAGTAAATTTAAGGGTGATACCACCCTCTGTAGAGGGAGTCTCAGAGGATACCTCGACATTATAGAATCCCTTTTCCCGGTATATGCCGATGATCCTGTCCATGCTTGTCTTGAGCAGACGGGTATTGAGGATATCGAATCGTTTCAGCCCGATGGTATCGAATATCTCGTCTTCCTTTATCTTTTTGTTTCCTTCGACCTCGATAGACATAATGATGGGATATTCCTGAACGACAAAGGTGACTATCCCCTCATCATAGGTGGCATCGCATTTTTCAAAATACCCCATGGCAAAGATTTCTTCGATATCGGTTTTTATGGCCTTTCTGTGTACGACCATGCCAGGGGCGGTCTTGATGCGGAAACGGATAGCATCCGGGCTGATGCGTGAATGGCCCTTAATCACCACTTCTTCCACGATGCAGATATTCTGAATTCTCAGGTAACCATCAACCGCCTCTGAGATGTCAGATGCACTGTAGGATATGCCTTGCGAATCATATACCTTAAAGAGACCGTCAGTCTCTTTAAGATAAATCTCTGCGGCGGCATCTTCCGAGAGCACTGCACAGGGGATATCAATAACGAGATCCTGAATCATGGCATGCTTTGTTCGCAACTTGAAGGGAGCACCAAGAAGCCCTGCAGGAATAAAGAACAGCAAAGAGATGATAACGAGCTTTCTACGAAGTGAATGATTCAAGCTGTCCTCCCGTGAGATTCATGATCCTGTCCATGGTTCCGGCAAGTTCCATATTATGGGTGGCGATGACCATGGTTACTCCGATAGTATCCTTAAGATCCGAGAAGAGGTCTATAATCTTCTGTCCGGTTCCGGGATCAAGGTCTCCTGTGGGCTCGTCGGCAAGGAGTACCTTGGGAGACATCATGAGCGCGCGTGCTATGGCAACGCGCTGCTGTTCGCCGCCTGAGAGCTCCCCTGGTTTGTGGGCGACACGGTCTTTGAGACCGACGATCTCCAGCAGGTGAAGTGCTTTCTCGCTCATATCCTGAGATTTTACCGAAGAGACCAGGGCCGGCATCATTACGTTTTCCAGTGCCGAGAATTCCGGAAGCAGGAAGTGAAACTGAAAGACAAAACCCAGCTGTCTGTTTCTGAACAGGGCAATCTCCGAATCATTCATGCAGCAGATGTCTTCATTATTATACAGGATGGTCCCCTTGTCGGGCCGTTCCAGGCCGCCAAGCAGATGCAGCAGGGTGCTTTTCCCTGTTCCGGAGGCCCCTACTATGGCCACTCCCTCACCGTTTATGACATCCATGTTCACGCCCTGGAGGACCTGGACCACTTCCGGGCCCCGGTTGAATGATTTATACAGGTCTTTGATGTTCACAACGGGTTCAGCCCTCATAGCGCATGACCTCGACGGGATCCTGCCTGGCCGCCTGTCTGGCAGGATAGATTGTTGCTAGGAACGACAGTGCGATCGATATCAGTGCCATTATGAACACCAGTGGATAGTCAACCTTGGTGGGAAGCCCGGTTATATAGTAAACATCGATGGGCATGACCTCTATGCCGAAGATGAGTTCGATGAATGATATGACCGGGTCCAGATTATAGGTGAGCAGCAGTCCCATGACAACACCGGCAATGGTGCCGCTGAGGCCTATCACCATGCCCAGGGTGATGAATATTCTAAGGATCTGTCCTGTGGTTGCGCCCATGGATTTCAATATCGCAATATCCTTTCTCTTCTCCATGACCATCATGATCAGTGTACTTATGATGCTGAAGGCGGCAACAAGGATGATGAACAAAAGGATGATGAACATCACGGTCTTTTCGAGTTTCAGGGCCGAGAAGAGGCTCATGTTCATGTCTTTCCAGGTCTTGGCCCAGTAGCCGTGCCCGAGTCCGGCGGTAAGTCTGCCCGCGACCTCGTCCGCCTGATAGATGTTCTTGATCTTCACCTCGATCCCTGAGGGCATATCTTTCATGAACAGGGTTTTTGCCGCACCCAGCGATATATAGACCATGTTGCTGTCGTATTCATACATGCCGGTTGAAAAGATCCCTTTCACGACAAAGGACATGGATTTGGGGATCATACCGAGCGGGGTGATGATGCCGGTGGCCGATATCAGGGTAACCCCATCGCCTGTTGTGATGCCCGAGTATGCCGCCAGTTCCGAACCCACGAGAATCCCGGTGTCGTTCATCTGGTCAATGCTTCCCCGTACGATAATCTCCTTGAGACGGATAACCCTGGATGCACTCTCGGGTTCGATGCCTCTGATTATCACCCCCGATATGCCTCCAGGCGAAGATAGAAGTCCCTGTGAAAGGATAAAGGGGGTGGCGCCTATCACCTCGGGGTCTTTCATGCTTTCTGTCTGAACATGGTCCGGGTCGCTTATGCCGCCTGAATAATTGGAAATGACGATATGGGACTGGGTGCCGAGTATCTTTGTCTTGATGTCCTGTTCAAATCCATTCATCACGGAAAGCACCACAATGAGTGCCATCACGCCGAGAGCTATGCCGCAGACAGACAGGCCGGAGGTAAAACTTATAAAGCCCTGGCTCTTCTTTGCCCGCAGATATCTTTTTGCAACAAAAAATTCAAACCTCAGGACAGTTCTCCTTTACGCAGCAGAGGGAACAGGATTACATCTCGAATGGAAGGGCTGTCTGTCAGCAGCATAATCAGCCGGTCAATACCGATACCCTGGCCTGCTGCAGGCGGTAATCCGTATTCAAGCGCCCTTATATAGTCTTCATCCAGCTCTGAAGGGCCTTCTTTCTTCTTGAGCTGCTCGACAAAACGTTCTTTCTGGTCAAACGGGTCGTTCAGCTCACTGAAAGCGTTTGCGATCTCCCTGCCTGTGATGAAAAGTTCGAAACGGTCGACAATCCCGGGGTCGAGGTTGTTCTTTCTGGAAAGAGGAGAGACCTCTGTCGGATACGAGGTTATAAAGACCGGCCCGGTGAGCTTTTCTTCGGTGGTTTCCTCGAACAGTGCAAGTTGAAGCTCTCCCAGAGATTCATTCCCATCGAGGTCCATGCCGAGTTCTTTGCAGTGTGAAGCGGCCTTTACCTGGTCCTCGAGGATCTCCTGGCCGATCCCGCCTATTTCGCAGGTGGCATCCTTCAGTGTGAATCGCTGCCATGGCGGGCTCAAGTCCACCTCTGTACCCTGATAGGATATCGATGTTGTTCCAAGTACATCCAATGCGATTTTTGATATCATATCTTCGGTCAGTTCCATGAGGTCTGTATAGTCCGCATATGCCATGTAGAATTCCATCATGGTGAATTCCGGGTTGTGCCTGGTGGATATCCCCTCATTCCTGAAATTGCGGTTTATCTCATATACTCTTTCAAAACCGCCGACCAGGAGCCTTTTCAGATAGAGTTCCGGGGCAATCCTCATGTACAGGTCCATATCAAATGCATTGTGGTGGGTGACAAAGGGTTTTGCCGTTGCGCCGCCTGCAATGGCCTGCATCATGGGTGTCTCGACCTCGATGAAGCCTTTTGAATCCATATAGGAACGCAAGGCCGAGATGATCCTTGTCCTCATGAGAAAGGTCTTTTTTACCTCCGGCGACACAATGAGATCTACATAGCGCTGCCTGTACCTGGTTTCCACATCTTTGAGACCATGCCATTTTTCGGGCAGAGGTCTGAAAGATTTTGTCAGGAGCTCGAAGCCCTTTACATATACGCTGAGTTCTCCGGTGCGTGTCTTTATCGGGGTACCCCATAATCCGATGATATCCCCCACATCAAGTTTCTTAAAGAGTTTGTATGCGTCTTCTCCGAGGGTCGCCTTTTCGAAGAACGCCTGCAATCTCCCTGTGGTATCCTGGAAATGTATGAATGCCGCCTTGCCGAAGGTGCGTATTGCCATGATCCGTCCCGCCAGACAGTGACTTGCTGCAGTTGCTGAGAGTTCTTCAGCCTCTTTTAGTCCGTAGGAGGCTGTAAATTCTTCTATGTCGGTGTCTTTTCTATAGGTGTTGGGAAAATGTTCGATTCCCATCTCCTCTTTGAGCTGTGCAAATTTATCTATGCGCTGTTTGACCAGGCGGTTAATGTCTTCCAAGATACACTCCTTACAAGATAATGTGAAATCGAAGGCCTATATAGAGGATTTCACC
>DSAD01000019.1 GCA_011372875.1 Deltaproteobacteria bacterium
GACATATTGTTAATGGATATGTCATAAAGGCTGATAAGTCCAATTAAATGAGTTAATTGAGGCTATATAACAGGAAATGCCGAGAAAATGAGAAGAGATAAGAGGTTCCGCCTTAGATATGTCATCCTTCCTCTGCTTGCTCTGGGTGTGTTTATCGTCTTCTTTTCCGAAATGCCTGAAGGCGCACAAGCGGTTGAGCAGAAAAGATGTGCTGTACTCCCGAAAGAAACCCTGTCTGTTATCACGCCGGACAGGATCGAGGAAATGGATCTGACAATAAACTGGGATCTTCAGGAATATGTTGCTGCAACTATTCGGAGGAACAAGGTAAGTTTTGCAGCGGTCGTTGTCATGGATGCCCGATCAGGAGATATTATATCCCTGTACGGCAAGGATGAGTCCGGTGAGAACTGCAGCCTGTGCCTCGATTCATATCTAGGGGCAAGTCTGTTCAAGGTCGTTACCGCTGCTGCTGCCATAGATTACGGTGGAATGAGTTCGGAGAGCAAATATACATACAACGGCAAAGCCCATACCCTGTACAGGCATCAGCTTCTGCCGAAGAAGAATCGGTGGACGCGAGAGGTTTCTCTGTCAAGGGCGTTTGCACAATCAAACAATGTTGTTTTTGCAAAGATCGGTGCCCAGGAACTGGGCGAGATCCCGATTATGCTTACTGCAATGAGGCTCGGCTTCTGGCAGTCTCCCCTGGGTGGTTTCGAATGTGTGCCGAGTACGCTCTTCATTCCTCAGACGAAATATAACATTGCTGAACTGGCAAGCGGCTTCAACCGGTATACACGAATTTCTCCTGTTCACGCAGCACAGATGGTTACTGCCGTGTTAAACCAGGGTAATATGGTGAGACCCCGGATATCAGTCAGTGATCCGTCCGTATCGCAGCAGGTTCTCGGGGAAGACACAGCCTATCAGCTGTACTCAATGATGGGGCAGACAGTCAGTCATGGAACCGTGTCGCGTACCTTCTGGAACAGCCGTTACGACCGTGTGCTCAAAGATGTTCAGCTTGGTGCAAAGAGCGGAACAATAGACGGGACAGACCCTGACGGGCGAAGAAACTGGTTTGTGGGCTATGCTGTTCATGCAGACACCGGGGATGGCATTACCATTGCCTGCCTCATTATCCGTGAAGACTACTACTGGATAGAGGCCGATGCGCTTTCCAAAAAGATTATAAGGTATTATTTCTCCAAGCCTGTAACCGTTGCAGATAACAGCTGAATAACCTGTCTCTCTCGAGTCTCATATAATCACTGATGTAATCGCTAGCGCTTGACACTGTCTTTGTGCCTGTGGTAGCAAGTTAAACGGTTTCGGGACGTAGCGCAGTCTGGTAGCGCACCTGAATGGGGTTCAGGGGGTCGGAGGTTCAAATCCTCTCGTCCCGACCAGTTGAAATCTCGAAGATTCTGACAGTTAGCGAATCGATTTTCGGATCTTGATTACGAAAGTATGGTCTTTGGCGGTCTGTCTAGAGTTAGAAGAAATCCTCGACAGCATAGATGTACTGGCTTATGAGATCGTGAATCTCCACTTCCAGGCCCAGGAATTCTACGCCGATAATAAGCTCTTTTCTGCTTCTTTTTATATTCTTGATTTTTCCGAAGACTTCACGGTCACCTTGAACTCCGGGGAATTTGCATTTCAGGACGATCTCATCGTCGATCTGAACCGGAGGCAGTGTTTCCTGTCTGGAATTAAGAATATGGCAGCGGCACCCGTTTTTGCTCACATCGATTATTGCACCATGATTTATCTTGTCCTTCATCTTCACGGTTGCCGGGAACAAGCTGTCAGCCCTTTTCTGTGAACGCAGATCATAGTGTTCAATGATCTTGGGATATTCAAGGAAGAGCAGTTTGACGGGTGTTGAGATTATTTCAATCAATTTTGTCTGGAAACCGTAGACAGTACCCTGGTAGAGATACCTTACAACAATATCGACCCCTGGAACCAGCTTGTGCTTTATGTTGGTATACTGGCCGGGTATCTTTATTATCAGATACTCATTGATTTCCATGCCGACAAGAACACTCTGCAGGGGAAAGCCTACACCTTCCATCTTGAACTGGATATGAATTCCTATCTCCAGATTAATTCGTTTGCCGTATTCAAAATAATCGATGTCATTGCCTTTCATAGCTGTCGTGCCATATCGGTAAAAAGTTGTAATTTCTTTACGAAAGCCAGAAAGCATCCGCGAAATATTTTCATCTGTCTTTTTGGTAAACCTTTTTTGTTCCCGCTCATTGAATATCGGCAGCAGGTGCGCGCAGGATGTCGATCAGCTCTTCGCGGGTGAATGTCTTGAGCAGGCCAGGGTCGTCTTCAGAGATTATGCTTTGTGCGAGTGTGCGCTTGCGCCCGATCAATGCAGATATTTTTTCCTCGAGCGTGCCCAGGGTTACCAGCTTGAACACCTGAACTCCTCGTCTCTGGCCGATGCGGTGGACACGGTCTGTTGCCTGGTCTTCTTTTGCCGCATTCCACCACCTGTCATAATGGATGACCACAGATGCCGACACAAGGTCTATGCCTGTGCCCCCTGCCTTGAGGCTGCCGATAAAGACACGGCAATTCTCATCGTTGTTGAATTTTTCGATGAGTTTTCCCCTGTTGCGGCTCTTGCCGGTTAGTGCTACATGGCCGATGCCTGATTGTTCAAGATGGTTTGAGATGATATCGATCATACCCAGATACTGTGAATAGACAACCACTTTCTGGCCGCTTTCCAGGGACTCCGATAGCAGTTCGGTGAACAGGTCCCATTTACCGGAGACATAGTTTTTGTAGTCTGTCTGATCCTTGTCGATCAGCGCGGGATGGTTGCAGATCTGTTTGAGCAGGTTCAGCAGCGCAAAGATATGCATATACGGGACAGCAGCACTGTAATCTTCCAGATCGTGCATGATTCCAGGCGAGCGTGAATCGATTGCCTCACGATACAGCCTTACCTGATCTTGGCTGAGTATGCAGGTGCGTATGTCCTCTATCTTGGGTGGTAGCTCTTCGAGCACGCTCTGCTTGAGGCGCCTGAGGGTAAAGGGCGAGATGAGTCTGCCAAGCTCTTCGCGTGCCGGTGCCTTATGATCCTGTTCGATAGGCTGGGCATAATGAACCGAGAAATGTGCGTCTGCCCCGAGATAGCCCGGAAGCACAAGGTCGAAAAGGGCCTTGAGTTCGTAGATGGTGTTTTCAATCGGTGTGCCTGTCACCCCGATCTTCATGTCTGCTTTGAGCGCAACGGCACACCGGTATGCCAGGGTCTGGGGGTTCTTTATGTACTGGGCTTCGTCAAAGACCGCAAGCCCCCAGTCGATCTTATTGAAGATATCCTCGTCCCGCCTCAGCACGCCGTATGAGGTGATGATTACGTCATTGCCGTCAAGGGCGGCTTCCATACTGCGGTCAGTGCCATGGTATATACAGGCATTCAGTGCCGGGGCATGTCTTCTGATCTTGTCTTCCCAATGACTGATTACAGTTGTCGGGCACACTACGAGAAACCGGCCTTTTTGTTCCTGTTTGAGCCATACCATGAAAGACATGATCTGGTGAGTTTTGCCCAGGCCCATGTCGTCGCAAAGCAGCCCTCCCAGGCCGTTTTCATGCAGAAACCGAATCCACTGCACACCATGGATCTGGTAGGGCCGAAGCGGTGATGCCATGCCTTCAAGGTTTGGGAATGCACCCGCCGGTTTCAGTTCGAGCATCTGCTCCAGGTGCGCAGCCTTGTCGTCCTGCCCGCGGATATGCATCGGTGTGGATCCTGAAAGTGAATGGAGCCTGAACAGGTCGATCTTTTTGAGTTTAACCGTGCCGGTCTTGTCAGGATCTTCCGGGATGCCGGAACTGTTCGCGATGCAGTCAAGATGATCGAGGCAGGAAGCCTTGCAGTCGACCCATCCTTCGTCGGTTGCGATGTAGCGCTGCCTGGCCTGTCTTGCCTGGATGATTTCGGATAAGGATATCTCGGTGCTGCCGAATCCATAGCTCATGGAGAGCCAGCACCAGTCCCTGTCCAGTGCGGACGGGGTGATCTCAATCCTGTCGTATTCCTTGAATATGCGTATGTTTTTTATCTCTTCATTCAGGATAATGGTTCCATCGGCCAGGTCGTCTTTGTTCTCATCGAGAAAGCCCGGGATCTGTGCCTTTTTCAACACCATCTTTCCCGGCGTGGTAAACTTTCGCTTTGCATCTTCAATCTCAGCCAGTATACCCAGTTCCCTGACATAAATAAGATTTCCGTAACGGTATTTCGTAAGCTCTGTTTCTTCATAGTACCGTGCTTCGCCGTTTTGCTGAACAAGCTCGATCGCGGGCCTTACCTCCAGGTCAAATTCGGTATTGCGGTTTGCCAGGAAGATGCTCTTGAGCGGGATAGGAGAGATTGCCATGCAGTGGTGTTCAGGCAGGTAAGACCTTATTTCCGTGATAAAACGCTTTACGCTCTTTCTCGGGATCTCGATGCGGAACACGGCATTGCCGGAGTTGTCTTTGCAGGTCACGGTAAAGGCCCCGGACTGTTCATCGATTGCAGGGGAGAATGAATAGTCGTTGTCCCAGGATTCCAGGTATGCATGGTAGAAAAGCCGGTACCATAGGCTCTCTTCGATGGCCATTCTTCTGGATTTCATGCCGGCATCGATAAGAATGCGCTCGCTCGAGCTCAAGGTATGAAGGGCGAGCTGCCTTAGTACTGCGCCTCTGCTCGGAAGGATCGGGTCGTGGTCTTCACCGAAGTCAAGACGTTCGAGAAGCCTTGTACTGCTTTCATCCTGGGCAAGATATGACACAACAGCTCTCCCATGTTTGTCCATGCCCAGGATAGCAGGTTTGTCCTGTTGTATTGTGCGTTTCCATTGAATCTCCCCAGGTTCCAATGGTGCCTCCTGGGCCAGTGTGGATGCCATTTTGTAGAAGATGCCTGCTCTGAAATGCTCATCGATGTCTTTTCCGCCGAGCCTGTCTTTGAGGTCCCGCATTACCCTGGTAAGCCTCAGTATATGATGGCAGGTCTTTTTCCTTGATTTACTGCACGTGCAGAATTGCTGGTCCATGAGCGAGGGGTTTATCTTTACCAGGAAGGCCACTCCCGGGCTTTTTTCCTTTGCCTCCGGAAACAGTGCTATTGCACTGCGATGGAATTCAATACATAAAAGGTCCTTGTGCGTGATCTCATTCACTATATCTTCGGGCATGATTCATCCTCATTATCGGTTGATCATAGTACAGGTTGAAATCAGGATTATCAAGATGATCGTGAGGTTTTGCAGGGCTTCTTAACCCACATTATGTGTTGAAAATGACAAACCCTGTGGAAGCGGCTTTAAGCCGCGATTGCGCCACAACCGTGACAAATAGAATCGCGGCATAAAGCCCATCACACAGGACAAAGCCATAGGCTGACAGTATGCACGATATACGTATTCAACTGCAAAATGTGGGTTTTTCCAGCTTCCTTGTCCTGATGAAGTTTTCCACTGTAGGCCAGGTCACGCCGTAGACTCGGGCAATATAGCTCAGAGGCGCCCTGTGCTTCAGCATGGCGGCAATTTCCTTTTTGTGGGGGTCCAGTTTGCTTTTGCCTATGCTGCCTTTTGGTCTGCCGAGATTCATTCCCGCCATCTTCCTTGCGGCAAGTCCCTGCCTGGTTCGTTGGCTGACAATTTCCTGCTGGACATCCCACAGTATGCCCAGCATATCAATTCTTGCCCGGGAAACACCCTCATGTGAGGGGTCCAGATCCAGGTCCTGCTTAACAGCGAGGATGTGGACACCCATATCGAGTATGAGCTTGGTTATCCTGAGGACCTCGTGAATACTCCTGCCGAGCATGGCCAGATTGCTTACGATAAGGGTGTCCCCGCTGTTCATGCCGGAGGTGAGCCTGATGTATTTGTCCTTGTCCGGAGGTCTTTCATACAGGCTTTGTGCATGGATGAACTTATCAATACGCATGCAGGTCTTTTCTGCAAAGCCGAGCAGTTCATCCTTTTGTGCCTGCATATCTGTGCCGGCACCAATCCAGGCAAAGGTTTTTGATTCCATGCTTTTCCCGGGGCAGGGTTGCTGTTTCTAAGCGGTAAGTTCCGGCTGAGACGTATGTTCTTTCATGCTTTTAAGCATGGTGCATGACATGCATTTGCGATACTGATTAGGCATGGATCTGCGCCTTTCGCATACCTCCTGACATGTTTTGAACGAATGTGTTGCACAGAAAAACCAGGAACTGGACTTTTTTTCCTCCATGGCACTCTCCCTTAGATAGATAAACGGTGATACAGTAGAATAATATTGAACAGATGTCAAGCGATAACAACATAACCTATTCAATATATCAATAAATAAAGGACAATATACTATTGATAACAAGATTATGAACCACCTCGCAGCAAGCCTTTGATGCCTCGGAAGCTTGCTGCAAGGTATTTCATTAATATTGATGCTCTGTCCCGGAAGTCTCAGCAGTCTGTCTCGCCAATATTGATGCT
The DNA here is from genome assembly GCA_011372875.1 of Deltaproteobacteria bacterium. Taxonomy (GTDB): domain Bacteria; phylum Desulfobacterota; class Desulfomonilia; order UBA1062; family UBA1062; genus DSAD01. The sequence goes on from DSAD01000019.1 coordinate 6,519, forward strand.
CTGTCCCGGAAGTCTCAGCAGTCTGTCTCGCCCGGATCAGAGGTTGTAAGGGGGAGGGATCACACTCATCCCATCACTCTGCCTTCAGGAGAGATGCTGCCTTTCTGGTATTAGCGAACCAGTAACTATTTGCGCTTGTAACAGGTGCTGGGTCTTGTTTTTTTGATAAAGAATATATGTCTTACCCAGGATTCAGATACAGATATTCAGATGCAGATGTTGACTTATGGGCGATATGGTTTTATGTTTATGCGTGATTTTTATTGAGGCATGAGTTTTCAGGGTTTTTTGAGACGAGGAGGGTATATGAGGAGGTATGCGCCTTTATGGGCAGGGGCGGTAAGTGTATTTGCATGCCTTATTGTCTCGATGTTCCTTCTTGCGGATCTATGCGCCGACTCCAGTGAATCCGCTACAGTCCTGCGGGAAAATCTCCTGCCCGCTCAACAGGGAGACCCTCAGGCTCAAATGTTCGTCGGCTACCTTTATGAAACCGGACAGTGTGTGGAAAGAAACTATGCCAAGGCAGCCCAGTGGTACAGCAGAGCTGCCGAGCAGGGCAACACCATCGCGCAGTCCCAGCTCGGAAACATGTACAGGTTGGGCAAAGGTGTCCCGCAGAACTACATCCTTGCCTACATGTGGTTTGATATAGCGGCTAAAGCCGGGAATGCGGGAGCAGGAGACCTGAAAAGGGTGGTGGCGAGCAAGATGAGCCCTGCCGATATTGCCGAAGCCAAGAGAATGGCCGGCGGATGGACGCCCAGGAAGTAAGATCAGAAACGCGATTAAACAGTGCTTAAAGGCATTAATGTATCAGTCATCATATTCACGATATCTTATGAAATACCCATAAAACAAGCGTTCAAGGTATCGAAGAGTTTTTTGTACCGCTTACCCGTGGTTTTTTCAGTTGAGGGCAGAAGATGCTGTGTGCTCACATCAGCTGCAGGGAATCTTCTGATTGAAACAGCGTTAGCCGCTGAATCACGGTATATCCTTCAGGATCGGGAGTTGATATCTGGCAGATTTATGCTGTTGATTCTTAAGAGAACTTTCTGCCGGTCGATTCCATTCTTCAGTGCACTTTCAAGGATTGCAATCATGTGCGCTGTGTCACCCTGATCAGAGAACAGGTCGGCAAGGAACAGATAGGCGTTCGAACATGTGGAATCCAGGCGGAGGGATGTCTCGGCAAGTAAACGTGCCAGCGCAGGTTCACCCAGATCTTTGAGACGGTATGCTCCCTTCAGGCACAGCCCTGCACATTCGGCAAGGGAGTCCAGGGTTGTCTCCGGTACGGGTATACCCAGTGTCAGCAGGAGCTGTTCCAGGGCAGACAGGAAGGTCTCGATATCGTCGAGATCGACACTTGTGCTGATAAGGCCGGCCAGGCAGCCAAGGTCTGATGGTGTCTCATTGAGTATCTCGAGGTAGAGCGCACGTGCCTTTGCATGATTCTTTCTGTAGTGGTGAATCTTCGCAAGACTCAACCACAGCGGTATATTCACCGCTTCGGTCATGTCCCTGGCCTTTGTGAGATGAAGAAGAGCTTCATCGATCTTCCCTGTCTTGATCAATACATTGCCCAGCGCCATAATCGCCGGTAAACCCTTTGGATTGACCGACAGAGAAGCCTTGTATGCGGCTGCAGCCTCATCTAAACGTCCAGCCTTTTCCAGTGCGGTCCCATATGTGTATGGGAGCCCTTCATGGATCTGAGACGGGATGGAAAAGCTCTCGGCCTGTATTCCCAGAAGCATCGCTTTTTCCACAGAGGTGATGGCGGCTTCGATATTGTCGGCCCTGAGATATGCACTCCCCAGAAGATAATGCATGATTCCCCTGTCCGGAAAGTCTGCGACCCCCTGCTCGAGTTCCGCCAGGGCGTCTTCGATGCGGTCGAGATGGAGGAAACACTCAGATGCAAGTGTATAGCTGTTTTGAAGCCAGCTCAGTGAATCTCCCAAGGTCCGGGCGGCCGTGATATGTTCGAGGCAACGCTCGAATTCGCCCAGTCCGAAGTAGGTTGATGCAATGAAAAAATGTTGTGATGATGAAATATTGCCCGCGCTCAGATCTTCAAGGAGAATCGACAGGTTGCGCCTGTACTTGTCCCGTATATCGGTTTTCTCATGATACCCGGTATGACGGACAAGGATATCCGTACTTTCCATCAGGATGCCGGCACGCTCAATTGATGGCGCGATCTGCTCATGGATCCTGTTTTTAAAACCGAGTTCCTCCCGGTTCGGGAAGATGCGCAGCTGGACGCAGATCCTGTCGCCATCTTCTCTTGTCGTATTCAAGACCTTGAGCAGGTAGGCCCTGTCCCTGGCCGGACGAAGGTGCCTCTTGAGGTCTTTCAGTTTTCCGGCCTGGTCAGGATCTAACCGGTCATCTGCGTCGAGCCATAATAAATAGTCGGAGTTGGCCAGAGCGATCGAGGCATTGCGCGCGGCTGAGAAGTCATTGCACCAGGTGAAATGCCCGATCTTGGCGCCATGCTCCATGGCGATCGATACCGTGCGGTCGGACGACCCGGTATCAACCACCACGATCTCATCCACAAGGTCCTTGATGTCGGAGAGGATGTTCCCGAGCCTGGACTCCTCGTCCTTCACGATCATTATCACGCCAAGGGTAGGTTCCTGGTCGGTGCCGGGCTGCTTTTCGCTTTGCCTGTTCAGGGTTTTCGGGTTATCCATGAATTCTTATATGAGTGTCATTCAGAAGGTTTCCCACAGCTTGCTGCGGGGATTTTCATCTTCTGTTGTGCCTCTCAACATGTGGTCCTTGCACGCAACGTCATCTGAATGGATCTTCAAGGCATGGTGATCTTGCCTGGTCTCAGACATTTCCTTTAAGGAGGTCAATGAGTCTCACAATATCAGGTTTTGCCGGTTGAGCCCGGTTTACGGTATCCAGCAGGTCCGGCTTGAGAAGATCATGCCTCCCGGTTTCTGCAGCTGCCTGAAGGAGATTTGCCAGGGCATCGGTGTCTTCAGGGTTGAAGGTCAGTGCATCCTGAAAGATCTCTATGGCCGTGAGTGTTTCACCGAGCTGCCACTGAACCACGCCGAGGTTGTTCAATGCCTGGGAATTGGTCTTGTCGAGGCCGGTGGCCCTCTCAAAAAATTTCATCGCAGCACTGAGATCGCCTTGCGAGAACCGTTCCTCTCCCCTTTCAAGGAGTTTCTTTACCCGATGTTCTGTAGTCATATCAAATCTGTACCCCTTTACGTCTTCTTTCAACAGATCTTCTGCTGATTCATGGTGATCCTGGTTCTTGCCCGCAGGAATGATATACCAGGTATCGGCTTTGATCGCAGTTGGATAATCTTTACATACAGCCTTTCCGAGGACCGCATCGATTGTCCGGAGAATCAGGACTCCACCGGCAGCCAGGCGTTTCTCAAGTCTTTTCAATATGCCCAGAGGTTTCTGGTATGCTTCGAGTCTGCTTTCAATAACGATATAATGGAACTGCACTCCTGAAAACAGTTCATGGAACCTGGAAGAGTCCTGTTCATAGGCGAATATATCGGATACGCCTTTGAGGTCCTGTGCATACCGCTTTTCATCCGTGGCATTATAGATCGTCACATCGAAATTCGAGGCCCTTTCCTTGATGGTCTCCTTGATTTTCAGGGGATTGCCCCCGAGGCCGCAGTTAAGACCGAGAATATTGACATGCCCTGTATCCACCAAGGACAGCAGTGATATCATCTCGGGTGACCAGCAGAAACCAGTCCCCCACGGGTCAACGCCGAAGGCCTCGCAGAATGCCTTGCGGCCTTCGTCATAGAATCCAGCTTGTTCAGCCAACTCATCCTTGAGCGTAACGCTTCCAAAGTGATGACAGTAGCTGTCTTTGGCAAGCATCATCTTGTATCCGTTTCTGCGATACAGCAAGGCCTCCTTGTCATCAGAGAAACCGCCTGGTGCCTGGGAATACAGATAATATGCCCAGTTTACGCCGGAAGATGAAAAAGATACGCTCGAGCGTCGCAGTGATATCGGATCAACAAGCCTTGTGCGCTGTTCCCACCTGCAGGGATCACTGCGCTGATTGTTTTTGCCGGCAAAGACATGCATTTCGTCGATTGTATTATATGATGCAGGTATTGTCTGGAGATTGCTTACACTTGAAGTTGCCGGCACAACCCATGCTATCTTTTCATCCGATTCCATGCATCTGATCATATTTGCGATCGCATTTTCGGTCACAATGACATCGTTGGAAACCAGCATGAAATATTTCCCCTCACAGATAAACGTATAGGCTGCAAGACCTCCGCCGTTTACCGATATATCCAGTTGTTTTGTCGGTGACATACTCTCGAAGTATTCCTTTGTCCCGTCGGTCGAACCATGATTGATGAGGATCAGTTCATAACTGAGACCCTGAGGGATATTTTTCAGAATACTTTCCACGCACTGTTTCGTGTAGTCGAGCTTGTTGAAGGCAATGACGGCAATCGATAGATCGTATTTATAGTTCCCTGACTGTACTGCATTGTTGATGTACTTGTTCGATCCCAATGTGTGCATTTCCTGCTGATAATACCTCTCCATCAGAGACTTATCAGGATACACACAGCGGAAAAAATATTGTACATTGTAGAGTACCTGCATGAGGGGCAATAATTCGAAATCGATCTTGTCAAGGATTTTGGACGGCCTCTTGCTTGCAAGCACCATTATTCTTTGCAATGAGTGTGTGATGCTCTCTATACTATCGTTCTGCAGCATATCTATCAGGTCATGAAGTTCCAAAAGCATGCTCTGCGCATGCTTATGGAAACCGTTATAATCTCCCTGTTCGCACAAAAGATGCAGATGCCCGGCATCCTTGATCAATCGTGCAAGTGCTTTCAGCCTTTCTGAGTTAAGGGCATAATCTCCCATGTTCTTTATATACCGTCCTTATATTCGCTGACTTGTGATTGTACCATTGTATCATGGCAGATACATTTCTGCTTCCCGATGAAGCGCGGCCGGTGAAGAAATGTGTGCGTAAAGGAGGATCATCATGTTTTATGAACAGTGATGGCTTTCAACTCTGAATAGAAATCTGAGTGAACGATATCTTTGAAAACCATCTCTGCAAACAGCAATATTCTTCTTGCAGTGCCGGTTTCCCCATCCGCCAGGGATTCCGAGGCATACTCGAGGGCCAATCCGGAGAGGTTCCTGTAGATATCTTCCGAGTCCAATCCTTTCAGGAAGGCAACGCTTTCATCGTTGAGCGTGTCACGGAATACCTTCAGTCTCGTGATCAGATAAAATCGTGAAACCAGATCGACGATCTTGTCAGGATACTTTGTCTTGCAGATGCAGGCTTGAGATGTCCTCATGTAGATGCCCGGATGCGATTGAAGGAAGAATGCTTTTCTGAAGCAATCAGTGAAATCGACGAAATGGGGAAGCTCGAACAGGCTTTTCGGAATGACACCGGCACGGTAAAAGCACTGGACTTTGTGGCCTAACCCCTTGTTGAAGACCTCAACAAAGGACTTCTTTCTTCTCAGTACGCGATCTTCGTCAAACATGGGTGTCTGTTTGAACGATTTGCCCTCATCATCGATGAGATCCACCTCAGAGAAAATGATCCTGCAGTCTGTTTTTATCGGATCGTCCAGTAGATTTGTACATCTTTCCAGATAGTCCGGGTAGAGCACGTCTGAGGGCTCGAGGATCGTCATATAGGCGTGCATGGTATGTCTCATCAGGTTGTTAGCATGATTCATCTGGCGTGTTTTCAGGTATCTTTTATCCAGGCGGTAAACCGATATGTCGTTGCTTTTCACGTATCCGAGGAGCTTTTTGTACGTCCCGTCCGTTGAATGATTGTCAACCGCGATGACTTTAATCCGCTCGGAATAGATGGATTGATCGAGAATGCTTTGGATGCTTCTGTCGATGGTCTGCGCGTTATTGTCGGTAAGCAGCAGCACAACGATATTGTAGGTTTTAGCTTCCATAGTCCTCCAGATTGATCAAGCAATAGCCTTCAGGGGGATCGTAGCTGCGTTTGCGCTTTTTGTACATATCCTGGCCTGTACCGGACAGATCGGGGGTCGTATCCGTACGGGTGCCATTGTACGTTTCGAGGCAATATGTGTAGAGCTCTTCATGGATGATGTCTTCAGACGCGATCTGCGCAAAGAGCATGTACTGCTTTGCGAGATCGGTATTGTTTTCGTTCAATGCAAACGAAGCGATGCCCAGGAATTCGAGGGCGAGCTTGTGAAAGGCGAAGGCCTTTCTTTCCAGGACATTGTTATGCAGCTCCTGCTCCGACCCCAGCCTTACGTGAAAATCAATGGTCAGAAAAAGCGCGAGGGGATGGTAGAAGTTCCGGAAGGCCTTGACGGTCTCTCTGGATGCATGCACCCGGATGAGAGAGAGTTTCTCCCTGATATAGGCGTAGTCGGAAATGAGGGACAGCCTGAACCACAGGTCCTTGTCAGCATTGACGTGGTCGAACTCGCTTTCAAAACCCATGGCTGCATCGAATACACTCCGCCGTATGAGGCACTGGGGCGACTGGGCGACGTCGGCAAGAAGATAGATGGGCAGTGCGGACCATCCCGGGGAGATGAAGCTGCAGTTGTAGAAGGGGTCGAGCTCGGTTATGGTGCCGTCTGCGTCGATGAAGTCCCTCTCGCAGTGGACATAGCCGACCTCGGGATGGGCCTCCATGATGCTGACGCATTTCTCGACCATGGTCGGCTTGATCAGGTCGTCGGCGAACAGGGTCATCAGGTACTTTCCCTTGGCCATATATGCCAGAAGGTCGATGCTCCGGTTGGTGATGTTGAGAGGGTTTTTGCAGACCATCACCCCCCTGTCAGCGTATTTGGATGCCACATCCATGGAATTGTCCGTGGAGCAGTTGTCGAGAAAGATGATCTCGATGTTGTCGTAGGTCTGATCAAGCGCTCCCCGGATGCACCCGTCGAGAAACATTGAATGGTTCCTGTTGGGGATCATGATGCTGACGAGCGGTCTGTTTTCTTTCATCGCTTTCTCAACCTTTTTTTTTGTCCTTCATCCGGTCAGGATCTCCCGTAAGCCGGTGGTGATAATGGGTATCGGGCGGAGGCGCCCAGGTAATGGGGATGATCCCGTCCTTGGTCTCGATGGTCTCCACCTCTTCTTTTTTATTTGCGCCGCGATCCTGCTCCGAGGCGCAGGCCTCATTTCCCCGATACTGCGGGGAGGTCTTCTCCTTGCCCGGATCAACGTAGTCTTCGTCGGTGAAGATCTTCGTGTAGGGGACAGGCACCTGGACATCGCCATACGTCGGGATAATGACCTTGTCGATGAAAGTCCTGTCGACGCCGCATATGCAGGGCATCTTGACCCGTGGGTTGAACCAGTGGAGGTTCAATCCCCGCTCCACGATATCCTTCAGTGGTTCCTCAAAAAAGTTGCCCAGGGAGACAGGTATGTAAGGGCAGGGAAGGACATCGCCATATCGGGTGATCGGGAGTATCCTTTTAACCGCGATGCATCCAATGTCCATACCGTAGGACGGGGTCATGTGCGTGAACACGTCATATATTTTTTCAAGCTCTCTCAGATAAGCCTCCTCATCCTCGGTCAGCATCTGGTCGAACCTGCCTTCGTATGCCCCGACAGGTTTTGCGTATGTTACATAGGTGCCCACGCCGAGCTGTTTGGCCATCTTCAGGTAATCCATGAACTCCTGGGACCTGGCCCGGCCCCGCCAGACAACCGTTGAAAGGATCACATGAAGGCCGACCTTCCTGCACGCTTCAACGGCCTTTATACATCGTTCCCATGATCCTGACCGGCGTCTGAAGCTGTCGTGGGTTTGGGCGTCGCAACCGTCGAGGCTCAGCTGGATCTTGTCGACACCGATGTCCTTCAGGTGCCTCGCCTTTTCGTCATCCAGGTACCAGCCGTTCGTGTCTGCGACGATCCAGAACTTATCAGGGTCGATGGCCCTGACCAGATCGTCGAAATCCTTGAAGATGAGGGGCTCACCGCCGGTGATGACGATCGTGGTGAGGCCCATCTCGTGGGCCTGTCTCGACAGCTCCCTCACGTCGTCGATCGCGAAGTGTCTGCGGCGGCTTTCCGCTTCCTGTTTCCGGGACATCTGAAACTTTTCAATCGAGCAATGCTCGCACTTGAAGTTGCATGCATAATTGTACTGAAACTGAATGATGGGTACGCCTTCTCCCCTCGCGAGCTTGTCGTTGAAGCGGAGCACCTTCTCGTATACCTGCGGCTTCGTCTTCTTAAGCCATTGCCTGCGTTTATCTTCCTCGAACTTGGTCTGGCCGAAGGTGATCTCTGAGGAAGATTTCCCTTTGCCGCTTCCTGTATGATTTTTTTTCTTCATGCTCGGATGTTCCCCTGCCTTGTCATGGCCTTTTGTACCGGATGACCTTCTTCAGCATGTCGCACACGAAGGCGATGTCGTCACTGTTCAGGTTAGCTGCCGAGGGGAGCGAGATCCCTCGTTTCTCGACCTGTGCCGCTACGGGGTTCTTGTATCTCTGTTTCAGTGCGGGCATGGTGCTCATCCTCGGGAAGGCCGGCCGGGCGTGGATGTTCTCTTCCTTCAGGGTTTTGATGAGATCCTCCCGCTCCGTCACGATACTGTTCTCCAGGAGAATTGACGGGTAGCAGTAATTGGCCCTCATCCCTTCTTTCTCTCGTATCAGCTTGATCCCGGCCACATCTTTCAGGCCTTCATCGTACCAGTTGAATATCCGTCTCTTGATGGCGACCAGCTCCTCGATCCTCTCAACCTGGGCCAGCCCGAGGGAGGCCGTCAGATTCGACATGGTATACTGGTATCCGACGAAATCCGACCAGAAGACACACTTGCTGTCGGTCCTGCCCATCTCCGCAAGCAGGATGGCCTTGTTGTAGAGCTCTTCGTTGTCTGTGGTAAACATCCCTCCCTCGCCGGTTGCGGCTATCTTTGCCCCATGGAAGCTGAAGCACCCGGAATCACCGAAAGAACCGACCTTTTTTCCCTTGTAGAGGGAGCCAAGGGCCGGGCAGGCATCTTCAACCACCTTCAGATTGAACTCCCCGGCAATGGACATGATCTCGTCCATGTCGGCGGGGATTCCAAAGGAATGGACAAGCATGATGGCCTTGGTGCGTTTCGTTATGGCCTTTCTGATCTTTTCCGGATCAATGCACCAGGTGTCCGGATCGATATCGACAAATACGGGTAGCGCTCCCGTATATACGATGGAGTAGGCCGTGGCGACCCAGCTGAAATCCGTGCAGATCACCTCGTCGCCTTTTTTCAGGCCCAACGCTGCGTTTGACAGGTGCATGGCCAGCGTTCCGGTATGTGTTGCAAGTGCATACCTGCGGCCGAGATACTCTGCCACAGCTTTCTCCAGTTTTATCTTATGCTGATCGAAGGTTTCGTAAAAACCGTTCTTGACACCATCGATGACATAGTCGATTTCTTTTTGTGTAATGGAAGGTCCTGCAAAACTGATTTTCTTTCTCATGATTACCCTCTTTTCTGATATATTTGGTGCTGTCCGACACACCCATCCGCAAGGATGGAAATTTCTGATATCATTTGTATAAGGGGATGATTTTTATATCTTCCTTCTCCAGATAGGATAGCTCCCGGCAGATCTGGTCCCTGAACAGATTGGATGTTACGAGGACTGCATCAGGTTTCAATGTGGAAATCATCTCGGCAGGTAATAATCTGTAACCCTCGAAATATTTCTCGGTATGCGCTATGCTTTTATCTGCAATACCCAGTATGTTGAGCTCTGAGACAAGGGAATTTCTCAACAGCCAGGCAGTCAGTCTCCCTGCAGGATAGATGATGACCTTGGCATTGTGTTTTATCATGCCTGCGATGGTCCTATTGGAACTCTGGGCCATTTCTATCGCTTCGATCTCTTCCTCGATTCCGGAAGAAGACAGGATCTCTGCCTTTGTTGAATAATCGTCACGCAGGTGCCGACGTATCTGCTCTTCAGACAGATCGTCCAGCCAGTCGAAAAAACCCTCCTTTTCAAAATCAGGATTCGGATCCAGATTGCGTGATTCAACAGGAACATGCACATCATAGTCGGAGGACTCATACAGATAGGGGTTCCCTCTTTCCAGCCATCTGCAGTGGTCACAGGGAGGCAATGGATGACCGTCAGCTATAGCTTGCCTGTGCTTCAGGAATTTCGGGGAAAAGAAGATTTCCTTGAAGGGACGTTCGTTCACATTGCCGAGGACCAGGGTTTGACAGCACGCTATGACGTTGCCGTTTGATAAAATATTGATGGGGCCGGTTTTGCTGAGCTGGCTGCAGTAACGGCTCTTGTCCTTATTTTTTCTTGCCTCATGATATTCCTTAACTTCTGCAGGTGAAACAGCGAAGGATGGGGGACGGTTCAAGGGAACGTTCAACCTCTGTGCTAATTTCTGGCATTTATCAAAGAACAAGTTCGTGAAAACCGGGAAATTAAAGAGCGATTCTCTGTCCATCTCCTGGTTGCCGTAACCCTGGCAATGATCGACAAACAAGATGGCATTGACGTCTTTTGCCAGGTGCAGCAGACCGGGCAATGAGAATATGGTGGATTTCATCATCACCGCGTTTATCTGAAGCTGAACATCATCAATCCCGATCTCTGACAGAGTGCTCCTCAAGGATCGTATGTTCTTCAATACCGGAGAAAGAACCCCCGGTCTTCTGATGGATGCATAGGTCAGGGCATCGGTGGACTCTATGGAGATGGTGAAGCCCGCCTTATGGAGCCCTTTGAGTTGAGACAGCTTTTCTGCGGTAAGCATCGATGCGTTGGTGATGGTGAAGAGTCTGACATCAGGATGGTTCCGAAGGACCTCTCCCAGGATGCTGAGCCGTTCTTTCAGGAAAGGGTCCATCAGGAATTCGCCATTGGAGGTCAGGCTGATGAATGAGCAATACGGCATGACCTCTTCAAGCACCCTCCTGAATAGTTCGATCGACATCGTCGGGTCTTTTATGGTCAGCTCTTTCCTTTTCTCAGGGTCGCTCCACGGGCACATCATGCACCGGTAGTTGCACCGCTGTGTCGTCGCAAAGATGATTGCCGGTTTATAGTCAGGAGGGTGAAAGTTTATTGTCATGAAAAATCCTTTAAGCTTCTGTTTGCAAGACGTTATTTACCTGTTCAGGGATTGGGTGTTGATGTGATGGTAAACCTGCCATACCAGATGGATGCATTCCACTGGATACAATCCGACCGCTGTTTCCTCGGACAGCTGGACGCCCGAGATCCCCTGCTGAATGGATGATGATAAGTCGATGATCTCCGGTATAAGCGGGATGGGCCTCGTCTCCATGTTTTTAAGGCACTGGGTGGCCAGGAAGACATCCTTTCTTCTCGTCTTACATGCAGTGATCACCTCGGACTGACTCTGGGCTATTCTGATCAAGCCGATGTCGGAAGACAGGTCGCCGCGGTCGATATTGACTATTTCGATCTCATCGAGGATCTCGTCAAGGTTTTTCAGGGCAGAGGATGTCTCGATCTTTGCTATGAATTCCGGCGCGTAATTCAGCTCGGCAAGAAGTTTTTTCACCTGCGTGATGTCTTCGGCATTCCTTACGTATGAAAGGGAGATATAGTCCAGATTTGCTTCTGCCGCGGCATTAATCAGATCGATATCGGCCTGGAAGAGAAAAGGGAGCTTTATTGTTATGCCGGGGATGTGCATGCCTTTTCCGCTGATCAATTCGCCGCTGTGTTCCGCTCTGAGAAGCATGGATTTGTCATCTGCCTTTTCCACGATGAAACAGAGGTTCGAATCGTTTGCCAGGATCTCGTCGCCGGGCTTTACCATGGCAGGAAATCCCGTGTAGTTGAAGTTTGTATCCCACAAGGTTATGGTTTCTCCCCGCATGAACTGAATCTTGTTGGGAAGGTTGGCCGTGCGGATCTTGTTTCCGGGCAGATCTATCATCATCCTGGCCTGCGGGATGACGCTCCTGATGACTTTGTTGTAGATCTTCAGTTGCTCAGGGCTGCAGTGGGCGCCGTTCAGACGGAATATGCACGGGCCGGCATGCTGTATCTCGAGCAGTTTGTCAATCTTGCTCAGGATGCTGGGCCCGACTGTCACTATGATGGTGAAATCCATTCAAGAATTCCTTACTCGCAGAATAACCGGCCTTTCGAGGACAGGTCTATCAGATAGGAAGATATTTCCTTCCGCATCAGCCGTGGATCCGGCGTTGTCCTCAGGCTGAGGAGCCTCCGCATTTCCGTGCCGGAGATATCGATGATGGATTCCAGGCCGTGGCCACAGGTCCGCTCGGTAGAGATGCACTCGCAGCGCGAACAGTAGCGCGGCCCGGCAAGGGTCAGAATTTCGATCCCGATTTCTTTTGCCAGAGACTGCGCCAGTTCCTGGGCTTCGTATTTGCCATAGAAGGTTCCCACTCCGGCATGGTCGCGCCCGACGATAAACGCCGTGCATCCGTGATTGCGGCGCAGGATGGCGTGAAAAACAGCCTCTCGCGGTCCTGCGTAGCGCATCGGCGTGCGCAGAGTGGCGAGCACTGCATGGCCAGGATAAAAGTCACGGATCATGATCTCATACGCACCCATGATAGCCTGTGGGGTAAAGTCACCCCGTTTCTTCCAGCCGATGAGAGGCTGAATGAGGATTCCGTCAGAGATCTCCATCGCCACCCTCTGCAGGTACTCGTGGGCGAGGTGGGGAGGATTGCGTGTCTGAAATGAGGCGATCTTGTGCCATCCTTTCTGTGCGAAAAGGGTTTTTGTCTGTGATGGTGTCAGATCCCATTGCGGGAATTTGGAATGATAGGGTTTGGTGAGCACAACCCTGCCGCCGATACGATGCCGAGAGCGGTGCAGTTCCCGGTTGACTCCGGGGTGTGCCGGGTTGTTGGTTCCGAAAACGTTTGCGGCATCAGCCTTTGCGTTCACTTCAAAGATGCCGCTCTGGGTCAGTTCTCCCACCGCCTCATTCTGGAAGGAAAGCGTTATTCGATCACGGTTCTCCATTTCTGAAACACGCCCCTTCGGCACGTCAAGGGTGATGGGTAGCGGCCATAAAACTCCGGAACCGGTGTGCATATCCTTTACCACTCCCCGGTAATCGGCCTCAGCCATAAAACCTTCCAGGGGATGAAAGACCCCGTGAGAGAGATTTGTTGCTTCCAGGTATGCGTCGTGGTCGATTGAAAGTGTGGTCATAAGATGGCTTTCCCTTCAAGAAAGCATTGAAGCGTCATGAATGATTCATCTTCGGTTTCTGTGTCGGTATGCAGGATAAGGTCGGGTGAGCGGGGGATGTCATATACATCGTCAACTCCGATCAGCGGGCCTTCAGTGTCCCCCCTGCCGTACAGTCCTTTCACATCGCTCCGGACGACCCTGTCCAGAGTGGCGGCACAATAGATCTGGATGTAGCGGGAAAGCTTGCGGCGGATAAAATCCCGCGCCTCGAAATACGGTGCAATATTGGCCACGACCACGTTGATGCCGTGGTCTGACAATAGCTTTGCGGCAAAGGTGATGCGGCGGATGTTCAGCAGCCGTTCGGGGCGTGAATACCCCAGATCGTTTTCAAAGAAATCGCGGACGACATCGCCATCCAGAAATTCCACAGGCAGTCCGCAGCGCCTGAAAAGCTCAGTAAGCCGCAATCCCAGGGTGCTTTTGCCCGAGCCGGAAATGCCGGTCAGCCAGATGACATGATTTGTTTTCATGATGATGTCTGCCACGAGAGATTTGTTCTCCTTATTCCTTTTTACAATGACTTTGGAAAAGATTCCAGAAAGTTTCTCATCCTTCAATGGGCTTTAAAACAGGAACAATGCCCTCAGGCATGACCCCGACAGCAGGTATGAGAATGTTCTCTATGGATGGATAGCTGTGGCGAAGGTCGGCGCATATTTCATCTTTTCTTCCTAATGCGGTTATGATGACCGTCTTTATCTTGTTGTGCAGTATGATATCAGGAGGATGCACCTTTTTATTGCAGATGCTGAGCCCCTGCAGTGCGTCGTCTGCATCGACCAGCAGGAAGATATCTTCACAGAGGCGGTTGTATTTCTGCATGAGTTTGCAGTAAAAACCGCCGGCTCCCCACAGGACAACCTTTTCCTCTGCAGGCAATCGGGCAAAGAACGCCTCCTGAAGATGCAGGGCCTTTTCAAACGGGTCCAGATGGTTCAAGGTGCCGCAGGATTCGCATGAGACATTGTCTGAATACCAGAACTGAGCACGTATTGATTTCTGAGTGCCGCATTTCCTGCAGGAAAGAGACAGCTCACATACCCCGTTTTTTTGTATGTTGGAGATGGAAAACAGCCCTCTCGGCACTCGAGGGGTCAGCCACAGTTCGACTATGTAGGAGCGCATTTCTCTGAGTTCCGGATCGGTAAGCCCGGAAAGTTCCTTGGCCTTGCTGAGTATCGCGCCGGCAGGAGAGGACTGAAAGAACTCCAGCATATGAGGTCCATCACTGCCTTCCCGGGCATCCTGCAATAGTTTATTGAAAATCGTCTGCAGCATGCCGACTGCCTTGCCTGCTTCGTCTCGATTCCCACGGACAAGGATGGGGCCGATCAGAGAGCCGATCATCTTGATGGCGGTTATGGAGCATCCGAATTCTTCAATGCCGGAAAAGAGCGCGTCGAAATTTTCCCTGAAACTGTGTAAATGGGTGTTCCTTACATGAAAAAAGAAATTGATTATGGTGTTCGTCGCATCATCTTCGTTGTCGAGTGAAGACAGATCCGTGCTCAGAACAGAAGATGTCTGAAAGATGTTCATCAGATTATTTCTTATCAGCCCTGCGTAATCTGCTGCCGATCCATTGCCGATCTCATTCTCTGAAAGTTCAAGGGTTTTCCAGTCAGGAAGTCTCCTGTTCTCCACGATTGCATGAATGGAAGAAAGCAGATACTCCATACCATCGTCAGGATGCTCATACGCGTTCCTGGAAAGCTCGGCAATCTCATCGAATTCTTTTCCAGGGTCTGCCACGAGGTCTTCCATGGCATCCACAGCTTCATCAATGGAAGAGGCGAAGCGAAAGAGCTTTCCGTTCTCAAAATCAAAACCAAGCACGCTTGGTTCGAAATGTCCTGCAAAGCTGAAGGGATTAAAATAAACGGCAGGACGGGATGAAGCCATACAGTAGGTCAGCCCGGATACGGACCCGTCCGTGATGAGTGCGCATCCGGACGCCATGATGTCTTCTGATGATTTCCTTGTATCGAATATGAACCTCTGTTCCCCGGAGAACGCTTCCAGAATATCAAGGGTTATGGGGTCGTCGACATCGACGGGATGAGGGCGGAAGACAAGTGGATTTTCAGGATACCTGTCGAGGATACCTCTCATGAGCCTGGCACCGTGCTTCCTGACAACGCTGTTCGCATAATCATAGGCCTCGGCGCAGAAGAGGATCTTGTTCCGGTCTTCAGGCCTCATGGCCTGACGGGCTTTTCTGATGCGGCAGTTCTTCAGGTTCCCGACAGGAACAGCAGTAAATGTACGGCGATGTCTTGCCTGATCTCGTGGAAGGGGGACAGATCTCTTATAGCGCTCGAATGCACTGTCGGTAGTCCTGTGGTTGGGAACGTAAAAAAAATCATGCAGGAGGATACTGCGCTCGATCTCGGGCGGGCCTGAGGCGTGAAACGGCAGTTTGAATGTTAACGTGTCCTGGTTGACGTCCAGGGAAAGTCCGAAAGGGCCGACTATGAGAAGAGAGATAAAATTCATTCTTTCCAATAACGCTTTATCAAGGGGCAGGCACTCATCATTCATGCCGTCGCGGTCGACAATCCAGCAGTTGAAGCCGCCTTTTCTGATGGTTTTCACAATATCAGGGCCGCAGAAGTTCAGGATGCGTTCAGTCTTTGCGTGATGTATGAGAACCGTTTTCTTCCCGTTATCGCATATCTTGCGAAATAAGAAGACCACGCAGTCTTCCAGTACTTCTTCCTGGTTCTGTTGTGATAACTTGGAGAAATTTTCTAAGTCAGTGCGCAGGGCATCTGATGCTGCTTTCTCATCTTCGGTTTCCCTGTTGGTTTTTGTACTATGATGACCAAAGCCTTCAAACAGGGAAGGTTCCGATTCCATGAAATGTCGTATGAGGAACTGAAGATCGCTCGCACGTCGGTCTGTGGGCGTGCTGAGAATCTGATCAAGTAGGGATCTCATGCTCCCCTATATGTATTCATGAGCCGCATTTGCATTTCGTGTCTTTCAATATCCCCTGCAAAATCAGCAGGTGGAGGAACCCACTCGATCCTGTCACCGTTTATCGTCTTGATCAGCGGCTCTGTTTTGATGGTCTCATAACCCAGTTTCTTATACAGTTTTACAGCTCGATGATTTTCAATAAGGGTGTGGAGATAGAAATCCTGTATCGCCAATGTCGTTCGTGCCCAGTCCTGCAGAACGACGATCGAGTTGTACATGATGCCCGGATAATCATGCTCACCCCTAACGATGTTGTCGATCTCGCAGGAGCTCTCGGCAAAATCAAACTTCCATAATCCGACATGTCCGATATATGCGTTGTTGATTGTAACGAGGAAGAGGAGCCTGTCCTTCTCTTCGATCACCTTGTTCTTCAGCCAGATCTTCGTCCCGGCATCGCTCACCGGGAATATGGCCTGAAACCAGAACTCGTTTTCTTTTCTCCATCTGCTCAGCAGGCTCACAATGTCATCATGCTCGATGCATTCCCTTGTGATGAGATTCAGATGAAAACCCTGATCATCATACCTGGCGGCAAGTGATATGGCATGAAAGGGGTTCTCCTTCAGGGCCATGACCGTGTCTGCATTTATTCGATCGTTTTTCATCTCAATCCCTCAGAATGTGCTCAGATCATTAATCTTAATGCATTTTATGGATGACCGGGTCTTCCTGATCCGCGATTCAATTTCGTCGGCATATGAATGAGAAGCAATGATGACAGCTTCGATCTGTTTTTCTGACACTATGTGGGGGGAGCAGACAGTACATCCAAAGAATTGTGAAGACTGCTTGTTGACGTTGCTGTCCACGACGAAGGGATTCCGTTCCTTCAGGGTTGTTGATTTATCGAATAAGGCCTCTGCAATCTCGCCTGTCCCCCATACTGCAACTCTCCTGTATTCAGCGAAGATCTTTCTTATTGAGTCTTCGATAACTGCTTCAAAGGCCATATTGTCAACATCCTGTCGTGCACCGCATCCCGGGCAGATTGCTTTTATCGGTTTGAAGGGATAGTACATTCTCTCGATGCTTTTTTTGCACTGGCCGCACGTTATCTGTATTCTGCATCCTGATCCAACATGGCCAATGATCTCGACACTATCAGGACGAATACTTACCAGACTCTGATAATGCTCGAACTCTTTATCAAGAGAAGCAAACTCTGCCTGGCTCATCTGCGAGACATTGATCAACGGGCAGTCATCTCGCAGAAACTTTGATTTGTCTTTTATGATTCCTCGTTCACAAGCCCTTTTGTATAAAGGGGTTCCGGGATATACTTTGAGATATGTCAGGTTTATCTGGTATTCGGGGTGCTTTTTCCACCATTCTAACGTGTTGTGCGCAGTAGTCCAGGTTTCCGCTTCATCTCCAAAAATAAAATTGCCCTGTATCTGTATCTGCGCTTTGTGAGTCAGGTCAGAGGTGGCTCCGGTTGTTTAGACAGGGAACAACGATTTATAAGTGGAGCCTTGCCGGTATTCCCATTAAGCTGCATCGGGTAGATACCTCCGACAACCAAAATAAATCTCATCCGGTGTAGA
>DSAD01000045.1 GCA_011372875.1 Deltaproteobacteria bacterium
ACAGTCTCCTCTGTATGAATATTACGACGAAATCCTCGATATCCTCGCCGAGTATGACGTGACCATCTCACTGGGAGACGGCATGCGGCCGGGTGCTGTTGCAGATGCGACAGACAGGGCCCAGATAACCGAACTCGTCACCCTGGGCGAACTCGCCTGCCGGGCGTGGGACAAGGGTGTTCAGGTCATAATCGAGGGTCCAGGGCATGTGCCGCTCAACATGATCGAAGAAAACATCCGTCTGGAAAAATCGCTGTGCAATGGGGCTCCTTTTTATGTCCTCGGCCCACTGGTAACGGATTGCGCTGCCGGATACGATCACATAGCAGGCGCTATAGGCGGAGCCCTCGCAGCATACTTTGGCGCGGATTTTCTCTGCTATGTCACCCCTGCCGAGCACCTGCGCCTTCCCACAATCGATCAGGTAATTGAAGGGGTGATCGCATCGAAGATCGCGGCACATGCCGCAGATCTTGCAAAGGGCATGAACTATGCGAAGAACAGAGACCTTGAGATGGCCCGCGCAAGAAAGAATCTCGACTGGGATGGCCAGATCAATCTGAGTATGCACAGTGAAAAAGCAGAGGCGATTCGCAATTCAAGCGAGATCGGCATAGACAATGTGTGCACCATGTGCGGAGAGTTCTGTGCAATAAAGCGTCTCAAGGACATCTTGTGAATACCCGATGGAACAGACACTGAAAGAACGTACAAAAGTCCTTATTCTCTTCACTGCTGCGTTCTTATTCAAGTCCGATGGACAAGAACCGGGTTATCAAGTATATCCCTTTTCATGTCAAAAATCCGCATAAACAAATTCATCGCCTCGACAGGGGCGATATCAAGACGCAAGGCGGATGAACTCGTACAGTCAGGGCGCGTAGCAGTAAACTCTGAACCTGCGCATATTGGCGATATTATAGATACACAAACAGATGAAGTCAGTATTGACGGAAAGATCGTGTCCCGCCAGGAAATACTATACCTTGCCCTGAACAAGCCGCGCTTCATGCTCACCTCGATGTATGACCCTCTGGGACGACCATGCATAAAAGACCTGATTCCTTCACAGTATACCGGGGTATTCCCTGTAGGAAGACTTGATTTTGACGCTGAAGGACTGCTTCTGCTTACCAATGACGGTGATCTGGCACAGGGAATCCATCACCCGTCTCACTCCATCTCCAAGGTATATATCGTCCAGGTAAAGCCCTGCGCAAATCCTGAGCAGATTCGGGAAATGTGTTTAGGCGTTTATCTTGACGGTACAAAGACAAGGCCTGCACAGATAGAACAACTCAGGGCAACCAGCCGGGGAACGACCCTTAGGATCGTACTGAAGCAGGGACTCAAGAATCAGATCAAACGTATGGCCCTTGCAGTCGGCCTTGAAGTAATTTCCATCAGGAGAATATCGGTAGGACCTGTCGAAATAGACGCTCTTGCACCGGGAGATATTCGAAATCTGACCCCTGTCGAGATATCAAATCTCCATAAGATGTTAAAAATCCATAAAAAACCTTGACATAACACCACAACCCCTTATATTTAGCTGTGTATACTCTAATCAGGAGGGAACATATGAACAAATCAGAACTTATAGAAGAACTCTCAATGCGTATGGCTCTCCATCCCAAGAAGGCGGAATCCATGGTAAATACCATCCTTACCTCCATGGTAAATGCAATGAAAAAAAGCCGTCGTGTTGAAATTCGTGGTTTTGGAAGTTTTGTTATGAGGGACTATAAGCCTTATGTCGGAAGAAATCCTAAGAGCGGTGAGAAGATCAAGGTGAATGCCAAGGTGCTCCCCTTCTTCAAGTCCGGAAAAGACATGAAGGATAGAGTGAACGAAAAGTCATAAAGCCTTTATCCCGAAAACCTCCATTATTATAGCATATATGCGTCTATATATTGACGCACGTATATTTTTGCGTTATAGTATATCTTCAGGAAGGGATTTATATGGGCAGCCATAACATTTTAATAGTTGATGACGAGACACAAAACAGGGAATACCTCTCTGAGATCCTCAGCGAAGAAGACTATACCGTAACGAGCGCAATCAACGGCAAGGACGCCGTATCAAAGCTTTCCCAGGACACCTTCCATGTCGTCCTCACCGACCTCCAGATGCCCGAACTCGATGGGATGGAAGTCATACGCCACATCATAGATAACAAGCTCAACTGCATCGGGATCATCTATACCGGCTATGGTTCGGTAAAAACAGCTGTGGATGCAATGAGGCTGGGCGCATTCGACTACATTACAAAACCATTCAAGGCCGAAGAGATCAAGGTTGTTGTAAAAAAGGCACTTGATCATCTGGCGCTGCAGGAAGAGAATACTTATCTCAAACAGCAGCTTAGGGCACGGTATAAGTTTGAGAATATTATCGGGTCTTCCGATAAAATGCAGCGTGTCTTCGGCATGATCGACAAGGTTGCATCAACAGACTCCACGGTTTTGATACTTGGAGAATCCGGCACCGGCAAAGAGCTTGTAGCACGAGCACTTCACTATAACTCTCCGCGGTCTCAGAACGCTTTTGTCCCGGTCAATTGCGGGGCAATACCCGAAGAATTGCTCGAGAGCGAACTCTTCGGACATGAGAAGGGGGCATTTACCGGGGCGTTCCGTACACGTATCGGCCGTTTCGAACTGGCAAATCAGGGAAGCATACTGCTGGACGAGGTATCCGAGATGAGCCCCAACCTCCAGGTCAAACTCCTGAGAGTTATTCAGGAAAGAGAGTTCGAACGGGTCGGTGGAATAAAATCCATGAAGGCAGATGTACGAATCATCGCTGCAACCAACAGAGACCTGGAAGAAGAAGTAGTGCAGGGTAGGTTCCGGGAAGATCTCTACTACCGGCTCAATGTGATACCGATCACGCTGCCTCCCCTCAGGGAGAGAAAAGAAGACATTCCATTGCTGATCAGACACTTCCTGGAAAAATACAGTACGGACAAACCGACCTCTGTCAAGGCCTTCGGCAAGAAGGCGATGTCCGCGCTCATGCAGTATCGATGGCCAGGAAATGTGCGGGAACTGGAAAACATCGTAGAGCGCATGGTGGTATTGTGCGACGGTGATGAGGTTGAGTTGAGCGACTTGCCCGACAAGGTTCTCTCGGGCTGCGCCACTGTCGATTCCGACATCCCCCAGATCGATCTTCCCGAAAGCGGTATCGACCTTTCCACCGCAGTGAACGAATTTGAAAAAAGCATCATTATCCAGGCACTCAACAAGAGTAACTGGGTAAAAAACCGGGCCGCAAAACTTCTTCATGTCAACAGGACCACGCTTGTGGAAAAGATCAAGAAACAAAAGCTTCAGAAACCGACGGAAGTCAATCTAGGCTAGTTATCAGATCTGACCAGTTCATAAGGCCCTGATGAAAATGAGCTGACCATTCAACCTCTGTCATCCATGAATCTATGATATAGCGCCACTATCGGATTGGATATTACACCCAACATATATTTGACCTGTGCTGTATGGCATGAAAGTTGTATTCTATCTCGTGGTGAAAAAAGTGCATACACAAAATATCATGAGAACATGGATATGTTCTCTCTTTCTGCTTACAATTCAGATGTGCTGCAATCTTGCCAGTTCGGCCTGGGCAAATACTCTGCAAGTAGGAGGTGCACCGGAGAGGGCTCGTGTCATCTTTGAAATGGAAAGAGCGACGACACCGGTATTGACGCAGAAGGATCAGACACTGATCGTCAACTTTCCCAACACAATCGGGCCTCCTGCAATGGTATCGGACACCTTTATAATACGGGAACTCACCTTTGACGGAAAGACCGCTCAGATATTAATGAAAAAACCCTTTATCTATAATACCACCTTGATGGACAGACCGCCCCGCTTCATTATCGACATTAAAGCCGAAAAAGAGGCTTCGGGATATGTGTGCCCCATAGAAGACATAGAGACCAACCCTACCGATAACGGCATTACCGTGACAATCTTTATGAGTCCCGGGGCATGGCCTGAAATACGGGATTCCGAGAACAAACGCACCTATCTCTTCTTTAACCATGATATCAGCTGTATGGATATAGAAAAGCCGCTCTCAAGAGTGCCATACATTGAATATTCGGGAACTATCAAGACACAAAACGGTATGGGTATGATCTTCAGCGTCATTGATGAGAATGCATCCATGGAGATAATCTCCGATGAAATCAACAACAAGATCGTCCTGGAGATTGTGACGACAGAAGAGATGAACCGCTCAAAAATCTATGATATAGCAAAAAGGGCATTCGAAATCGGAGATATCGCCGCTGCCATCCATACCCTGGAACGTTACAAGGACACCCTTGATGCAAAAGAGAACGTACTTCTTGGCAGGGCATACTGGAAAGTTTCCTATCCTTACCGCATGGAAAGCTTTTCAATGGAAGCCCTGAAACGTTTCAGCGACGGCATCCAGGCCATGTCACCCGGGATCGAGAGAGAGCGTATCATGCTTGAATACAACCGCATGCTGCTTCGCTCAGACATGCCTAACGAAACCGTAAAATACATCCGTTTCCTGAAAGATTCCACATCCGCAACAATCGCCATGGAGGCAAATGTTCAAGAAATTGACATGATGAACAGGAAAGGCCTGTTCGAGGATGCCTTTGTCGAAAACACTCGAATGGGAATGATCTTCAATATGGATTCGGCACCTGTCGAGATAAAAGGATACTATCTATCTGTTATAGCAGACACTTACCTTGGACTCAATGCCTATGCCAAGGCGATAAGGCTTTACCAGGATGCCTTTCAGAAAGATCCGACGTTATTCCGCTATGACCCTGAACTTTATTCGCGTATTGCCCAGGCATCCTACAACATGAAAGATTATGCCGAGGCAAAGCAATACCTGCTGCTCGCAATAAATCTGGGAAGCCCCGAAACCAAGGCAACCTCCCTTTTACATTTAGGGGACTGCCTGTATCAGATGGGGCAGAATAACAAGGCTATGGAGATCTTTTCCGAGGTTGAAAACATCGGCCCGAGAAGTGACACCGGGATCATCGCGAAACTCAGGACAGCACGGATACTTCTGGAACAGGACCTCAAGAAAGACGGGGAACTGACTGACCGGACATTTTATGAAATCATCGATATATACGAGACCATGAAATCAACTGACGAATACCAGGAAGGCCCGCTGGGCTCTCTGGTAAAGATCAGGATTGCTCAGACATATTCAATAAAAGGTGAATGGGAAAATGCATTGAAGGCATACCATCGTGCATGGATGGATACGAAGAAAACCGACCCGATTCATCAGTATGCCCAGGCCGAAGCAGAGAAGACCATTTTGTCCAGACTGCATAAACTCTATCAGGAAGAAGATTTCGATTCCATTTATAATCTCTTTATAGAGTATGAAACCAGCTTCATGAGCGATATCAGAGACAGCGATTTCCTGTTCATCATGGGAGACACCATGTATCATCTCGGTAAAGCCGATCTCGCACGCACCATGCTCACAGCAAGTGCAGACAAAGATACCGCAAGGAGAGCTCCGGCAATAGCCACCCTTTTCACCATGGATTATCAGTCGGGGGACTATGCATCTGCTCTCATGTGGAATTCACTGTACCTGAAGGATTATCCCCGTGGAGTCGCTGCAGGGGACATGAAGCAGACCAGGGGCAGACTGCTGTACTTCATGAACAAACCCGAAGAAGCTGTTGTCTTCCTTGAGCCCGTTTCAGAAAAAGAAGACGAGAATGCCCTTGATGCAATGTCCATGCTGGCGGACATTTATAAAAAGCTCCACAGAAAACCCGAAGAGATCAGAACGCTCGAAAGGATCATTGCCCTGAACAAGTTGAAGACCTCTCCAATCATAGCACTGGCACTCTATACCAGGGCAAGACAGCTCATCTCGGACGATGATCTTGACCGGGCCGGCTCCCTTTTGCAAGAGCTGTCAGACACTTATCCCCAGTCCAAGTATAAAAACTGGGCATTGTATCATCTTGCCACCATTGCACATACTCAAGACAATCACACAAAAGCACGGGATATCCTTGCTGAGGTGGTTCAGGACAGTACCGACAGCATCTTGATCAACACTGCGACAACGTACCTGAAGGAGATGGATCTCTACAATGATATAGCGGAATTCAACAAACTGAAGAACAGATTCGGGGGAAACTGACACACCATGTCCATAGCCATACTTGATCCTGACAAGTCCATCGTGGATATTCTCACCGACCTCATAGGTGATATGGGGGAATCCCCCTGCCCTTTTACCAACAAGGACAAGTTTCTCGGTGCAATCGACCCTAAAACACACAATATAGCCATTATATCAGATTCTTTTACCGATGTCATCGAAGGCACCAAGCAGGTATATCCGTCCATAGAGATTGTTGCCATGGGTTTTGGTGATGCAACCGCATGCCTGAGTGTCGGGGCTGCACATTACCTCAAGAAGCCGTTCATGGCAAACGATATCAGAGAGATCATACGGGCTCTCCTGGCCTCGCCAAAAGGACAGAGCGAGGTTGACAAGTGGTCCTTCATTACGGCAGACCAGAGCATGAAAAAGATCCTGGAAATCATTCACAAGATTGCCCCGACTCAAGCCCCGGTGTTCATTCAAGGGGAATCCGGGACCGGCAAAGAGATTATAGCCAGGTATATTCACAAACACAGCAAAAGGAATGCAGGACCATATGTGGGGATAAACCTTGCAGCCATCCCTGATACGCTTTTAGAGAGTGAACTTTTCGGATTTGAAAAAGGTGCCTTTACCGGCGCATATGCAACCCGCCTCGGCAAGTTCGAACTTGCTCAGGGCGGAACCATACTCCTTGACGAAGTCACCGAGATCAGCCTGGGCCTCCAGGCAAAACTGCTGCGTGTTCTGCAGGAAAAACAGATCGACCGGGTCGGGGCGAATTCTCCCATATCCGTAGACTTCAGGGTAATCGCAACCACGAACAGACCCATTGAGGAAGAGATCAAAGAGGGCCGATTCAGAAACGATCTCTTTTTCAGGTTGAATGTCATCCCGATCAAGATACCGCCGCTGCGCGCCAGGAAAAACGACATCATCCCTCTGGCAATGCATTTTATCACCAAGATTGCCAACAGGGAAAAGTTCGGAGAAAAGATCCTCACTCAGGGGGCAAAAGACACTCTTACTGAATATTCCTGGCCGGGCAATGTCAGAGAGCTGGAAAATGCTGTGGAACGTGCCATGATCCTGACGGATGGATCAGAGATAGCAGCTGACAACATCATGCTGGGGATAGATATGACTGCCGCGCCATCTCAGAATTCTGCAGTCGGGTCAACTATCCATGAGATGGAGAAGGGGCTGATCCTGTCTACCCTAGATCATGTCGATGGAAACCGTACCAAAGCTGCGACACTGCTGGGAATCAGCATACGGACATTGAGAAACAAGCTCAATGAATATACGGAAAAAGGTCAATTTTCCGACGCTCTATCGGTCAAAACATCGAACGGTTTATCTCATAACCCCTCATAAACAGTGGTTCTGCTCATTGGTACGAGTATTGCTTATTCTTGTGCAAGGAGGTCACCATGGCAGGAATATTTGGGAAAACCTTATCTGAACTCACGTCGGCCATGAATTATCATCTCTTCAGGCAGGGAATAATTTCCGGCAACATAGCCAATGCAGACACCCCCGGATATACGGCAAAGGAAGTGGTCTTTGAAAAAGAGCTTTCCCGAGAGCTCGCAATGTCGGCCACCGACAGTAAACACATCAACCCCTCTGCCGGGAACATCTCGGGTTATACAGTAAAGGATGACCCTTTCTCCAGAATAGGAAATGATTCCAACACGGTCGACATCGACCGGGAGATGATGAAACTTTCTCAGAACCACCTTCTCTACAGTGCATCGGCACAGATGATTCAGGGAAAACTTGATGCCTTGAAAGAGGCTATACGAGGTATTCAGTAATGGATCTGTTTACAGCAATGGATATAAGCGCCAGCGGAATGAGGGCACAGAGAACCAGGATGAACATCATTTCATCCAACATCGCAAATGCCAATACCACGAGAACCGAGGAAGGCGGCCCATATAAACGCAGGGATGTGATCTTCCGTGAAAATTCTTTTGAAAAGCAGCTTTCCAGCGTTGAGGTGGAGGCTATCGTGGAAGACCCAACCCAGGGAAACAGCATTTTCAATCCCGGCAACCCTGATGCGGATGAGGATGGTTATGTGACCATGCCCAATGTGAATATCATGGAGGAAATGGTGAACATGGTCGGTGCAACAAGGGCATTCGAAGCCAATACGACAGCTATCAAGGCACAGAAGGACATGGCGCTTAGGGCCCTGTCTATCGGGAGGTAATGATGCGTATAGATCCCTCTGATTTTACTCACCTCAGCACAAACCTGACACTCAAAGACAGCACAAAGGGTAAACAGACTGATTTTTCAGATACTCTCAGGGATATTATACGGGAAACAAATACCGCGGCAAAAGAATCTGAAAAGATCGCCGTCGACCTGGCGCAGGGAAAATCAACGAACATCCACGAGGCAATGGTTTCCATGCAGAAGGCAGACATCAGTATCCGCCTGCTAATATCGGCGACCAATAAACTCATAGCCGGCTATAATCAGCTGATGCAATTACGATGAATATAGATAATCTCTTCACCCAACTGAAAGACCGGTTCACCGGCATGAGCATGACCCAGAGATTCGCCATGTTTGCCGTGATCGGTCTCGCCGCAGCCATAATCTCTGTGACCCTGATGTGGTCCGTTGCGCCGACATACCAGTATCTGTTCACCGA
This sequence comes from Deltaproteobacteria bacterium, assembly GCA_011372875.1. Lineage (GTDB taxonomy): Bacteria > Desulfobacterota > Desulfomonilia > UBA1062 > UBA1062 > DSAD01. Next base: position 8,822 of record DSAD01000045.1, read on the forward strand.
TCTGGATCAGGCCGATGCATCACTCATTGTTCAGACCTTAAAGGAAAGCAGGACCCCTTACAAACTGTCAAAAGGCGGGACTGCAATCATGATCCCCGAAAAAAACGTGTACGAAACAAGACTGAGTCTTGCTTCTCAGGGTCTCCCCAAGGGAGGAGTGGAAAAAGGATTCGCCCTGTTTGACGAAACAGGGTTTTCCACCTCTGAATTTGTACAGAAGATCAACTATCAGCGTGCCCTTCAGAATGAACTGGCAAACACCATCATGTCCCTCGAAGAGGTAGACTATGCAAGGGTCCATATCGCTATGCCGAAGGAAAGCATCTTTATCGAGGATGAAAAACCCGCAAAGGCATCTATTGTGATAAAGCCGAAACAGGGCCGGAAGATTAATCCCGGCCAGGTTCAGGGGATCGTATATCTTGTAGCAAAATCAATTCGGGGGCTCGAGACGGACAATATCAGCATAGTGGATATAAGCGGCAAGGTGCTGTTTGAAGGCAGGGGTGAGTCTCAGGCCATATCGCTTGCAAGCAACTATCTTGATATCAAGCATGGCATAGAGAACATGCTCCAGTCACGCGCCCAGGATCTTCTGGAAAAGATCGTGGGGCCATCGGGGGCCATTGTAAAGGTAAGCGCCGACATCAACATGGATATGGTAAAAAGTGTGGAAGACTCCTTTGATCCTGAAATGCAGGTAATCAGAAGCGAGGAACTGAAGAATGAGTTCTCCGGAGGAGATCGTGTACCGGGCGGCATTGCAGGCACCCCATCAAATCTTCCTACCGGCAGGGGCGGTCCGGGAGCAATACCTGCCAATGCCAATGCAGGAGGGTCCAATATTGTCCGCAACTATGAGATCGGCAGAAATCAGATCGAGCGCATACAGTCCCCTGGAAATATCACCCGACTGACCGTTTCCGTTGTAGTGGATGGACAATACCGGACGGATGATACAGGCAAGCAGGTCTTTGTCCCCCGCCAGACAGAAGAGCTCAAGGGAATAGAAAATGCCGTACGGCATGCCGTGGGATTCAGCACGGACAGGGAAGATACGATATCGGTATCCTGCATGCCTTTTGCCCAACAGGACACCGATATAGAAGCACTTTCCGAAAAGGCTAAAATGCGGGATTTCATAGTATCGATCCTTAAACCGGTCGTATTCCTGCTTGTCACACTCCTTATACTGCTCTTTGTTATCCGCCCCCTTCTCCGCTGGCTGTTCAAATCGGTCAGGGTCGTCGAAAAGGTCACGGACAAACACAGGGCCATATCTTCCGAAGAAGCCGAGCAGATAGAGGCTGAAGATGTCCTACAGATAGAGGCTGTTGCAAAGAGTGAAGAGATGAAACATGCAGTAAAAGGAAGGCGCAAATTGATCGAGAAGTCCACAAAGGATGATATGGGTACTGCCACTGCAGTTGTAAAATCCTGGTTGCAGGAGAGCGTATGATGGCAAAGATAACCAGACTGGATGGAGCTCAGAAGGCGGCAATCTTTCTTATGGCAATGGGTGACGAATTCTCCCAGAACATATTCAAGGGATTGAGCGAGTTCGAGATCAAGCTGCTCGGAAAACGTATGGCAAATCTCGATGATGTCACTATCCCTTCGGCTACGGTACAGGATATCATGGATGAATTTCAGAAAAAGAGTTCCGAGGTAAGCGGGATCACGGGTAAAGGGATGGATTATCTCAGAGATGCCCTTATCTCGGCACTGGGTGACGACAAGGCATTGCCCATTATCGAGTCCATAACATTGGCCACGGACACCGCGGCCTTCTCTTCTCTCAGGGGGGTCGATCCCCTGCTCCTGGTTGATTACCTCAGGGGAGAACACCCGCAGACAATTGCACTGGTCCTGGCACACCTCGATTTTACAAAGACAGCACAGATCATCAAGGAACTGCCCGAAAAACTTCAGCCCGAAATCATATACAGGATGGCAAACCTGGGCATAGTCCCTTCCGGGGTTATCGAGGACATTGACGGGGTACTGAAAAAAGAGATCGAGTCCATGGGATCGACAGAGAGCAAGAAACTCGGCGGGATTGAGACCGTAGCTGAGATCATGAACCAGATGGATCATGCAACGGAAAACAACATCTTTGCCTCACTCGAGGAACTGGACGCCGATCTCGCAGAAGGTATCAGGCAGAAGATGTTCGTGTTCGAGGATATCGCACATATCGACAACCGCGGTATTCAGACAATCCTCAAGGAGATCACGAACGAAGATCTGTCTCTGGCACTGAAGACGGCGAGCGAGGCCATGAAGGATCTTGTTCTTTCAAACATGTCTTCGCGGGCAGCTGAAATGCTCGTTGATGACATGGAGGCCATGGGTCCGGTTAAACTCTCCGACGTGGAGAAGGCACAGCAGATCATCGTGCGTGTGGTGAGAAAGCTTGAGGCAGCAGGTAAGATTGTCATTGGAGGAAAGGGTGGAGATGATGTCCTCGTCTAAGATACTCAAGGATAAAAACACCAAGAACTCTCTAGTTACCCCTTATAACATTAAGGACATGGGGCAAATCGGCAAACTGAGCAAAGCGGAAGAAGCAGCAAAACAGGCAGAATCCATTATCAAAGATGCAAGGTCCCGCAAAGAAGCCATTGAGATGCAGGCTTATAATTCCGGCATGGAAAAAGGACAGGCTGAGGGACGCAAGATAGCCACAAAAAAGATCGAGCCGCTTTTTGATACCTTGAAGGCAGCGATAGATGAGATAGCATCGATGAGAACATCCATTATCGAAAAGCACCAGGATCAAATCCTAGAGATTATATTCCTCATTACGGAAAAGATTATTCACAGATCCATTCAGGTCTCACCGGATATCATCCTGGATACCGTAAGGGCCGCCTCCAACCACCTCATGGAAACCGATGACATTAGACTGAGGCTTCATCCCTCTGATTTCGAATATATACGGGAAATTGAAACCATTATTGCAAAAAGCCTTTCCGGAAAAAGGCAGGTTCACGTAATTGAGGACACCTCTATTGATCGCGGTGGGGTCATTATCGATACCGAGTTTGGAGAGATTGATGCTACCATAAGATCTCAGATTGAACATATCCATGATATACTGAGCGAAAATGACTGATCTGAATAAATTTATCATCCCTCTGAAAGAGATCCAGCCGATTCAGGTGCGTGGCAAGGTCACCAATATCGTAGGACTGGTACTTGAAGGTCATGGACCCGGCAGTGCCATGGGCGGCATGTGTGAGATATACTCGAAACAGATGCAGGATTCCATCATGGCTGAGGTAGTCGGCTTCCGTAACAACCGGGTACTCTTGATGCCGCTGGGCGAACTTGAAGGCATCGGCCCCGGCAGCAAGATCGTTGCCAGAAAATCCAACCCCTCGGTAAAGGTTGGAAACAACCTTCTGGGCAGAGTGATCGACGGGATGGGCAACCCGTTGGATGGTAAAGGCCAGATAGTACTAGACCATGAGATGCCGCTGTACGGAACCCTCACAAACCCATTGAAAAAGAGACGGATCAACAAACCTCTCGACCTGGGAATCGCCGCAATAAATGCCATCACGACCATCGGTAAAGGCCAGAGAATGGCAATCATGGCTGGAAGCGGGGTTGGAAAGAGTGTGCTTCTGGGCATGATGGCACAGAACACCGAGGCTGACATAAATATAATCGCGCTTATCGGAGAACGGGGAAGAGAAGTCAAGGAATTTATCGAGAAAGACCTCGGAGAAGAAGGTCTTAAGAAATCCGTCGTAATTGCGGCCATATCCGATCAACCTGCGCTTATACGCATACGGGGAGCCTATATGGCCACCACCATTGCAGAATACTTCAGAGATCAGGGCCTCGACGTTCTGTTCATGATGGATTCGGTTACACGCTTTGCGATGTCCATGAGAGAGATCGGCCTTGCAATCGGTGAACCTCCCACAACCAGAGGGTATACACCGTCTTGTTTCGCCAAGATGCCTAAACTCCTGGAACGGGCGGGAAACACCTCTTCAAGAGGCAGTATCACGGGCCTCTATACCGTCCTTGTCGAGGGCGATGATTTTACCGAACCGGTATCCGACACCGTCCGATCCATTGTGGACGGACATATTGTCCTGTCACGCGATCTTGCGGCGAAGAATCACTACCCGGCAATAGACATTCTCAACAGCGTCAGCAGGGTAATGAACGATATTGTCGACAAGGAACACCTTGTTCTGGCCCGACGTATCCTTGAACTCTGTGCTGTTTATGAAGATGCAAAAGATCTTATCAATATAGGCGCCTATGTTTCAGGCAACAACCCTGCTATCGATACGGCGATAGAATATATCGATTCCATCAATACCTTTCTCAAACAGGATATCGGGACAAAAATCACGCTGGAGGATTGTCTGGAACAGATGCGCAATATCTTTGAGAAGGCAGACTGAGGCCGCTAACTATGAGTTTTAATTTCAGATTCAAGACACTTTTAAAGGTACGAAAGATCAAAGAGAACATCGCTCAACAGGCATTCTCTCAGGTCCAGCGCCACCGCCTCAATATCCAGAACCTCAAAGACTTGAAAGTTACAACAAGGAACGAGACGATAAGAGAGCTTACAAGCAGAATGAAGTCAGGTATAAGTGCATTACGGATGAGACAGTATCATGAATACATCACCTTTCTGGAAGACAGCATCAAGCAGCTCGATAAGAATCTGGCCTCTGTAGACAAACAGCTCGACATGAGACGTCTCGAGATGCTCAAAGCCAAAAAGGAACACAAGGCCATAGAGAGGCTCAAAGAGCTTGACGAGAAAGATTATACCATCAAACAAAGGAAAGCCGAGATGCGCTTTATCGACGAGATTGCCATCCTACGCCATGGAGAAAACCTATGACAGGAAAGAAGATCCTTACCATAGCCCTGATCATCAACATTGCGTTTATGGGTCTTTACCTGTGCGTAAATACCATCTTAGCTGCAGATGACGAAAAGGATATCACAGCATCGACAACACAGGCATCACCGAGTCCACAGGATCAATGGGAAATCATCAGACTAAGACAGGAAGAACTCAAGGTCCGGGAGAACGAACTCAAAAACCTTGAAAAAAGCATTGATGAAAAGATTGTCAAGCTGCGCGGCATCGAGGCATCAATACAGGCTTCGGTCAATGAATACAAACTGCTGAGCGACGACAGGATCAGACACCTGGTAAAGATATATTCATCCATGAAACCGAATGCAGCAGCCGGGCTGATGAACCAGCTGGACATCGATGTTGCCGTGGAGGTATTCCTGAACATGAAAGGTGACATCGCCGGAGGCATCCTGTCATACATGGACACCCATAGGGCTGCAATCATAACCAAAAAACTTGCCAACTACCGCAACAAACAGGGAAGTACTTCGGGTCAGCCCTGAGGTTCATATCCCTGTTTGTATAAGACCTGAGCCCCCATCCAAAAAAAAGCTTCAAGAATGAATGAAGCACCCCGCAAAAAGCTGCAGAGGTATCATCTGAATGGACCCTCGATCTTTTCGTCCGACGATGAATCCTTATCTGTCGTAACGGGCGTAATTTCTGTTAAACCTGAAATTCGACAATAAAAAGGGAAACTCACGCGAAAACAGATTCAGCGTGCAGCCATCAGGCTACATGCCCAGCAATGCCTTTACCTTGTTCCTTCTCTCTTCATCTAAGGCCACAAAAACCAGGGCGCCTCCGAGAATGACTGCCAGGGATATCGGCTTGAACAGGATCCTGATCAAGGACCTTATGCCCGAGATCGCCCCGCCTATGATGCCGAAAATAAGGATATCGGACAAAACAAACTTGATTATCTTAAATGGGGCCAGGATTGCCGATTTAACAAGATCAAAAATAAAACCCATAGATAGTTCCTCCTGTGTTTGCAGTTAGTTTGTGTTCAAGCAATCTTACCTACAATCTTGCCTATAATATAATCGTATAACACTGCCGCCCTATTATTTGGCTTCAAGAGTTTTTCTTCTTCATTACCAGGTCTTGGGCTGTGCCAAGGACATCTGCCTGTATAAGTGCCGCCCGCCTGTTCTCTTCCTGGATCTTCTGATAGATTTCCTCTCTGTGAACCTCTATGCTTTTCGGTGCCTGAATACCCAGCTTGACCTGAGATCCCTTGATCTCTACGACAGAGATCTGGATATCGTCTCCTATCGAGACGGCTTCGCCTACTTTCCGTGTCAAGATTAACAATCAGCCCCCCCTGTAATGTGGCCAGTGTAGTTGGAATACTACATGATTATCTTGTGGAAAGCAATGTCTGCATCATCTCGTCGAGAATGGTTATGAGCTTTGCCGCTGCCGTGTAAAGGTGCTGGAACTTCAGGAGATCCGCCATCTCTTCATCGAGATTGACGCCGGTGATGCTTTCTTTTCTCTGTATATACTGATCCAGGAGCGTTTCGTTGAATTTAGCATTGAGATCCGCATTTCGAACATCAATCCCCACCTCTGCAATGAATGAACTGTAATACGCATCCATGGTAGTATTTATACCGGTCTCGCCGAAATCGGTGATTACCTGATCCTGCAGGGAATATATACCCAGCGCCGCTTCGTTGGCCCCGGGGGCAACGAAGTTGTTGCTGTCTACATATCCTGCAGATATCAGAGAGGAATTTGTGTTCAGGACTGAATTGATTCCCAGGGTCTCAGTCAGGTCGGAAACTGTTGATCCCACCTGTTCGCTCCATGAAAAGAACGTGTTGATTCCGAGTATGGCCAGGGCGTTATTGGACTGCGCTCCATCAGTAGGGTTAACTACAAATGAGTATCCGACATCAGAAGAAAGTTCAACGTGATTATCTCCGTCGATTTGCGCATTCATGTTTCCTACAGTGAGCACCCCGTTTATCAAATCATTGACAGTAGCGCCAGCTCCCAGCGTGACGGTACTCCTGACGGCCTGCCCTGTTGCATCGTCATAAACCACAATGTCAAAACTTCCCCCCGTGGCAGGAAACTGGTCGGAAAAAAGAAAATCCGCACTGAGATCATCTGCCAGCCCTGAGACTTCCACTGTTCCTGTCATGGAACTCACCGACTCAAGCCCTGCCCCTTCCGAATGCAGAGCGTTCACCTGCCAGACAAGCTCCTGCGCAAGTGCGTTCATGGTATCGATATACGACCCGATCTTGCCATCACGCGCATCTACCCAGCCTGCTATCTTGCCGCCTGAGAGCTGTTGCGTGATATCTACTGACCTGTCGCCACTGCTCTTCCACAGCACATTTGTTAAACCCGTAGTGTCATTTCTCTCAACATCGATAGCGTATGAGTTACTCCCAAGGACCAGCGGGGTACCTCCAAGAATGTAAACCATGACCTGGCCTGACTGATCTTCTTCATAATAGCTGATATCCATGAATGATGCGAGTTCTTCCATAAGCGATTCGCGCCGGTCGCGCAGATCATTTGCATTGATAATGCCTTTAATCTCCACGCTGGTTATCTGCTTATTCAGCTCCGAGATCTGTTCAATAACGGTGTTTATCTGGTTGACAGACCCCTGGATAGTGGTGTCCAGATGCCGCTGATACTCTCTGAGGTTATAGTCTATATCGCTCATCATCTGAACCATATTAGCACTTTTTGCAAGAAGGGACTCCCTTTCGGGTGTACCGTCGGGGTTATTGGACAGATCGCTCCAGGCATTCCAGAACTCCGCCATCAACTGGTTTATTCCATATCCCTCGCTCTCGTTGAATATGGTCTCGATCTCCTCCATCGCATTTTTCTGGGCTTCCCAGAAATAATACTGTGACCTCTTCAATGTAACCTGTTCATTCACAAAGTCATCGTATGACCTTGTCACCTCGGTGGCTTTCACACCCGTACCAATCTGGCCCGGACCTGTGTTTATGGGTATGTTAGATTCAATATGAAGGCTCTGCCTGGAAAACCCGGGGGTATTCGCGTTGGCGATATTATGCGATATAACCTCCAGGGCCAGCTGTGACGAATAGAGCGACCAACTTGCAATATTGAGTGCTCCACTAATACCGCCCATATCATGCTCCTGTTTTTACTATTCGAGACTTTTGATTCGATTTTCTGCCGGATCTGTTATAACCCGCCTTATCTCCTGCAAAGAAAACTTCAAGGTGTTTCTCGATCTCTGCCAGCCTGCCGGTTACCATTGATTTCGAGAGTTCATTGAGGCCGGTTGCCTTTTTCCACAGGACAGCGATCTCCTTCTGAAGAGCACGTATTTCATCTGCATGGCGTTTTTCATCCCCGGGGTCAAAGGTATCGATGTCCTGCCGGTTCGAGGCAATGGCACGCAGAAGCTTATATTTGTCCGGCATGGATTCCTCGAGAGGCTCTATATCCTGGCTCGTAATATAGGCAAGCTCTTTTTCGAGAGAGAGGTTGAGCTGAACCACAAGTTCCTTTTCCTTCTCAAGGCGTTCTTTCATCTCTTCATTTGTCATTATCCTGGCATGTGGCATACTCAAGAATCTCCTTTCTTTAAACGATCAGGCCTGGCGGCTTCCATTACCGGCTGCCATACATGTTTTATCGAATATATTCCTGTTTGCTTGAAAACCCTTATCATCGATGAGCTTCTCCGCATGCCCTTCCAGGATCTTCCCAATACCAAGGGCCCCTGTTTCCGCTACAGATCGTGCTACGGACTGAAACAGCATGTCTTTATAAAATTCCGAAGCGAGCCCTGACCCGAAAAGGCCCTCGGAGATTGAATCGCCCATGGTCTTAAGGATCTGGTATGCAAAGATGGATTCAAATTCCTTGCCTGCCATGGACAGGGCCTTGTGCGGGTCTGACTCCCGCAGATGGTTCAATGCGGCTATGGAGTTAATCATATGACCTCCAGGTCTGCATAGAGCGCTCCGGTGCGTTTAATGCACTGGAGTATGACCACGAGATCCCTGGGCGAAACCCCTATCGCATTGAGTGCGGATACAAGATCGCCGATAGTGGTCCCCTTTGGAAGCATTACCAGCCTCTGCCCTCCCTCTTCCACCGATACCCCTGTCTGGGGGGCAACGGTAGTAACCCCGCCTGATAAAGGTGCCGGCTGAGACACATACGGCACCTCCGTAATCTTGATGCTCAGGCTCCCATGGGCAATGGCAACTGTTGATATCTGTACATTGTCCCCCATGACAACCGTGCCGGTACGTTCGTTGACGATAACCCTTGCACGCGAGTCCGGGATGACATCGACGGCCTCAATTACAGAAACAAATCTGACTATGCTACCTTGATACTCTTCAGGCACAGTAACCTGAATCGTCGAAAGATCGAGGGCATGTGCAACATCCTTTCCCAATCGTTTATTTATGGAGGTAGCCAGCCTGAAAGCAGTCGTAAAATCAGGAATGTTCATCACCAGTGTCATGTTCGGCCCCAGGTCAGTTTCAATGGATCTCTCCACAACGGCACCGCCCGGCACAGTCCCGACCGTGGGAAAATTCTTGGTAACACCGGTACCCGATGCGCCTTCCACGGCAAATCCCCCTACCGACATCGGACCATTGGCCATAGCATAGACCTTGCCGTCCGGTCCGAACAGCGGCGTCAGGATGAGGGTTCCTCCAGCAAGGGAGGTTGCGTCTCCAACCGAGGATATCGTGCAGTCGAGCTTCTGAGAACTCCTGGCAAAGGGAGGCAGTTTCGCAGTAACCATGACTGCCGCCACATTCTTTACCTTGAGCGAATTCGGATCTATCGTAATGCCCATATTTCTGAGCATATTGGCGAGAGAACGTATGGTAAACTGAGAACCGGATTTATCACCTGTCCCGTTCAGCCCCACCACGAGGCCATACCCGGACAGGGTATTTTCTCTAACTCCCTGTATCTCAACAAGATCCTTGACCCTAACACCAAAGACAGGGTCGGACACAACCATAATCAGAATCAATACGAATAGAAATCTCTTCATAAACACCTCAGAACGGCCAGATCTTGTCTAGGGCTCTGGCAACAAAACCCTTGTTCTGTGCATCCCCAATCATACCGGAACCATAGTAGTCCAACTGCATGTCGGCAATATATGATGATACGATGGTATTGTTCGAAGCGATATCATCAGGCCGGATAATACCTGAAATAACTATATACTGGTGTTCGGCATTTACCCGAGTCTCTTTCTTGCCGCTGATCATCAGATTCCCTGACGGGAGAACCCGCACCACCCGGGCTGATACAACAGCTGATATGTTGCCCTTTCTGGATGTCTTCCCATCGCCCTCGAATGATGTGGAAGTCGAGGCATTCAGTGTCGGCGTTATCCCATATCCGAATACCGAGGACTGATCCAGGGGAAGGCCCAGAACATCCGTTATCGTATTATCTATCGAATTTTTCTTATCGGCCTCTGTCTTGGCCTCTTTCTGGGCTGACGAACTCTCAACGATCTGCACTACGACAATATCACCCACCCTCTGTGCACGGGAATCCCGGTACATGTCCACAAATTTGGCGCTCGGTGTCCAGAGTGATCCGGGCGAGACCACTTCATCAACATGTTCTTCAACGGGAAGAGCGAGCATATCTTCGTGAAAACCATCGTTGTGCCGCATGTATGCACAGGCGTTTATTGAGATGATAATAATAATGAAGAATATGAACTGTAATGCCTTCATGTATCCCTCCTAGAAATAAACAGCTACACATGAAGCAGCAATAATGGTGCCAACTATCTGTCTTCCTGAAGTCATATTCCGTACAGGGATCTGTTCCGACAGAGAGCCGTCTTTGAGTGCCTCCCCTTTGTCCCGTATGACAAGGTTTTTTGACCTTACCTCGATATAAACGATATCACCCCTGCTGATGAGAGGGGGGAGCTCCATATTGAGCTCCGCAAAAGGCCTGCCGCTACGCAGCCTGGTCTTTGCCCTCTTCCCGATACACTCTTGTGCATCAAATACGACCCTGGGATATGTGGATATATCGAGAGATCTTACCTCAATGTCGGCCTCGGTTATAATGTCTCCCCTGCTTATGGGTTTCTTCGCTACAGGGACATCTGCAATGACCTTTAAACGGGCACTGATATTAACCTGGCTTTTCTGGGAGCCTTCTCCGAAGACAAAGGCAATGCTCGTATGGCCCAAGAAGTCCTCATGGGGGGAAATTTTTGCCTGTATGATATCCCTGTGCTGACTCAGGACAGTGACACTGTTTGAAATTGATATACCTTCTATTACTATGGTCCCTTTATCCTTCCACGGACTTTCAGCCAGCACGGTCTCGGTAAAGAGCCTTTCCAAACGCTCGACGGATATCTTGACATATTTCCGTGTGATATTGACCTCTTGTGCTCCCTTCAATTCAAAAGACCCCTTGAATTCATCCCGGATCTTCCTGAATACATAGTCACTGGACAGCCTTGAACCGATCGGTCCCCGTGGAGACTGCAACAGATAGATCCCGGCAAGCCTTTCACAATCCGGGCCTGTCACGCCGGCAATATCCCGAAGATGGACCCGCTCGGCTGAGACAACAGCCTTTTTGTGCAGGGTCACAACATGTGTTTCCGTTGCCGCTGCGATGCCTGCCAGAAGCAGAAGACTCATGAATAGGCATGAAATGAGTTTCATCATCACTGCTTTATGGTGTTTACCGTCTGGAGCATGGAGTCGGCGGTCTTGATGGCCTTGGAATTGAGCTCATATGCCCTTTGACCCACAATCATGTTGATCATTTCTTCTATGGCATCGACATTGGACATCTCGAGATAGCCTTGAGCTATAGTGCCGAAATTATCAGTCCCTGCAGTGCCCTGTATTGGATCACCGGATGCCTCGTTCGAGGTATAACTGTTTCTCCCGATTGCATTGAGTCCGGCAGGGTTCGTGAATATGTAGACAGGGATCTCACCCGAGGCCAGGATCTCCCCGCCGGAGGACAGGCAGGTGATCTCGCCGCTCTTGGAAACAGCAATGCTCGCCGTGTCCACAGGGATGGAAATGTCGGGCTGCAGTCTGTCTCCACGGGCATTAACAATGTAGCCGTTACTGTCTATCTTGAAGGCCCCGTCTCTTGTATAGACCTCGGTATCGTCGGATATGACCATGAAAAAGCCGTCACCCTCAATGGCCAGATCCAGGTCATTGTTGGTCTGGGCATAATCGCCCTGAGTAAAGATCTTCTGTACTGCGACAGGTCGCGTCCCCATCCCGACCTGAACTCCCACGGGCACACTGCCGCCTGCAGCTGTGGGACTTCCCTTCTCCTTATAGGTTGCATAGAAAAGGTCTTCAAAATCCGCCCTGCTTTTCTTGAAACTGGTTGAGTTCACATTGGCCAGATTATTGGCAGTGACATCGATCATCAACTGCTGGGCATTCATGCCTGTTGCCGCTGTCCACATAGCTCTTATCATCTTTGTGCCTCCCTTGTTAAGAAACTGTTCCTACGTCCGTGATCGAGTTTCCATAGGTGTCATTAAACGACTTTATGACCTTCTGAAACGACTCGTAGGCCCTCTGTGTGCTTATAAGTCCGACCATCTCGATGACAGGATCGACATTCGATGCCTCTATGTTACCCTGAGCCAGAACCCGATTTTCCAAAGGCTGCGGGGCATAGCCTTGTTTTACCCTGAAAAGTCCGTTTGATGATCTCTCAAGCGAATCGTCCTGAATATGGACAATCTGAAGGACATCGACAACATTCCCGTTCAGACGAACAGTCCCGTCAGATCCTATCTCGATATTTCCAGGGCCCAGCGCTATGTCTCCCCCTTCACCCTGAACAATATCCCCTTTCTGAGTGGTCAGGATCCCCTCAGTGGACATCCTGAAAGAACCGGCCCTTGTATAACGCTGGCCATTGTCTGTGTTCACGACAAAGAACCCTTCTCCGACAATAGCGACATCAAGAGGATTTCCTGTCTTCTGGTATGATCCCTCGCTCATATCAATATAGTACTGCCCGGCCATCACACCTACCGGTATGTTCTTATACTGTCCCGGATACAGGGTTTCGGTGTCCAACATTCTGGAAAACTTCTCGAAGGTCATGCCGTCCTTTTTGAAGCCCGTCGTGTTTGCATTCGCCAGGTTGTTGGATATTATCGAGAGTCTCTCTTCCATTGCTATCGCGCCCGATGCAGCCGTATACATTCCCTGATCCATAAGATCTCCTTTCCATGGTGCCTTGAGCAATATCAATGCCAACACATTCAGGACTGCACTGAAGATGATTCCAGGCAGTCTGGTAGGCAATTTTTTCCTGGTACTTGGATCTTGTCATGATAAAACACCGCTGATCCCGATCAAAGGACCGGCATAATGAATATACCCTCAGCCAGCAGCTACTTTTATGAAAAGATATTAAAGGTTATCACCGATAAACCGATATTAATAAGAGAGCACATGTGTTTATAAACAGGAAGGAGCTAATAATGGAGGTCAAGAGCATCTTTGTTAATCTCATCATGAAGACCTATGAACGACAGGGTCCTCATCACGCTTCACAGATGCATACTGAAAAGACCGGCAATGTTATTATATCAGACAATGTTTCCATATCACAGAATTCAAGCAAGAGGCTTTTCGAAGACCTGATGGAACATAGTTTACAAAAAGGTTTGTGTGAGGTCATTCCAGATGAAAATTAATAACACGATGAATACCGATGCATTAAAGGCATACGGGGCAAATGCGGCACAACGTCCGCAGCCCGCCGGGGAAACATCAGGCAAAAACAAGGGCTCCACCGTATCTATACAGGACAAGGTTGACATATCAAGCAAGGTAAGAATGTTCCAGGATATTAAACAGACTGCGCTGGAGGCCCCGGATATTCGCACTGAGAAGGTCAAGAATATTGAACAGAAGATAACCTCGGGAACCTATCAGGCGGATTATTCCGTTATCGCCGACAAACTGCTGAGCACCAATATAAGCGACAAGATCTGATCACAAAGGGTTGATCGATTCTTTATAGATCAACCTTGGACCCCGCAGGATGCCTTTATGCACCTGTGAGATATGCATGCTTTTTGTGATTCTGCCCGATGCATCCACGCCGGTCATCCCTGATACAGTTTCCATATCTGAAATCAAACTTGCGACATCTTCCAGGGCATCTGAATCCCGGCGCAGCATCAACAGATCACACAGAAGAAAATAGGCTTCCGAACTCAAGGCGCCGCCTGTCTCCAATGCTTTGCTTTCCCGACTCTTCTGCGCATATCTCTTCATCAATTCCTTAGCACGTTTCGACTGAACGGCATCAGGGTGAAAATCCGTAATGAGATATGTCTTATCAAGGGCTTCCCCCCCTTTACGAAGGAACTTCTGTTCAGAGGTAACATTCGATATCATCACGTCTGAACAAGACCCCATTTCTTTGAGCTTAATGATTGCCCTAAGCGAGGTTTCTTCACTGTAAGGTATATATATGACATCCGGATTGTGACACATCATGGCTGCAACAGATGACTCAAGTTCATCAGGGCCATCTCCCACATAAGCAATATTTACGATCCGCCCTCCGGCATCGATAAGTTCTGAAGAGAAAAGACTTGCCAGCAATATACAGCCGCCTACTTTCTGATCAAGAACAATTGCAACACTGCCGGCGCGCAGTGAACGCACCCCGAACAACGCCGCGACCCTGGCCTGATTGCTCATTGTGGATCCGATCCTGAATACCTGGACATCGGATTCGGAATTCATATTGCCAGGTGCAATCATAACGGCAACACTGCCTTGATCTGCCTTGACATCAAATGCCGCAATGTCTTTCTCCGGTCCGCCGGCACTGTAGATGAACCCCTGCAGACCCTCATGGAGCATAACCGCCGAAAAAGCATCCAGATCGGCTGTATCGCATGTCTGCTTCATAACCAGGGTTATCTTTGTGTTGTCAATCACCCCCTTGATTTCGTGAGCAATGCAAATACCATTTAACAACTGTCTTGAATATTCGTCGGGTCCGCCTTTTTCCTGCAGGCATATGCCGATCTTCACGGGCTCCTTGTCCGGATCGTATTCAAGAGCCTCTTCTCTTTTATCATGGCTGCATCCAGCCAGCAGAAATCCTATTACGAGGACCATCCCCGCCCGGCATCCATACCACCTCCGATTCTTCATACTACCCATCTCCACTTTTGTTGCCTTAAGAAAAGAATAGTATATATC
>DSAD01000149.1 GCA_011372875.1 Deltaproteobacteria bacterium
GGTATCCCACTGCCCCGGCATATGGCCCGCGGCACATGCCTTCGAGTTCATCGATGATCTCCATGGCCCGCACCTTCGGGGCTCCGGAGACCGTACCTGCAGGGAAACAGGCCTTCAACACGTCAATGTTGGAGAGACCATCTTTCTTGTTTCCCTCTACGCACGAAACAATGTGCATCACATGTGAGTAGAACTTCACCTCTTCCCGCGATATAATCTTCACCGTTTTCGGCTCGGATACCCGTCCTACATCGTTACGTGCAAGGTCTAGAAGCATGAGATGTTCCGCCCGTTCCTTCTCGTCATCCATTAGCTCTGCAGCAAGGCGTTCATCCTGCTCAGGCGATTTTCCCCTGGGCCTCGTCCCTGCAATGGGAAGAGAGGTGATCGTATCGCCCTTGAGTTTCACCATGACCTCAGGGGATGATCCGACCAGGGTGACGTCCGAGAATCGTATATAAAAAAGATACGGGGACGGGTTGATCTGCCTGAGACGTCTATAGGTATCGAACGGATCGCATGACGTACGCAGCTCCAGCCTCCTTGAAAGAACTGCCTGCATGATGTCGCCGTCTTTGATATAGGTCTTCGCCCTGTTCACTGCTTCGATAAATCCATTGTCTTCAATGGATACGGATTCCACCATACATTTATCAGGGACCCTGGCAGCAGGCATCGCCTGTTTGCCCAGCAGATCTTCTTCGATTTCACAAAAGGCCTGGGTTGCCTTCATAATGGCTTCATCCTGGCTGACGCAAGGACTTACAACCGTATGGATGAGCGATACCGACTGATTAAGATGATCGAACACGACGAGGGTATCTGTCCTGGCAAGTATTGCATCAGGAAATCCCGATGGTTTATCCGGACGGGGCAGTCTTTCAATGCCCCTGACCATATCATACCCCAGGTAGCCTACATAACCCCCTATAAAAGGCGGCAATCCGTCGAGATTGAATTCAAGTTTGTTCCCGGCAAGAGGTATCCTGGCCCATGGATCATCTTCATCGTGTATGATGATCACATCGTCATCACAAAACCTCCCGATAAAACTGTATGATCCTGGAATGGACTCGAGCAGAAAACCCTGACCATTACCGACCAGAGCCCAGTATGCCTGTACAGGGGTAAGGGTGTCGCAGGTAATCCTTTTCACCACAACCACACCCCGATCTTTAATATCTCTGAAAACCCTAAGTACATCTTGCATTGGATCCCCTTTCATAAAAAAAGGCGGCAGACTTTTTTTCAGGAAGCCTGCCGCCTTTACCGTTTATCATCTGAGATTTTTCAAGGCAGAGCTCCCACTATATATCCATCCAGAGTGCACCACCACCAATCAATCATGATCATTTGAGCCTCTATAATCATCATGGTGTTTCTATACATAGTAACATTGCTCCTGTCAACAGTTTTATTAAATATTTTTTCAGCACGAATATCCTGCGAGAAAATAAGGTGAAATCATTACATAACCTTGATTTTTCTTTCAATCAGATGCTATCATGTCTATATTCGACTCAGTACTGTTCGCCAATACCTACAGAAGGAGGATTTATGAACGAAACCATTATTTCTTTCGACAGACATATCATGAACGAACAGAGAAAATACGAAGGCAGAGGTGATTTCAGTTCCATTCTGAGCCAGATCATCTTTGCAGCGAAGGTTGTTGCCGCACAGGTCTCACATGCAGGACTTATAGAGGATATCCTCGGGAAAACAGGCAATAAAAACATTCAGGGAGAAGAAGTACAGAAGCTCGATGTATATGCTAACAAGATATTCATCAATTCGCTCAATTACATCGGCAAGGTTTGCGTCATGGCATCTGAAGAGGATGACGAGATGATCACGATACCCAGGGAAAATCCCAAAGGTGATTACGTGGTCATGTTCGATCCGCTCGACGGGTCAACCAACATCGATGTGGACGTTTCCATCGGTACGATCTTCGGTATCTACAAAAGGATAACAAAAAGCGGTGACGGCACTCTTGAAGACTGCCTCCAACCGGGATACAAGCTTTTCGGTGCCGGGTACATCATCTATTCATCCAGCATCATTCTCGTTTACTCGACAGGAAACGGGGTAAACGGCTTCAGCCTGGATCCTTCTGTGGGAGAATTCATCCTTTCCCATCCTGACATCAAAATACCTGCACGCGGGAAAATATACAGCACGAATGAGGGAAACTATAAATACTGGAAGAAAGGAACACTTGAATATATAGATTATCTGAAATCAGACAGAAACGTCCTGGGGCAGCCGTACACCTCACGATATATCGGATCTCTGGTTGCCGATTTTCACAGAAATCTCCTCAAGGGAGGAATCTTCCTCTATCCCGAGGATACAAAAGACCCTAAAAAACCTACCGGAAAGCTGAGGCTTCTCTATGAAGCAAATCCTCTTGCTTACATCGCTGAACAGGCAGGGGGCTATGCATCCACTGGATACGAGAGGATCCTTGATATCAAACCTGATCATCTTCACCAGAGGGTCCCCCTGATCATAGGTTCCAAAGATGATGTATTGGAATATGAAGAATTTGCAAAAAGGAATCTCGATCAATAACCCTTTCCTACACTATACCCTTTAAGGAGGTAACATATGAGTGCTTCTGCAGATTTCAACAAGGCGCTTGAAATAGGGCGTCCGCCCACCATCAAACGTCTGTTCCCCAATTCAAAGGCATTGATCGTCAGCGGAAAGGTCATTGACCGTGCAATGATCAAAAAAGGCAAGGCCATGACCATCGCTGCAAACGGCAGAAACAGCATCATTATAAGGGCCTGCCTCAAGGCTGCGCAAAAGGCTAACGCAGCCATCATAATAGAGATAGCCAAATCAGAGGGCACCTACTGCCTGATCAATATGTGGAATATCGCTCAATATGTAGATGCCGCATGCAACGAGCTCGGGATAACCGTTCCTGTAGCAGTCCATGCAGATCATTTCGGACTGAAAAAACCCGTTGAGGTGGGCAAGGCAAAGATCGACATCCCCTCGATGTTCGATGCGGGCATTACATCCATCGCCATCGATGCATCCCATATGAATGACGAGGACAACCTTCTTACTAACATCGCACTCAACGAATATATCCCCTCATGGGCCGGATATGAGACAGAGGTCGGAGAGATCAAAGGGAAAGAAGGCCTGTCTACCCCTGAAGAAGCACTTTTCCTGATACAGGGTCTCAATGCTCACGGCATTTTCCCGGACTGGATCGCCCTGAACAATGGAACGACCCACGGCATCGAGGCAAGCGATGCTGGAATTCAGGTGGAGCTTACCAAGAAGATCCATGAGGCAATCGCAAGATACGGTGTTTCAGGTGCACAGCACGGAACTTCGGGCAACAGCGTTGAACGGCTCAGAAGGATCGCGTCGGAGACCAGGACCACCAAGGCCAATGTGGCAACAGCATTGCAGATGATATCATGGGGCGTGAAGGTAAATGCCTACGGCAACGCCCAACTGGATGAAACGGGCAATTTTATCAAGGTGAGCGATGCCGGAGTCATGGAGGATCTCTGGTCGGAAATGGTCAGTTATGCTCAGGGGAACTCTTTGAAGGGCGGCGATTACAAGAAACTGAATCTCCCCTTCGAACCAAAGCTGCTTGCACAACCCAGAGAAGTCCGCGAAAGAATGGAAGACGCTGTCGGAGATTTTGTGCATGAACTGCTTTCCGACTGCTTCAATGCAGCCGACACAGCTCCACTTGCGATAGAGGCAATCCTGACTGCCCGTTCGTGTGATCTTGGCCCCAAAGCCACCCGCATTGAAGACCCGAAGGAATGGTCTCGGGATAATATCATGAATCGGGCACAGACATTGTTCAAGACACAAGCCCCGTCTCATGGTGATTATGACGACTGAAGTGATATCAGGGGGCTTGACGAGCACACAATTGTATGGCATTAGGACTGACACTTACGCATACAGGAAGGAAGAATATGGCAAGAGTAACTATTGAAGACTGCCTTGAGAAGGTTCACGATCGTTTTTCTCTGGCAATAGCTGCATCAAAAAGGACAAAACAGCTCATGAAAGGGGCTTCTCCTCTTTCCAAGCGTAAAGAGAACAGGTATGTGGTCACTGCTTTAAGAGAACTTGCAGAGGGAAAAATATCACTTCACGATAAATCATGACAAAAAAGGATTTTTACGATATCCTTGGAGTCTCACGTTCAGCGACCCCGGATGAGATCAAGAAGGCCTACCGAACACTGGCTATGAATTCTCATCCGGACAGAAATCCGGGGGACAAAGAGGCAGAGTCACGTTTCAAGGAAGCGGCAGAGGCATATGAGGTTCTGCGCGACCCCAACAAAAGACACATCTATGACCAGTACGGCCACGAAGGCCTCCAGGGCACCGGCTACCAGGGCTTCTCAAACTTCGATGACATATTCAGCTCTTTCTCCGACATCTTCGGCGATGTCTTCGGATTTTCATCCGGCAGAAGATCTTATAGACGCAGACCTTCGAAAGGGGCAGACCTCAGATATGATGCATCCATAACTCTTGAACAGGCCGCCAAAGGAACCGAGCTGGATCTCGAAATACCCAAGACCGAGACATGCGCACACTGCAACGGAACCGGCGCGGAACCGGGGACCTCTCCCGAGATCTGCAAAACATGCGGCGGAAAAGGCCAGGTATACCGATCGCAGGGATTCTTCACCATAAGCACGACCTGTTCACATTGCAGAGGCTCAGGACAGGTAATTTCGAAGCCATGCAATCATTGCAAAGGATCCGGGAACATCGTACGGAAAAAGAAACTCAAGGTAAAGATACCTGCCGGCGTGGATACAGGGGCTACCATGCGGCTCACCGGAGAAGGAGAAGCAGGCGATCTTGGAGGGCCTCCCGGAGATCTCTATGTATTCATCGACATCAAGACCCACGAAAGCTTCATAAGGCAGGGTGACGACCTGTATATAGAAGTACCCATCTCTTTTGTTCAGGCTTCCCTGGGAACATCGATTTCCGTCCCTTCTCTGGACGGCGATGTCGATCTTGAAATAAAACCGGGCACTCAGCCGGGTGAGATATACACCATCAAGGGCAAAGGGATAAAACACATGCGATCAAACGGACATGGATCCTTGAATGTAGGTATATCCGTTAAGATCCCGAAGAAACTCTCAAAGGAACAGGAGGATCTTCTGCTTAGATTTGCACAGACAACAAAAGAGAGCGTAAAGACATCCTCTCGCCAGAAAAAGAAGCTGTTTAATTTCTAATCTGCCCCCTGAATAAATAATGAACCTGCAGGGATAATAGAGCGCCTGGAAATCCCTGAGGGTTGTATAATGAACAGCTACGTTATTCATCGCCGCTATTCTTGATAACGCTAGCCGGATCGGTTCTGAGTTTCTCGAGCCTGGTCTTGAATTCTTCCGTGGGTTTCACACCGGACTTCTTGAGCATATGCTCCGCATGCAGCCCGATATTCCTCGTATCCTTGAGAAAACTCTCCGACTGCCTTGCATTCGGATCATATGAGTCGAGACGATCTGAACCGGAAAGATGATAGTTCACTTTTGAGATAATACGCTTCAACTCTGCTGATCCACATGCACTGCACTTCATTCCATCAGGCGACTTGTAGCCCTGTACAAGGATACTCTCGATCCGGCCGCATGAAGTGCATTTATACTCATAAATCGGCATAGCCCAGCCCTTCAACCCTTTGACACAGGAAGTGCCTCGCAGCAAGCTGTCAAGGCATCATACATCTATTTATCAATCCCCCTCATCTTTATTCTCTCCTTGAGGTGAGAGGATAAAGATAAGAGCGCTGCAAGAAACTTAAGGTATCATCTGAATGAAGCCGGACAGGATTCTTGAAATGAGAGCTCCCATAAAGAATCCTGCCCGGCAGGTCTTAACCTTTGTCCCCTTTTACCTCTTCAAATTCTGCATCTACGACATCCTCATCGCTGCGAGCCGACCCTCCAGGACCTGCCGATGCCCCATCGCCGCCATGAGGCCCACCGCCACCTGCCTGCTGGGCAGCGGATGCATAGATGACCTCTGCAAGTTTGTGAGAAGCAGTCGTGAGTGCATCGATCTTTTTGTTGATCTGATCTACGTCTTCGCCTTTCATGACATCTTTCAGATCGGAAAGCGCATTCTCTATGCTTGCTCTGGTCTGCGCATCGACCTTGTCGCCATGCTCTTTCAATGTCTTCTCAGTGGTGTATGCAAGGCTGTCCGCATTATTCTTGGCCTCGACAAGAGACTGCCGACGCTTATCATCACTCTCGTGCTCTTCAGCCTCGCGTATCATCCTGTTGATATCATCCTCATTCAAGCCCGAAGAACTGGTAATCCTGATTGACTGCTCCTTATTGGTGGCCTTGTCCCTTGCAGACACATGAAGGATACCGTTTGCATCGATATCGAAGCTTACCTCAATCTGCGGGAGCCCTCTGGGAGAGGGCGGAATACCGACGAGATCGAACTGGCCAAGCAGTTTGTTATCTCCGGCCATGGGACGTTCACCCTGGAAAATCCGAATGGTGACAGCACTCTGGTTATCCTCTGCTGTAGAGAATACCTGCTGCTTTTTTGTAGGGATCGTGGTGTTGCGCTCGATGATCTTGGTAAATACACCGCCTAAGGTCTCTATCCCGAGAGAAAGAGGGGTAACATCCAGCAGAAGGACATCCTTGACCTCTCCTCCGAGCACACCACCTTGAATAGCAGCACCTACGGCAACGACCTCATCCGGATTAACGCCCTTATGAGGCTCCTTGCCGAAGATATCCTTTACCCGCTGCTGTACTTTCGGCATTCTTGTCTGCCCGCCCACAAGAATAACCTCGTCGATATCGCTGGCTTTGAGCCCTGCATCGACAATAGCCTTTTTGCATGGCCCCTCGAGTTTCGCAATGATATCTTCAACCAGTGATTCGAGTTTGGCCCTGGTCAGCTTCATGTTGAGATGCTTGGGTCCGGACTGGTCTGCAGTTATAAACGGCAGGTTGATTTCGGTCTCCATCATGGTTGAAAGTTCATGCTTGGCCCTTTCTGCACCTTCTTTCAGTCTCTGAAGCGCCATCTTGTCCTTGCTTAAGTCTACACCGGTCTCCTTCTTGAACTCGCTCACGAGATAGTCGATAATCCTGTTGTCAAAATCTTCTCCACCCAGGTGCGTATCTCCATTGGTTGATTTTACCTCGAAAACACCGTCGCCAATCTCGAGGATTGATATGTCGAAGGTTCCACCGCCAAGGTCGAATACCGCAACTTTTTCTTCCTTCTTGCTGTCAAGCCCATAAGCCAGTGCCGCAGCAGTAGGTTCATTGATGATCCTCTTCACATCAAAACCCGCTATCCTGCCTGCGTCTTTTGTTGCCTGTCTCTGCGAATCGTTGAAATATGCAGGAACCGTAATGACCGCCTCATCTATTTTCTCTCCGAGATAGGCCTCTGCATCCATCTTCAACTTCTGCAGGACCATTGCGGAGATCTCAGGAGACGCATAATTGCGGTTTTCTATATTTATCGCGGCATCGCCGTTATCTGCCCTGACGATCTTGAACGGCATGATACCCTTGTCCTTCTGCACCTCAACATCTTCAAACTTACGCCCGATGAGACGCTTTATGGCATACAGGGTATTCTCCGAATTCGTGATGGCCTGACGCCTGGCTACCTGACCTACAAGCCTTTCGCCGCTGCTGGTAAATGCAACAACAGACGGCGTTGTCCGTTGACCCTCGACATTTGCTATAACCTTTGGTTCACCGGCTTCCATAATAGCCATGCAGGAATTGGTAGTACCGAGATCAATCCCTAATATCTTTCCCATGTTCACATTCCTCCTTATAGTCTTTTCCTATCAACCTGAAACTGTCACCTTCGATGGCCTCAGAACCCTGTCATGCAACAAAAAACCCTTTTCGATCTCGTTTACCACCATACCTTTTACAATATCAGGCCTGGTCACCTGCATCATTGCCTCATGATAGTTCGGATCAAACGGCATGTTCTCAGTTTCTATAGGCTCCACACTATTCTTTTTCAAGGTCTCTAGAAATAATTTCTCCGTCATACGTAATCCCTTGATAAAATCTTCGTCATCGGGATGCATCTCCAGGGCCATGGCTATGGATTTCTCGATTGCATCATAGACCAGAAGCAGATCTCTCAGGAGTCTTTCTGTCCCATATTTTATGATGTCCTTTCTGTCCCTTTCCATCCTTTTCTTCATGTTGTCCATCTCAGCATGAGCCCGGAGATACTTATCCTTGAATTCCTCGGCCTGTGTCTTGAAATCCGGAAGATCATCTTCGGGCTGCCTCTCTACTTCCGGCAACATCTCTTCATTTCCAACCTGTCCCGGTGCTTCTTTTTCAATCTCATCGTGTCGTGAAAATTCGTTTTGTTTTCCCTCGTTCATCCTATAAATCCTCCAGCAGTTCGCTCAAAACCTGTGACATATATCCAACCAGCGGGATGACCCTTGAATAATCCATGCGAATGGGCCCTATCACGCCCAATGAACCTACAGGAACATTCCCCCGGCAATACCCGCTGGCAACCATGCTGAAATCATCCATTCCTATGTGTTCCATGTCTTCTCCCAGCAGCACCTTGACCCCCGGATCCTCGAGCACCCGGTTGAGTATACGCACGATCCTGCCCTTGTCCTCAAAAGCATTCACAATATCTCTGAGTCTTTCAAGGTTGGCAAGCTCGGGAGAGTTGAACACGCTTTCTTTACCCTGAATATAGATATCGGGCCGGTCTTCAACCCCTTCAAGGGCTGTCATTCCGAGATTGACGGCCTGTTTTACCAGAGAGTCGAATCTGGCCTTTTCACTCGACATCTTCTTTACCAGCCTGTCTCTCATCTCCTGGATGGTAAGGTCTGCATATGAATCATTAAGATAATTCGCATATGAATTCAACTGATCCTGGGCTATATCCTCTCCATAGACAATATGATTGTACACCATCCCGGCCTTGCTGACCAGGATCACCAGCACCCTGGCCTCATCCAGCCTGACAAAGTCTATACGCTTGAAGAAGAAGGTGTTGAGTTTCGGCAGAATAATGATGGATGCATTCTGTGATATGCGAGAGAGAAGAAAAGATGCCTCACGAAGGGTATTTTTCACTCCCCCCATGGTCTTCGACATATGCCGTGTTATCATGGTCCTTTCACCTCTTGGAAGAGACTTTGGTTCCATGATATCGCTCAGATAATAACGGAAGCCTTCAGGTGTTGGTATCCTGCCCGCAGATACATGGGGCTGATATATGAAGCCCTCTTCTTCGAGATCGGCCATCACATTTCGGACTGTTGCCGGCGATATCGTCACCATGTATTTACGCGCAATAATCCTCGACCCAACCGGCTCACCGGAGGATACGTATTCCTGTATGATTGCACCCAGTATGCTTTTATCCCGATCTGTCAACATATCCTTCATATCCCGATTTAGCACTCGACTACCTTATCTGCTAACAATTTTTATAGATGCTCTGTATTATGATGTCAATATACAAACTTTCGGCATCATCGAGATAATCATCCTGAGCTTTGGAAATTACTGGACAAACAGCCACGATTTGTTATTAACAAAGTGCGTTTACACAAGGACGGATAATTGATACCGCCAGATCACGGGGAGCCGGCATGAAGAATAGGATTCTCTCTCTGCTGAAGCAGACGATGGATGAACTCGTACAAGAGGGGTTTGTACCAGGCTACGAGTTGAATACCATCAATATAACGACACCACCGAACAAGGATTTTGGAGATTTTGCATCGAATATTGCCATGACCATGGCTGCCAGGGCCAAGAAACCTCCGCGTGATATTGCAAACGCGGTAAAGGTGAAGATGGAGGCATTAGGCGATATTATCGACAGGATTGATATTGCAGGACCGGGTTTCATCAATTTCTATATTAAACCTGTGGTCTGGACCAGCGTATTGAATGAGATCCATGACCAAAAAGAACTCTATGGAACAAGTTCGTTAGGGGCAGGCAAAAAGGTACAGGTGGAATTTGTCAGCGCAAATCCTACCGGACCACTTCACATTGGCCATGGAAGAGGTGCCGCAGTAGGAGACACCCTGGTCAGGATACTCGCTGCTGCAGGGTTTGATGTCGAGGCTGAATACTATATCAACGACGTAGGCAACCAGATGAACAACCTCGGCCTTTCCGTTCTATCCCGCTACAGGGAGTTATTCGGAGAGAAGATCACCTTCCCGGATCAGGGGTATAAGGGAGAGTATATAAAAGACCTGGCAACAGCTCTTTCAAAGATCCACGGAGAAGACCTGCTCAGACAGAATCAATCCAAAGCAGTTGAGATCTGCCGAGAGTTCGCATCAAGATCCATTCTCGAAGAGATAAAATCGGATCTTGATACTTTTAATGTATCTTTCGACCGTTTCTTCAGCGAATCCACCTTGTATGAAAACAACGAGGTGGATATCATGCTTGAATATATGAAAGATCAGGGACTCAGCTATGAAGACGATGGTGCCCTGTGGTTCAGGACGAGCAGATTCGGAGATGAGAAAGACAGGGTACTGAGAAAAAACGATGGCACTCTTACCTATTTTGCCCCGGATATCGCCTACCACAAAGACAAACTCGCAAGGGGATTTACGCAGATCATAGACATCTGGGGGGCTGATCATCACGGATATGTCCCGCGAATGAAGGCTGCCATAGAGGCGCTCGGCGCGGATAAAGATTGCTTTAACGCACTCCTCATCCAGCTTGTCTCTCTGGTAAGGCAGGGTAAACCAGTCCAGATGTCCACAAGATCCGGCGAATTCATCACCTTGAAAGAGATCATTGATGAGGTGGGAAAAGATGTTGCCAGATACTTTTTCCTTATGCGCAGATGCGATTCCCAGCTGGTATTCGATCTCGATCTTGCAAAAAAGAAAAGTGATGAAAACCCTGTCTATTATATCCAGTATGCACATGCCCGTATATGTTCGATACTTGCAAACGCCTCTGAACAGGGCATGTATGCGGATATGGAAACAGCTGACTTTGAACTCCTTGCCACAGGGGAAGACCTCGAACTTATCAAGGTTATCGCAACTTACCCGGATGTAGTTGCAGGCTGCGCTGCAGATCTTGAACCACATCGAATTGCATTTTATTTACTCGATCTTGCAACTGCTTTTCATAGGTTCTATAATAAGAACAGAGTACTATCGGATGACGGCCGGATGACAAAGGCCAGATTGGTTCTTATCAGTGCGGTGAAGCAGGTTTTGGCTAATGCATTGGCTCTCATGGGCATCGAGGCACCCCAGAGCATGTAGGTCCTATGGCAAAGAAAAGACATCAGAAAAATCAGTCACTGGCAAAGAATATCGCATTGCTCTTTCTTTCCCTGGGCATTCTCGCCGGCACATGCATACTGTTCTCAACAGTAAATGAAAGGTCTGACTTCTCGTTCGATCCTTTCCGAAGCAACTGGTCGAATCTTGTCGGCAAGGAGCGCAAAACCAAAACAGCAGATCATGAACCGAAAACAACAAAAACGACTGCAAGTGCTTTTGAATACACCTATTGGGATATTCTCCTTCTTCAGGACAATTCGGCATTACCGGCAGAGAACAATTACAGCATCCAGATCGCGTCCTTCACATCCCATGATCAGGCTCTGAACTATGCGAAAGACCTCAAGGAAAAGACTCATCTCAAGTTCAGAGTAGTCAACACCGGCACCTGGTCTGCTGTAAGATGGGGCAGTTTCGCCACAAAGGAATCTGCTCAGCGGTATTGCAAAGAGCTTTCCAGCAAGCTCAACAGGGAATGCATCATAATCGGGATGTAGGGGATTAAAAAACCTATTATGGTCATACATATTGTCGGAGCACGACCACAGTTCATAAAACTGGCACCGGTAATCCATGCCTTCAAGAAGACAGGGCTCCCATACAAGATTGTGCATACCGGCCAGCATTATGATTATACTATGTCTGACATGCATTTTGAGACACTGAATCTGCCTGCCCCGGATTATCACCTCGATATAGGGTCCGGGAGTCATGCAAGACAGACCGCTATGATGCTTGAAGAAATCGAAAAGGTACTCATTAATGAAAAGCCATCGCTTGTGCTGGTCTACGGCGATACGAATTCAACACTTGCAGGCTCCCTGTGCGCTGCAAAACTAGGGGTTCCGGTAGGTCACGTGGAGGCAGGGGTCCGCAGCTTCGACAGGAACATGCCTGAAGAGATCAATCGCATCATCACCGACCATATTTCACAGTATCATTTCTGTCCGACTCAAAATGCAATGGACCTGCTCAAGAAAGAAGGCATCGAGGGTATCTTGAGCGGGGATGTCATGTATGATGCCCTCATAGAGTTTTCACAGATATCCGTAACCCTACCCTATTGTTCACCATTTATTCTCACAACTATACACCGGGCCGAGAACACGAATAACCCGGGGCGTTTCATGAATATATGGGAAGGGCTCACCATGATTGCCCGGGACATACCTGTCATATTCCCGATGCACCCCAGGACAAGAGACCTGTATCCAGATATGCTGAAATCCTCAGCAGATGGCATAACCATTATTGAACCGGTAAGTTATCTGTATATGCTTGCCATGATCAGGGATGCCGCCTGCATCGTCACAGATTCCGGCGGAGTTCAGAAAGAGGCCTTCCTGCTGAAGACGCCGTGTGTCACTGTTCGAGACACAACCGAATGGCCTGAAACGGTTGAAGCCGGTGCAAACACAATGATAGACACAGGTCCTGAAAGTATATACAATGCTGCTATGGAAATGATGCAATCGGCAGTATTTGACCATGCTAACCCTTTTGGTAACGGGGAAGCAGGCATCAACATAGCACGCTATATTAAACACACTTGTATGGATTAGTCAGCAGCTTGTTGTTTGCGGTATTCGGGAATGCAATAATCGCAACAGGATAACCCTACTCCAATCATATCAGCACCTTTGTCATACCGCGACTATGCGGGCAGAGAGATGAATCCATTGAATTGACATACATTAAAGGAGGTCTTCATGAAACAAACCAGGCCAATAAAGGCTAAAGACTGGAAAAGTCTTCTAAAACAGGCCCGGCAGGCTGCATTGAAAGGTAAGACGGAAAAGGCATACCAGTTGTTCGATACGTGCATCAAGGACTGCCTGTCCTGCCGGATGCCGTTGAAGGCCATTGCAGCAGCCAAGTATGCAAAGACAGTACTCGGGCCAACGCCGAAGATCAGGGCAATCCTGATAAGGCTGTTCATTTCAGCAGGCCTGCACGGCGATGCACAGCAGGAGTATGACGAATGCTGCAGAGTCCTTATGAAAGACTCCATGGCGGTCCTTAAGGAACTTCACATGGAGGCATTTCTTGATGTGCTTGCTATTATCGACATTGTACATGCAAGTACAGGCCAGTGCATATTCAAGCAGAACGACCCTGGACAGGATATCTACATTGTCCTTTCAGGAGAATTCGATATTCTCCGTGACGGCGCGACAGAATCATTACTGCGTGCAGGAGCCCTGTTCGGTGAACTCGGATTCTTTCACCATCAAAGACGCTCTGCAACAGCACGTGCAACCCGAGATGGTGAACTCATGAGAATACCCGCCGAAAAGCTCCACGTTCTGCGCGAAAAACACCCGTGCCTGAAGAATGCACTTGAGGAAATTTATGATAAGAGGATGCTGAAAAAAGCGAGTGAGGATATGCGGTCTCACCCTGTACTTGATGTTTATACAGACCACCTCAGACATGTAAGCTATGCAAAGGGTCAGGTTATCCCTTCCGACACAACTGCGGACGTCACCATCATAAAGCACGGCGTTGTAGAGATCAACTATGATGAAAAGGGTGTGCTGAGAAAAAGATTCTTGAAACCCGGCAGTATCATAGAACGTTTTTCCGGTACCGCAAAGGCAAACACCGATGTGGAGCTTGTGATAGCGACAATAGACCTCCTGGGACATTATCGTTAAGACATTGCATGAATATCTTTTGTGAAAGAGCGTGAACAAACCTTATACAGAAACACCGGTCTTATATAATCACTGAGTGTATAGCCCACACGCACAGGCCATGACGATACCTGCGGCGACCGCTACATTGAGTGATTCGGTTGACCCTTTCATGGGTATGGATACCCTGCAGTGGGAGATATTCAGGATTTCCCTGCTGATTCCGGCACCTTCCTGTCCCAGACATACGGCTACTCTACCTTGAAAGAGATCAGGCTTCAGCAAGGTATCGCCTTGTGTCGTAAGACTGATGATAGTGTGAGGCAGTGTTCTCAGATCCGACAGATCCGCCTTTGCAATACTTATCCCGAGACATGACCCCATAGAGGCCCGGACAGCCTTGGAAGAAAAGGGCGATACAGCCCCGGACGTCACGAGAACACCCTGAAAACCGAATGCCTCGGCAGTGCGTATTATTGTGCCCATATTACCCGGATCCTGGAGAGAATCGAGGACAAGGATCTTTTCAAAGGACAGTATGTCGGAGAACTTTGCCCAAGGTACACCAAAAAAGGCAATGACCCCCTGCGGGGTCACGGTATCGGCAATACGGGAGAAAAGATCCTCTGAAAAAAGGGTGAACCTGCATGGCAGAGATCCATTCGCTGCAATGTATTCGGAAGTTGCTGCAGCAATCTCCGGGGTCATCCCCCTTGCCAGGGCATCTTCTACCAGCCGACGTCCCTCCAGCAGCAACATGTCCTTGTCTTTCTTGGCCGCTATGAAGGCCTTGAATACACTGTTATGCCGGCTTGTAACAATGTCCATAAACCTTCTTTAAGTATCCAGTTTTTTCAACAGTGGGCCAATCAGATCTATGGGCAGCGGTATGATAGTATTGGTAGAGCCTTCAGAAGAGATCTCGCGGATGGTCTGAAGATATCTCAACTGGATGGCAATGGGTTCTTTCGCAATAATCTTGGCAGCATCAAAGAGCTTCTGCGCGGCCTGAAATTCACCCTCTGAGTTGATAATCTTGGCCCTTCGTTCTCTTTCCGCCTCTGCCTGCTTGGCCATCGCCCGCTGCATCTCTTCGGGAAGGTCAATGTGTTTGAGTTCCACAGCCGAGACCTTGATGCCCCACGGGTCTGTCTGCCGGTCGAGAATAGACTGAATCCTCATGCTGACTTCTTCTCTGTTGGTGAGCAGTTCATCAAGCTCGGCCTGACCGCATATAGAACGCAAGGTGGTCTGCGAAAGCTGGCTTGTGGCATAGAGATAATTTTCCACCTCTATGACTGACTTCAATGGATCAATGACCCTGAAATACACAACGGCATTGACCTGTACTGTTACGTTGTCCTTGGTAATGACATCCTGGGGAGGAACATCCTGTACGACCGTACGAAGACCGATGCGAACATACCGGTCAATCAGCGGTATGATAATGATGAGGCCCGGACCCTTAGGTGCAGAGAGAACACGTCCGAGCCTGAATACCACTGCCCGTTCATATTCATTCAGGATCTTAATGGCTGAAAAAAGAAACAGAAGTATAAGGACAACGATAGTTATAAGGGCATAGCCTCCCATAGTACACCTCCTTAAAGGGATTTATCTATACTACTTAATTTCTGATCATTATTCAAGGAAGGATCATCGAGCATTGACAGATTCACGGCAGATTCCTCCTTGAACTTGACCAGGGAATCTCCTTTCAAAGGAGGGCCTGTTACCGACTTGAGCTTTAAGGGATTAACGAACTCTCCATTGTACTTAACCCGAAAATCAAGATGCGGCCCGGTTGCGACCCCTGTCATTCCTACATAGCCGATAACATCCCCTTGTTTTACATGTTTGCCTTTGGTCATTCCCCTGGCATACCGGGAAAGATGTCCGTAGTAGGTAATATAACCGTTTCTATGCTGAATCCTGAGACTCTCGCCGAAACCACTGGACCAGCCTTTAAAGATCACTTTGCCGTCTCCCAGGGCAACGATAGGGGTCCCTGAAGGTGCAGCATAATCAACGCCCAGATGCGGGCTCATCTTGTGATAAACAGGATGCATTCTGTTGTAGGAAAATCCGGAGGAAATACGCCGGTAATTGAGCGGCGCCTTGAGGAAGAGCTTCTGAATGGGTTTACCCTTATCGTCATAATACCCCTTTATCCCTTCTCCATTATTAAAATAAACTGCTACATGCTCTTGACCCTGATTCATGAACCTGGCGGCAATAACCCTGCCGTAACCTTTAAATGTCTCTTCAGCATAGTATTTCTCATACAATACCGTATAGGTATCTCCCTGCCTTATATCTGTAAAGAAATTGATGTCCCAGGCAAATATATCAGTAAGCTCCATAATTACTTCAGGAGACACACCTGCTAGTATAGCTGATTCATACAGAGAACTTGAAATAGAGCCATCTGTCCTCTCATAGCGGACATCCACCTCCAATCTATGTCTTGTCGCCGTGAATGATGCGTTCTCGGGCTTCACCTCCAGAAAGTTCAGGGCATCGATCTCATATATCAGCTTGGCAAGTCTTATTGGAGATTCTTCCGTGATCCAGATATTCATGGTATTTCCCGGCACAATGCCCGAAAGGTTATAGACCTTCTTCACTGATTTCACGGCCAGATCTATCTGATAGTCACAAACCCCGTTTTCCTTCAGAATATAATAGAGGTTGTCACCTCTTTTTACGGTGTGTTGAATCTGTTTGACCGCACCTGTGTATGTTGGCTGAAGGACCTTTTCAACATAATACGTTTCCGCCTGCACCTCTTTTTGGCTCATTATTACCCTGAGACGGGCCAGATCGGATATCTCGTAATCCAGCTCAATGAGGCTTGAGTTGTCCGCTGAAAACACCAGCACAAGTTCGTGCCCGGGCAAAACCTTCGACAGATCAAAAAATTTGTTCGATGCTGATAGTATGTCGTGCGCCTGACTTTCAGAAATACCGTTTTGCTGCATAATCTTGTAGAAGGTATCGCCTTTATTGACACTGAATGCTCTGCGTATCGGCTCCAGTTCCGAAGGCGTCCCTTCATCAATATCGAGGGAATCGGCATATTCTTCCGCCTCCACCACATGAGCAACCATTTCTTCGAAATTCTCCGCAGACCTGGAATCTTTGTAGAAGTACCAGAAAATACATAAGACTAACATCAGAGCGAGTATAAAGGTGCTTGCCTTCCAGAGGTTCTTGTCTGTCTTATACATGGTTATCGCTTTATAAAAGGAATGGCTTGATATATCAAGTCACTTCTGTTCTTATCTGAGAATGCATGTCTTCGTTGCCGACATCCACATCAGACCAGGGATAATAGATGATTCATATCGTTTCATCACCTGGCTGAACACGATCAAGGACAATGCGTCACATGTTTACATCCTTGGTGACCTGTTTGACTACTGGTATACAGGTGTGGAGTCACGGGTTGATGATGTCCTGATGGCACTTGAATCACCCCGGATCAGTGTCCTGAGAGGCAACCGGGATTTTCTTATGACAAGCACTGCCATGCATTCAATTCACTTCATACAGAAGGAGGAACATCAGATAGAACTGTTCAGCAACAGTATCCTCCTCGCCCATGGGCATACCCTCACAGATGATGACAGGGGCTTCAGGTTCCTTCACCGGTACGGATGGCCAATACTGACTGCTGTGGACAAATGTATGCCTGCAGGCATCAAGGATCTTCTCGCCCGTTTTCTCGTGAGATCCTCTCTCACCATACGACCCCTCCATGCCGGCATCAATGAAAACATCGCACAGATCAGGGGTGTAGAGACGGTAATCTGCGGACATCTCCATAAAGCCTTCATGAGCCACAGCCTTATCGTGCTGCCTGCATTCTTTGATACTCAGCAATGGCTGGTATGGGACGAAAACGGTCCTCGATTCGACGGATTGAACATATGAGATGATTCAGACCCTTTACCTCTCTGGTCATTGTGAAACAGGCACATGTCTCCTTAAGGATCCATGTGCCCAATGTACCGTGATCTATCTTCTATGACAGGGCTTATAGAAATATGAGCTGGAAGAGATGGTGCAATAACATGGATGTGGGTTTCTCTCTTCCAGCGTTAAGAACGCTTATCGCATATACTTCAGGATTTATATATCGGACGATCGATGATTATCATGTCGGTTAATTTTCACACCATGTGTAAGAGAAACCCTTACAATCAGCAGCAGGGGGAAACCCAAACATATAAATGAAGTACCCTGCCCGCAATCTGCCGATACACCCAAACCCATTTATTACCACCCAACCCTTATCCCCGAGGCGAGAGAATAAGTTACGCCCGCTGCAAGCAGCTCAGGTATCATCTCAATAATGATAATCCGTCTCCTATCTTTCAGGATAATGTCATTATCTTGACAACCACCCCATCGGAGAGTCAAAACTTGTACTATATATCATATATAGTCTGTCTATGCCTTTGATATCTATACGATTATATCACTTGCATCATTTGGCACCGATCCTGCTAAGAACTTAAATGCTGTGAATCAGCCAGCGCTTCGCCAGATTATCGGCAAAGTATGTGCTTGCCAGGCACGCGTTGGTATCCAGCAAAACATGTATTCATATCAAGGGGAGGTTATGAAATGAAGAGGATTTTGCTGGTTGAAGATGATATCCATCTCCAGTTTCTCATTAAGGAAGAACTGGGTGATGACGGATATGATGTGTCCATCGCATCAAACGGCAGAGAGGCTTTGAATTATCTCTTTGGTGGCTACGAAAAGGAGCCTGACCTCATTATCATGGATATCCGCATGCCAAAAATGGACGGCCTGGACACAATGGGACATATCCTTAAATCAAGGATCGATAAACCGCTTATTATTCACACGGCATATTCAAGCTATAAAGATGATCCCCTGATATCGGCCGCCGATGCATATGTTCTTAAATCTCCTGATTTCACAAGACTCAAGACCGTTATCAATGATCTTATAGGACCCACAGACAAAGAATATCATGAAGAATTCATAGTGGCCCATGCCTAGACTACAAGTGGCCCCTGGAACATAGCCTGGATTCTCAATCTGAGCAGCCTGTTCGTACAGGCGCGCCCGAAACAGTACTTTTTTTGTTACTGTGCCCTGCCGGTTTCGTTTACGAGCCTGACATAGCTGACCTCGGGCCTGCCCTGATCGATCATCTCTGTAATGTAGCCGAGCCTTCGGAGAAGCCGCTTCGCCTCAATGAAATCTTTTTTGGTCATCCAGGCAAGACAGCGCAGATCAAAAACATCATTGACCTCGACAATATCGGTGAGTCTTCTTTTTGCAGCTGATTTATATAATGTATATACATCAAATGCATTCTCGCCCATATCGCCGTATTGCCTCAGACGGAGGTGCATATTCGGCTGTATATCAAGAAGCTTCATGATTGCATTATTATCGTATATTCTTGCGTCATCTTTTCTCATATCCTACCCTCTTTTGCTGCTATTTCCATACCCATGCTTCTTCATTTGCATCGCCTATTTATTTTTCTTCAATATTTAGGCATGGTTATATTGGCAAGAATCATACCACATATTCTATCTCGTTATTTCAACATGTTGGCCTTTCCTGACTCATGAACAGGGCATCTGCGCTGGAAACCATTTAGCACATTATATGTAATATTTTTCCACTATTTGTTCTGTCGGAATTAGTAATAATAGGATTTGATCACACAAAGTATAGACCCGGGATCATTTTATTACCCTCTTCAAGATTGGCCGAACGGATGATATGGTAGGGCAGATTATGGTGCATTTTAAAAAAACGATATCCTTTCTTTTTTTCATATCAATGGTTTCTGTATCATCCCTGCCTGCAGAGAACCTGACATCATTGCAGGCACAAACCCTGACTGTGTTTTTCGATAATAACCTGGAACCTGCCGCGCTCGAGGTTCTGCGCATCTATCCCGGGGTAAGAAATGAACTGGAGAACAATCTGTTCTGGTCGGTTGATTTCCGGCCTTCGGTCATACTCATTGGTGATCACGACAGGTTCCTGCAAATGTCAGGCAGCGGCTTTTATCTTGCCTATGCGGTTCCCGAGAAACTCTTGATAGTTATCGACTGTTCCAGAATGAACACTCGCCTTTTTACCCTGAGGGCCACATTGAAACATGAATTGTGCCATCTTCTTCTTCATCGCCATATAACCAAGGTACACCTTCCCAGATGGCTCGATGAAGGTGTGGCACAGTGGGCAAGCGAAGGTATAGCAGAAATCGTCATGGGCAGGAAGGAATCCATTCACAATTGGGCTGCATTGACAGGCGGATTCATCAGACTTGATGCATTATCATACCATTTCCCTCAAAACGAACACGACATCGTTCTTGCCTATGTTCAGAGCAGGAGCATTGCAGAACATATCATCACAAACCATGGAAAAACCGGGCTTCTCAATATCCTAGAAACCATGAGGGCAGGGGTTGATTCAGACAAGGCCATCGAGATGAGCCTTATGTTGTCTGTCGACGAACTCGAACAGCAGTGGCTGAAAGAGCAGCGATCATGGAACAGGGTATTTTCTTTCCTTGGCACGAATATCTATACCGTGATCTTCATCCTGGCTTCCTTCCTAACCATGGCCATGTACGTGCGTGCGGTGATCCGGAAAAGACGATACAGGGATGAAGACACAGCCGAGGATCATCTTGAAGCGTCTGTACCGGTCAAAGATCACCATCGACAATGATCAATACACCAATCAATGGTATGAACCCCTGGGCAAGCCCTGGATACTATTCTGCAGCAAGCTTAAGGTGAATCGAACCCAAGCTTCGCGTCCAGCGTGGCGCACAGAAAGACGGATTGAAGATGATCATTCATCACGCAGGACGTTTCCTCTTGGGAAAATCGATATGGTCTCCATCATTTGCCGCAACCACATCTTCATGGAACCGTCCAGCCTCATCAACGTGGGCATCTGTCGACATATATCTCTGGGAAAAATGCGTAAGGATCAGCTTCCCAGCGCATGCATCCCTGGCGATCATGCCTGCCTGCGCCGCAGTAAGATGACCGTATTCACGGGCCTTGTCCCCCAGATCGGACAGATAGGTTGCCTCACATACGAGAAAATCTGCATGATCGGCAAGCTCATATACAGCCCTGCACAGCCTTGTGTCCATTACAAAGGCGAATCTTTGCCCTGGCAGCACTGCCCCCATCTCTTCAATGTTTATGGTCCTGCCCATAATTGCAAGGACTCCGGCACTCTTGAGTTCGCTTATATCCGAACCGGATATACCGGCCTTTTCAAGACGCTGCGCGATCAGGGTATACGAGTCTTTCTCCCTGACGCTGTACCCGTACGTTTCTACATCATGATCCAGTCTTCGTGCCTCAATGACCATATCACTGTCTTCAAAGATTATCCCGGGTCCTGTAACCGGGCACCCCTTAAGCTGGGCAATATTATAGAAAAGAGAAGAGCTGCAAAGATTTTCAAAGAATTCCTGCCCTGATGACGGGTAATATACTTCTATTGAATGGCTGACCCGGTCAAGCGATATGCGCTGAATAATGCCTGCAAGGCCGAGGCAGTGATCCCCATGAAAATGCGTAATGAATATCTTTGTTATCTCTGACACCTTGGCGCCGGCAAAGATCATCTGCCTCTGGGTCCCTTCACCCGGATCGAAGAGAAAGCCATGATCGTCGAAGCGCAAAAGGTAGCCTCCCTGATTTCTATTTCGTGAAGGAACCTGGCTGGCTGTTCCGAATACTATGAGCTTTCTTTCCGACATCTGTTTTCTATTTCCTTTACACCTTGGCTTCTTCCATTTACAGGCCCAAGAATAAGCACTAATCCTGAACGTACTTTGTATGCTGTCTGAGATCCTTCACCCTGCTGCGATGCTGTTTGAGCTTTGCCCTCTTGATCTTCGAAGAAGGGGTTGGTTTTGTCTTGACACGCTTCTTTGGCCTGTATGATGCAATGCGTATTATGCTGATGAGCCGATCAAGGGCATCTTTCCGGTTACGATCCTGAGTCCTGAACCTCCTGGCATTGATTATCAGGATCCCACCAGCGGTCACGCGCTTACCTTCATTTCGCATGAGCCTTGTACGGACATCATCGGGCAGCCCCTGAGCATTTGCGACATTGAACCGGAGCTGCACCGCTGTAGCGACCTTGTTCACATTCTGGCCGCCAGGGCCCGAAGAGCGGACAAATTCCCAAGCCAGATCGTTTTCATTAATAATGATGGTATCGGTTACGATTATCATACCTTTTTTCAATACCTGGATACCTTATATCACGGATCTCGCCAAGAAGGACATTCTTCTCTGTTTCCGGTCAATCAAAGAGTATGGGGGATAACTTAGTCTGCGATCCTTCTCAGGCAGCAGTATGAATAAAGAAGGGGTCTTTCCTTTATACTTTTCAGGAGCGGACTATGCCGACACAACGATATTCTTAACGGCACAAACCGCTCCTGAAATGGATCTGCATCTTATGCGGCGAGAAAACCCTGTTCCTACATCATGGACATGACAAATTCCAGAGAACCGCGTACATCCTTATCAAAGAAGCATTCCAGGTTGTCTTTCCAGTCTTCTTCGGCCATTCTCTTACGAATCCTGTCTGCTGCAGGTTTCTTGAGACCCTCTTTCAGTTTGATAAACGCCCTGCCGGGATTATCGATCCATTTGGATATTATCTTTTTGGCCCTGCCGATCAGTTCGTCTTCTTCCACAATCTCGTCTACGATACCAAATTCTTTGGCGGCATCAACAGTGAACATCTTACCAAAATACATGACATCGCGCCATTTCCTGTCGCTGTCAAATCCAAAACGCATGACCTCGGCCTGTGCCAGGGAAAGTGGAAGGCCAAGCTTGATCTCACTCATGCCCAGATTGATCTTCGGATGGTTCTTGGCGATTCGATAATCGGATGCCATGGCACAGATCAGCCCACCGGCAACGGCATGGCCGTTAATAGCCGATACAACGGGCTTCTTGCACATGAACAGCTCGGTAAGGATCTCGTCCTCTTCCTTGATGAACTCATAAACCTCCTGAACATCCTTGAACCCCAGGAACATCGGAAGATCAAACCCTCCGGAAAAGGTCTTGCCGGCGCCGGTCAGGACGATTCCCTTGATGGAATCGTCTTCGTTGGCTTTTTTTACGATTTCCCGAAGTTTTCTCAATGTATCGAGAGTAATTGAGTTTATTTTGCCGTTGTCAAATTCCGCGATGATGATCCCTTCCTCGTTTCTCTCATTCAGCATGTTTCCCTCCTGCGAATCTTATTTTCTCGTGCCTGTGCAACCACAGCCAAAAAAGAGATGCCATAAAACCTGTTTTATGTATAGACAAAACTCTTTACATCAATTTAATAAGGCTGTTATCATTTACCTCCAAAGATTGTTCTGATACCACCTGTGTGCCTTTCTCCACAATCGCTTTTATAAAGACTTCTCTTTGCTGATCATTATGCCGCTGCCTTGAATACCAGTTAAACCCCGGCTTGTGAATCTAAAGATAACTTGCTGTGGGGATGCACAACATTATTCAGGACATATCTGGTATATATGAACGTGATGAGTGCAGCAGACCATGTGATGGAAAATATACCCCACCAGATACACGGCAATGCAAGATCATAGAGATGTGTTAGAACGTAAAAGATAATAAAGGGGAAAATGATCTGCCGCAAAAGCCCGATGATGAGTCCGAACATTGGTTGTTTCAGTCCCTGCAAGGCAGCAATATTAACGTAC
>DSAD01000255.1 GCA_011372875.1 Deltaproteobacteria bacterium
GCTCTGCAGGGGCCGGAGATGCCGCAAACCTCTTGAAACCTGCGCTTGCCCGGGGTGAACTCCGCACCATAGCGGCAACCACCTGGGCGGAATACAAGAAATACTTTGAAAAGGACGCCGCCATGGCCAGACGTTTCCAGGTGGTAAAGGTCGAAGAGCCAGACGAGGAAAAGGCCCTTGTCATGATGAGGGCCATTGCGCCATTCCTGGAAAAGCACCATGGTGTAATGATAACGGACAATGCCCTTGCCGATACCGTAAAGCTCTCCCACCGCTACATCTCCGGCAGGCAGCTCCCGGACAAGGCGGTAAGCGTCCTCGACACGGCATGCGCCAGGGTTGCCATCGGTCTGACCACCTCACCCGGCGCAGTGGAGGAGGCAACAAGACGGATTGCCTATACCGAACGCGAGATCAAATCCCTGCAGAGGGAAAGCTCCATGGGCAAAGACCATGCACAAAGGCTTAGCGAACTGGAAAAGGACAAGAAAGCACTGGAAAAAAGGCTCGAGGATCTCAACAAGCGCTGGAACGAAGAGATGGATATCGCACGCAAGATCATTGACAAGCGCGAAGAGATAAACACCGTGCATGACAAGGACCCCAAAGACAAGGCACTCAAGGCAAAGATCAAGGAACTCAAGACACTGGAGGCTAACCTGGAAAAGATTCAGGGTGACAAGGCCCTTGTACAGGTTTCCGTGGACTCCGCTACCGTCTCAGAGGTGATCTCCGGATGGACGGGAATCCCCACCGGCCGGATGCAGACAGACGAGATCGCCACGGTTTTGAAGATGGAAAAACACCTGGGAGAGCGGATAATCGGCCAGGACCATGCCCTGGCCTCTGTCGCCCAGATGATACAGACATCCCACGCCGGCATAGACGATCCTTCGAAACCCACGGCGGTTTTCATGTTCGTGGGTCCGAGCGGCGTGGGAAAGACCGAGACAGCCATTGCGCTATCCGAACTGCTCTATGGCGGCGAGCAGAACCTCATTACCATCAACATGTCGGAATACCAGGAGGCGCACACCGTATCGAGCCTCAAGGGATCTCCTCCGGGATATGTGGGCTACGGCGAAGGAGGGGTACTCACAGAGGCGGTCCGAAGGAGACCCTACAGCGTGGTCCTGCTGGACGAGGTGGAAAAGGCGCACCCGGACGTGATGGAGCTCTTCTACCAGGTCTTTGACAAGGGCATGATGGAAGACGGCGAGGGCAGGCTCATCGATTTCAAGAACACCCTGATCATACTCACCTCGAACCTCGGCACAGACCTTGTCATGAAGGCGTGCGCGGATGAAGAGACCATGCCCGATGCCCCTGCACTTGCAGAGATGATCCGCCCCGATCTCATAAAGCACTTCAAACCGGCCTTTATCGGCAGATTGAAGGTGGTGCCCTACTTCCCCATAACCGACACGAACATGCGCAAGATCATCAAGCTCAAACTAGACAGGGTAGTAAAAAGGATGAAAGAAAACCGCAACATCGTCATGACCTATGACGAACAGATCGTGGACGCGGTTGCCAAGCGCTGCACCGAGGTGGAGAGCGGGGCGAGAAACGTGGACCATATCCTCACCAACACGCTGCTTCCGGATATGTCCAGGGAAATACTCTCCCGCATGGCCGCAGGGGAGCAGATAAAGACCGTAGGGGTAAAAATGTCCGGAGACGGCTTTATTTTTGATATCGTCTGATATCTCTGAAAAATATCAGGACAAGGAGAGCCATATGGATTTGATAGTCGCGACAAATAATAATGTGGAAACGAAAAAGAACAGTTTTGGCGTGTGCATCTCCATGTGCACCTACTGGGTCAAGGCAAGTCAGCGCTATGGGGGCGTCACCAAGACCTGGCAGATAGGCCAGACCGGGTCGTTCCGTATCAGACAGGCCGCAGGCATGATCGGATCGCACAAAGGGGACAGGAATATCATCAAGAATGCTGGGCTTAGCGTGACCGGGGAATATGCGCCTGAAAACTATACCCAGATCAATACCGGACTCACCTGGGCAGGGTATCATATCGTCACGCTCTGGAACAATGCCTGGACATCCGGCCATGCCATGGCTTCATGGAACAATAACGGCAAACTGCAGTTTTTCGACCCCAACTTCGGCCTGTACAATGTCGCAAGTACAGCGGCAATGCTCAATGATGTATACAACCACTGCGCAACCACCTATCCCGATCTTCAGAGCCACTGCATCTTATATAACGTGATATGACAAAGCCGATCTCTTTCGGAGAGCTCGATTTCAGGACTGTCTCCTCACTGAAGGATGGCCATGATGCACCCGAGTCGGATACGCCTTTGCGCATCCTGATCATTGGTGATTTCACAGGAAGCCACTCCAGGGATACGTCACCGGATATTTCCCGCCGGAAGGTGCTCGAGGTGGACCGCGACAATCTCGATCAGGTAATGGAAAGACTCGGTGTTACGGTCCGTCTGAGATTCGACAGCGATGAAGATACTGAACTCATGCTGATGTTCAAGGAGCTGGAAGATTTTCATCCGGATTCCCTCTTCGAGAGGCTTGAGATATTTAAGAGGCTGAGGCAGACCAGGGCTGCGCTCGATGATGCCCGTACTTTCGAGAAGACTGCCATGGAAATACGTTCCTGGTCGAAAGCAGACACGGGTGGCGGTCCCCTGAGAGAACCAACGGATAAACCCCGCAGTCCCGGACAATCTCCAAGGGACAGTGCAAGCCTGCTCGATGATATACTCGATGAGGCATCGCCTTCACCGGCCAGGGCTTCAGCAGGGTCGGACCAGGATCAATGGAACTCTTTTCTGCACAGGATAGTCGGCCCTCACATCATACGACAAGACGACAACAAGAAACAGGAACTGACTTCCACTGTCGATGAGGCTGTTTCATCTCTCATGAGAATGATCCTGCACCACAGGGATTTCCAGGCAATGGAAGCGGCATGGAAAGCGGTTTATTTCCTCGTTTCCAGGCTGGAGACAGACTCTCATCTGAAGGTGTATCTCCTCGATATATCAAAACAGGATCTTTCAGCCGATGTACGCGGGTCAGAGGATTTACGCTTGAGCGGGTTATACCGGCTCCTTGTCGAAAAGAGTTTAAACACACCCGGGGCAGATCCATGGTCTGTTATTGCAGGCAATTACTCGTTTGAAAGCTCACTATGTGATGCAGAGGTCCTGGGACGAATCGCCAGGATTGCACGCATGGCTGGCGCGCCGTTTATCTCGGCAGCACACCCGGGTATTGTCGGTTGTGAATCCCTGGCTGCAACCCCGGACAGCGATGACTGGACAGATCGGATAAAGAAAGAAGACAGATCAGCATGGGAGGCGCTGCGGCATATCCCTGAGACAGCATATCTTGGGCTTGCCATGCCCGGTTTTCTGCTCCGCCTTCCATACGGCAGGGAAACAGACCCTGCCGAACTGTTCGGATTCGAAGAAATGAACACAATCCATGAAGACTACCTCTGGGGAAACCCGTGCATTGCCTGTACTCTGCTTCTGGCTCAGTCATTCACCAGGCACGGCTGGGATATGCGGCCCGGGACCTTCCTCGAGATTGAAGGCCTGCCGCTGCACATATTTCAAACCGATGGAGAAACAGCAGTGGAACCCTGCACAGGGGCGCTCCTTACAGACAAGGCCTGTGATGTGATCCTGGATAGCGGCATCATGCCGCTGGTATCTGTTAAGGATACGGATGCGATCCGGCTGGTACGCTTCCAGTCGCTTCATGATCCACCCTCACGACTGGCAGGACGATGGGAACAGGCATTTCAGGCGTAGTATTAAGGATATAAAAAAGGTGGAAATACTATGAACTATACGCAAGAGAACAGGATCATCGCCATTGAAACACCTTTGGGTCCTGACAAGCTTCTGCTTGCAAAGCTGTCGGGCAAAGAAGGCATTTCAATGCCTTTTTCCTTTGAACTCGATCTGTTGTCTGCAGACAGCGCTATTGTGTTTGAAGATATAATCGGAAAGGATGTGTCGATATCAATTTTCCTTGCCGACGGCTCGAAAAGATACTTCCACGGAATCATATCGAGCCTCACCCAGACAAGGGGAAGCGGCGGGGCAGATGCGTCCCACCAGCTTGCACTGTACAAGGCCGTCATGGTGCCGAGACTGTGGCTGCTGACAAGGACTTCGGACTCGCGCATATTCCAGAACCTCTCTGTTGTGGATATCGTGGATCAGGTTCTGAAGGAAAACCAGGTCAGTGATATAGAGATCAATGTAGCGGACGCGGATTATGAAAAGCTTGAATACTGCGTTCAGTACCAGGAAACCGATTTCAACTTTGTCTCCAGACTGCTCGAACACGAAGGCATCTACTACTATTTCAGGCATGAACAAGACAAGCATACCATGGTGATAAGCGACTCTCCCGAGCATCACAATCCACTGCCGAAAGAGGACGTGCGATGCATGATAACCTCAGGAGGCCTTGCCGGCGAGGATATGATCACCTCGCTTACCCGGAAAAAAGAGATCCTGAGCGGGAAATACACGATGAAGGATTTCAATTTCGAAACACCGTCCGCAGACCTCAAGGTTGAGGTGACCAGTGCCACGGCCTTCGGCCCGGGTGAACGAGAGGTGTATATTTATCCGGGTGAGTACCAGAAAACGAAAGCGGGTCAGCGCCTGGCCAACATTCGCATGCAGGAAAAGGAGGCAGGGGTTACAACAATTAACGGAACAGGTACTTGCAGGGAATTTACCAGCGGATACCGCTTCATACTCAAGGATCATTACCGCGATGAGATGAACGATCAGCAGTATGTCCTTACCAGGGTGTCCCATGAAGCGAGCGAAACCTACGAAGCCGAGGATACGGGCAAGGAAGCAACCTATTCAAACTCGTTTACCTGCATCCCCTTTGATATACCATACCGTCCGCAAAGGCTCACCTTGAAACCTTCCATAGCAGGCGCCCAGACAGCCATCGTTACCGGTCCTTCAGGCGATGAAATACATACAGACAAGCACGGCAGGGTAAAGGTGCAGTTCCACTGGGACCGGCAGGGTAAAAAGGACGATAAAACCTCCTGCTGGATCAGGGTCAGCCAGGCATGGGCCGGTCAGGGCTTCGGCGTCATGTTTCTGCCGAGGATAAACCAGGAGGTTATCGTTGAATTCCTGGAGGGTGATCCGGACAGGCCCATCATCACCGGAAGGGTATATCACGGCACAAACGCACCCCCTTACAGCCTCCCTGATCAGAAGACAAAGAGCACCATCAAATCGAACAGCTCAACCGGTGGCGACGGGTTCAACGAGATCAGGCTCGAGGACAAGAAGGGCGAAGAGCAGATATTCATACACGCAGAGAAGAATCTCGATGTCAGGGTCAAGGCCGGCATGTTCGAAACCGTGGGCGGCGATTCGAACATAGTGGTCACAAATAATC
Source organism: Deltaproteobacteria bacterium (assembly GCA_011372875.1). GTDB lineage: Bacteria > Desulfobacterota > Desulfomonilia > UBA1062 > UBA1062 > DSAD01. Next base: position 5,434 of record DSAD01000255.1, read on the forward strand.
GCCTCCTCAAGGTTGACAAGGACCTGAACGAGACAATCACGGAAAACAGGATAGAGATGATTGGCGAGGACCTGAGTGTAACAACCGGCGGAAAAGAGAACAGGGTTGTCGGCGACAAGCTCTCGATACAGGTCGGCAGCGATGTGGCCGAGAAATTCGGGGGCAATCATTCTGAGATTGCCGGTGGAGATGTCTATATCAAGGCAGGAGGTAACCTTGTTATCGAGGCAGGCTCCAACATTACCCTCAAGGTGGGGGGATCTCACATTGCCATGGACTCCTCAGGGATAACCATCAAGACAACCGGCCCGCTTGAACTGGAGAGCGCAAGCAAGGCCCTTATCAAAGGTGCGATGGTGAATGTCGAGGCCAGTGCCATGGCAGAGATCAAGGGCTCGATAGTCAAGATAAACTAAAGCTGGAGGGGGAATAATGCCTGGTCCAAAAAGTGGAAAAGAAGTCTCGGCAGAAGATGCCCTGGAGGCCAAACCGGCCTTAGAGGCTGATGACGGGGTGCCCGGGGCAAAGCCTGATCAGGGAAAAGACGGCAAGGAAGACAAAAAAGATAAGGACAAAGACAAGGATAAGAAGAAAAAGGAAGAGAAAAAGACCTGGGCAGAATTCCAGCTTCTTGATAACGCGGGCGCGCCGGTCAAGTCCGAGAAATGCAAACTGACGCTGCCCGATGGGAGCGAAAAGACAATCAAGACCAGCGGTGAGGGCGTTGTCAGGGTTGAAAACATCCCGGAAGGCAAGGTTATAATCCAGTTCCCTGACCGGTATGACTATGAATGGGTATTCGAGCGGGTGGAAAAATAGCGATTTATTGACTCTCATGTTTAAAGAGGCAGGAGTATATCATGGCTGAGAAGGGAACGAAGAAACAGGAAGGAAAGACCGAAGAGAGAACAGTTCTGGTCCTGACACCGGTCAAATATTCTATCAGCCTGCATTATCTGGGTGAAAAATATGTAAAGCGTGATGAACAGAAATACCGGTGCAGGTATCTCTTCAAGACAGAGGCCGGGGCATCTTTGGAGACACTCCCTCAGTGCATAGAGAATCTGGTAACAGGTATTGCACCTGATCAGGACAGTGAAGATGCCGCAACACCCCAGGGGGGCCTGAAAAACCCCGGCACAGACAAGGCCTACAGGTTGCTTGTAACAGACAACCATTCCCTTGCCAGTGTTGATGCGCGTCTGCTCGGAAACAGGGGTAGCCCGAACGGCGATACCGTATCAAAACCGGCATATTATAAGAGAAGCAACAGAAAATGGATGAAGGACGTGCAGCCTGCTGCGCCTTTCCGTGTAATAATACGCAAGTTCCACGGATTTGACGGCAAAGAGGAACAGGTCGATCTCGATGATACCTTGAAGGTGGTTATCGAGGTAAAGGACCCTGTGGAGGAGACATCGGTCTATGCAGTGAGCGATAACAATACCGTGGAAAACTGCCTTAATGATTTCTTCAAAAAATACAATCGAACGGATGAAGACCCGACACAAGGGGACGACAATTGCCTGGACTTTTTCAAGGGACACAGGAAGCCCTCAAATTCAAAACCTGGTGTCCAGGCAAGTAAGGTTATCAAGGCTGCCCCGTACATCAAGCCCCCTACCCTCGATACGGCAAAGGATGAAGATCTCGAGTTCAAGAAGATAAGCTCAAAGGGCAATTACAAGACCATGTGGGTCAAGCTCGATATCAAGAATGAGAAACTTTCCGATGGCGGCAAAGACATCAAGGTAGGCATATCGGATTTTGTCTTCAGCCCCCTTCCCATAGGCGGTGACAACTATCGTTTCCTGATATGGCTCGTCAACAACTCCGGCAAGGACGTCCGTGATACCAAGATCAACAAAGCCGAGGTCTTTCTCTTAGACGACAAAAATGCGGATATACCAAAGCCCCGGGCATATTGCACGGGCAGGATAGTTATATGGCGGAAGATCGATATCAGGCTCTTATTAACGGCCAACACCCTGCCTGCAGCCGATATCAACTGGGGCACGGTCAAGAGCTACTATGAGCATACCTTTACCGAGATAAGCGATCCCATAGAAACCATAGAACTGCCTCTAACCGGATGGAGGCAAAGCATCATCGATGTATTCAACGCCGGTGCAGCCACGGGCGATTATGCGAACATGAACAATTTCAGACCTGCCGGGACAAACCCCGGCGACCCGACATACAATGATATCTACTCCGTCGGCATGTTCCCTGCGTTCATGCTGCCAAGACCCGGCAACGCCACAACCGACCTGAGAAACCTGTGTGATGATATCCTGAACAAGGCCGTAGCGGCCCTTGATCCGGTGCAGAACCCTGCTCTTACCGCTGAAGACAGGAATATCACGAGGACCGGAGAGGGTATCTATATGTTCTATGCCAGGTGCAACGCGGGCGGGCTCCTGGGGGTATGGCTGGGCAACGGCAAGCTTATGGTTGGAAAGCATACCGGCGCGTATGCAGGAGAGACCAACGAGACGACAGCCCATGAGATGGCGCACGGTTTCTTTCTGCGCCATTCAAATACGACAACACAAAGACGCTGGAATGCAGCTGCAAACTCCTGGGTGCCTTTCATCGTCCGCTATGAGACCACAACAGGGGTATCAAACACGGTTATCAATCTGATCGATCCCAAATGGAATTGTTTTCCCCAGGATCATGACCAGAATTACTCTTTCAAGTGTACCATGTCATACCTCCAGGAACAGCAGTTCTGTGCGATCTGTGCATTGACGCTGCGATTTCTTGACAAGGTAGAGATCCAGAAGAATTCGCGGTTCGGAGACAGGATCATGGAAGGTTTCTTTGAAGACCCGACCGATCCCAATAACGAGGCCAAGATAGTGTATCTGGAATACAACGTGGCGAACCCGAACAATCTGAATCTCAAGGAAGATATACCGAATCTGGCTAAGAACACCGAGATGTATCTCATGGCCGTGGGGCCTGAAGAAGCGTATGTTGCTGCCGGGGCTCCATCTGTCGGCAGGGTGAATATCAGCTGTGCTCACAAGACCCCGGCATCTTTATGGAAATCGAGTAATACCGCCGTCCTGAGTATCAGCATCGTGGGAGATCTCTGTATCGAGGTCAAAGGAAAGAAGCCAGGCACTGCATCTATAACCTACAGCAGAAACGGCAAGTCTGTTTCAGCAGACATAACAGTCACATAAACCTTTGGAGACGATCATGAATAACGGATTAGTTCTCAATCTGAGTCTCGACCGGGGAGAAGGGATTTACGGAGAATCGATCTTTTTCAGCCTGAAGCTCACCCATACGTTCAAAACGCCTGTCAGCGTGACCAGTCTTGAACCTGCCAACCGTGCTGTTACCATTACCCTGAAAAAGCTCGACGGCGAAGAGCGCAAGGCTGACCAGATGTCCAGCATGGAGCGGGACGGCTTTTATATCGATACACCGCGGGACCTCGAAGGGACCAGTCTTGCCCCCGGAGATACATTGGAACTCAGGGGAGACCTTTTAAAGTGGTTCGGCCATATCCCGGCAGGCACGTACAAGGTCTTGGCCGAATATAAGGGCATCTTCAGGATAGCGTCCTGTGAGGCTGCCGAACTCAAGATTATGCCTGCCTCCATCCTGGCCGCCAATACGCCGAGGTGGGGATCTCAGCTTAAGGACTCACCTCTGAGCGCTGCGTGGGCACACTCTAAAGGGCAGGCAATAGTGCTCTTCTACCAGCAGCAGAGCCCGTATCTTCCACGTAACCCATGGCTGTGCATCCGAACGGTCTCGGTCAATGAACAGGTGTCTGCCCATGCCTCATGCATCCCTTCACCGGAGTGCCTTGTCGGGCACCTGTACTGGTTCAGTGTAAAGGACTTCTTCTTTGTTCCCATAGACCTGAAAAAGGGCAGGCCAGGTCCTCCCATAGAGGTCAAAAAACTTCCGTTCGGCGGATGGCCTATAGGAACAGCTCTTTCGCTGAAAGACGGTTCTTTTGTGGTCATGTTTGCCGATTACAAAAGATTGCGCTGCGCGGCAATCCATGTACAGCCAACAGGTGTCGCCAAGTCCTACGAGCTTGACCTGGGAAGAAACACGCCAATAGGGCCTAATACATGTTTTTTCGAGCAGGACCAGAGGCTTCATGTTATATGGACCAAACCCAAGGGCAGGCAGATTGACTATGCCATGCTGCCGCTTGATGACATGGATGCAGGGTTTGCGACAAGGACCATACATATCTCCAATGACCCTGTGCTGTGGTTCGATGCCTATATGGAACGTGAGATCCCTGTAATGACGTTGAAATCGTTATATCTCGGGGAAAAAGGGCTTCCCGGAACCATTGGAGAACCAGACGAGCTCCCGGCGCAAAAGACCATGGTCTGGTGCGTCTCGGCAAGGCAGGGAAAGATCGTGTGCACACCGATCAGCACATCAGACAGCTCGACCAGGCAGAGCGTATCTTTTTCAATATCAAAAGCCCCGAACATAAACATCATAAGCTCGGCAGTGTCCTCGAAGAACGCGCTGATGCTCCTGCTCTGTGATGAAAGCGGGGAACTATACTATGCAAGCACCACTTTAAGAACGGTGAAGTCCATCAAGGATATCATAGGCTTACCCATTACGCAGAACAACTGCCCAAGCCTGATGGCGGGAACGGATTTTCCATGGGTGCACCTGCGCTTCGTCATGAACGCCAAGATGATCAACTATATCCGTCTCGAACCGGAAAACGAACCCGACCCTGTCGAGAGCGAGACAATGCCCTGGCAGATGGAGCCCGATGAAGAAGCATTTGTTGAAGACGATGTGGATGAACCGGAAGAAGAATAGACTCGTGCGGATCAAGACACAGCTGTAAACTGTAACAGGATGTGGATACGATGATGAGAAAGACATGTATCAGCATATTCATAATACTTGCAATACTCGGATATACAAACCCGGTCATCCTTTCTGCGGCATCATCCTTAACAGATATGTCGGCCGGAAAGGACCCGGATGCAGGGGGGTCTGACAAGTCAATGGTTCTGGATATCGATCTTGAAAGGAAAGAGGTCTTTTATGGAGAGTCTTTATTTTTCTCCATTACACTGACAAACCGGTTTGATGAGCCCCTGAGCGTGGCATCTTTTCTCGATACAAACCGGTCGGTAACCATCACTCTTACGGGCCCTGACAAGAAGATATTAAAGGCCGATCAGATGTCTCATAAAGAACGCGACGGCATCTATGTCGATCCTCCGAGAAACCCTGAAGGAACCTCTCTTGCCCCCGGGGAGAAGATAGAACTCAGGGGAGACCTGCTCCAATGGTTCGGTATAATGAAGCCCGGCTCATACACGCTCACTGCCGTGTACAAGGGTATTATGCGTCTTGCCGACAGCCCCCCAGTCAAACTAAGGATACTGCCGGTAAACATAGCCTCATCAACAATCGCGGCTTGCAGAGGTCTCGGCCCGGCTGTGCCCTGGTGCGCTTCATGGACACACAAGTCAGATGACACCGCCATAATCTTTTACCAGCAGCAAAGCCCTTATCTTCCGGACAACCCTATATTCTGTATCAATGCGGCAACTGTCCAGCAGATGGACGTAAGACCGATGGCGGCCTTGATTGCAGCCGCTGATTGTCCGGCAGGCCATGTATACTGGCAGGCTCAGGATAAAGGTTTATTCGTAGTGAAAGTCCCGCTTGATGGGACAATGCCGTATAATCCTGTCAGGGTATCGCTCGATACAGCCCTTGCCCCGATGGATGGGGCGCTCAGTCGTATTGACGGGAGCATTATCACACTCTGGACAGATGAAAAGACACACGAATGCGTAGTACTCGGCGTGGATGCTTCGGGAAAGACAATGGAGCACAGGTTTACAATGAACGGCCATGAAACAGGCAGCGTGAAAACCTGTAGCTGGGGGCAGAATGAAAGACTCTATCTATCCTGGGTTGATGGATCATCCAGGATCATCACTTATGCACTGCTCGATCTTAAGGATATGGATAAAGGCATTCAAGACACCTTGCACTACACCATGAGAAAACCCGTAATATGGATGGATTTATACCTCGATGTGTCCCTTACCCAGCAGGAACTCCGTTCGCTCTATCTTGGTAAGGGTGAGGGAATCACTCAGGGCGATAAAAAACCCAGACCTATGATCTGGACTGTCTCCAGAGAGCCCGGCAGCCTGATATGCTCTTATATCAACATGCCAGAAGGCACCATTGACAATGAGGCGATCCTCAAGTCAAAGGCTCTTGACGCTTACACCATAATCTGTTCGGTTGTAACCGCTAAAAATGAGCTCGCCCTTTTGTTTGCCGATACATCAGGAAATCTCTACTACTCATGCACGGCCGATATGCAGATCAGACCTATACGCAAAATGACCAGACCTAACATAACCCTTCGTGATTATCCATGTCTTGTAAAAGGCATAACCTATGATTCCATTTACCTGCGATATGTTTCTAAAGGTCGAAGCATCCAATACCTGCGCCTGGATTATGATGAAACGCAGGCCCCAATTGATTGAATGGGCAGTTAAAAGGAGATTGCCATGCCGCCTGCTGCAAGACTAACCGATATGCACACATGCCCCATGGTTACCGGGGTTGTACCTCATGTGGGGGGGCCGATTGTCGGTCCGGGATGTCCTACGGTCATCATCGGAGGTTTGCCTGCTGCCGTTATGGGAGATCAGGCAGTCTGTGCCGGGCCGCCGGATTCAATAATCAAGGGCTCGGCAACTGTTCTTATAGGCGGGAAGCCTGCAGCTCGCATGGGGGATCAGACAGCCCATGGAGGCACCATTGTTCTTGGATGTCCCACGGTCATGATAGGCGGATAATTGTTATACAGCAGCAGGCTTAAATCATCACAATCTTGGCAGAATCGTATAGTAAATCAATACTGCTATTTATATGGTACAATTACTTTTTAAACATATCCTTAAAAGATTTGATAACCTTCTGAACCTTGTCTTCTTCCTGCCTGGGCATGTCATGGTTTGCTATGGGCGCTTCATCGGGCTCTTCGGGAACGATCTCTTCGTACTCCGCCAGACGGCCCTCGCCGAGAAATCGGAAGGTAGGGCCTGTGGGGCTCAGGGCAAGCACATCATTGGCATTCAGGGCTACCTGGAAGCCCGCAGGGCGAGAGTTGACCGATATGCAGTTAGTGCCGGAGAGGTCCTTGATCCAGTACTGCCCGCGGGCAAAAAAGATCTGGGCATGACGCTTGGTGATAGCCGGATGAGGAAGCATGAGATTGCTTGTAGGATCCGTACCGATGGTAATGGGAAGTTCCTTGAAGGAATTAAGGGTGGGCCCGTACTGCACAATGAGCGGGGCCTGAACCTTCTCTATGGGGACACTGTCGGCGTCAGATGTCTTGGGGGTTTCCTGCAAGGACGGAGGCGAAGCCGGCGTTGCAGGCGTTGGCGGCTCGGGTGTCTCCTGAATAATATCCCGGGCAGGAGGAGTTGGGGCACTCTGGCCTGCAGGGGTGGATACGTCCTGCGGATAAGACATCGGGGTTGTATCCCCGGATACTTCCTCAAGCCGGTCTTTGAGGATATGGGCAAGAAAACTCGCCTTTGGCCCGCCATCGGAAAACATGATGACATCACCGTCTTTGAGATAGGCCTGTTCTATCTGCTTTCCGTTTACAAAGGTGCCGTTCGTACTCTGATCCGTGATCTTGAAACGGTTCCCCTCCCGCTCGATCCGGGCATGCCTGCGGGAGATAACGGAAAATTCCCTGGGAAAGATTACATCGCACGAGGTGTGCCGGCCTATGGATACTGTGTCTGTGAGGAATTCCTGAATCTGGCCTTTTAAAGGGCCCTGAATGTGAATGAGCTGAATTTCTATGTCCGGCTTATCTTTCATTTATTCCGACCGATTGTCCCCTTTAAGCAACGCTAGACCTAACGGTTAACTCCACTTTCATGATAATAAAAGTACAATTATGGATGATCCCGTGTCAAGACAATTGAGGAAATTATGAATAGTGAAATATTCTGCTTCGGCAAATCAGATACCGGCCTCATACGGAAAAACAACGAAGATTCCTTTCTGATCGATCCCCGGATGGGTTTCTGCACAGTGGCCGACGGCATGGGGGGCGCCGCAGCAGGTGAAGTGGCCAGCAATATCTTTGTGGAGACAGCATCACAATGCTTGTCTCTTCGACAATCAGTCTCTCCCGATCACATCAGCACCCTGGTACAGAAGACCTTCAGCCTTGCAAATCAAAGGATCCTGGAACATGTCCAGGCACATCCCGATCATAATGGCATGGGATGCACAGCCGAGCTGCTCGCCTTTTCCGATACAGGTTTTGTGCTCGGACATATGGGCGACAGCAGGACATATCGCATGAGAAATCTCGAGCTGAAACAGCTCTCAAAAGACCATTCCCTTGTTCAGGATCAACTCGACCAGGGCCTGATAACATCCGAGCAGGCGCAGAAACATCCTCACCGGAATGTGATCCTGAGGGCAGTGGGTATCTCGGACAGCGTGTCTCTCGACCTGATACGGGGAAAGACATATCCAGGCGACCTTTTCCTTTTGTGCTCCGACGGTCTGACCGATATGGTCAGTCACGAGAGGATACTTGAAGAACTCAAGACAAACAAGGATCTGCCGGAATTAGTGGATATACTCATTGATCTTGCCAAACAGGCCGGGGGTAAAGACAACATTACCGTAGTACTGGCACGGACCATATAAATATGAAAACAGTCGCGAGAATTCTTCTGCTTTCCCTTGTAATGCTTCATCCAGCCTTTGCAGCATGGTCTCAAGACACCTCAAGGACATACCCCATCCCTCGAGCAGAGATGGAGGACATCCTTACAGACTGGTTCATTCATTCGGGTTTTACGCTAAAGAGCAGATCTGCACAGACTGAAATGCTCCGCATAATCTTACAGCAGGGCAGTGAGACGTGGGATATCGAACTCAGGCACAAATCCCCCCTTGCGACTGACATTCATGCGTCCTATTCATTCAATGGAAATCCCGACCAGCAACATCTGCAATCACTGTGGAACTTTCTTTCCGGTTATCGCAAAGGGTCTTCAGTCCATGTCCAGACATCGACTGCCGACATACCCGCAGCGGTATTGTCTCATATTGAATCGGTTGTCTGTATCGTTGCACAGGTCAATGGCGAGACTGTCCAGTTCTCCGGTTTCATCGTTGACCCTTCCGGCGTAATCCTTTCTACGGCTCACAACCTTAAGGGTTTGAACAGCATGAGCGTTACCCTGTTCGACGGAAAAACCATGCCCGGCAGGATTCTCAGGATAGACTATGAGCATGATCTCGCACTGATCGATGTAGAAATGGAATTCAATGCACATGTCTCTCTTATCGGAGGCGTCAAACTCCTGGGAATGGGCCAGAAAATCTATTCCATTGGGTGCCCTGACAATCTCGGTGGTACCATATACTCAGGTTTCATTAACGGCCCGCCTAGATCGGTAGACAACCATCCTCTGTGGCAGGCAAACATGAAGGTATATCCGGGCAGCAGCGGAAGCCCGGTATTCAATGATAACGGCACCCTTGTCGCTGTGGTCAAGGCAAGGCATAAAGGAACGGATTCTCTGGGTTTTCTTTTGCCGTATGAAACGGTTCAGGCCTTTATACGAGAGATAGATCAAGACCCCGGAAACAGACCCCCCCCTGAGCGGGGATGGAAAGACACTCAATGAACTACGGCCGCTATGAAATCATCCAGGAACTGGGTAAAGGAGCCATGGGAGTTGTATACCAGGCACTAGACCCTCAGATCAACCGCACCATTGCCCTGAAGGTGCTGAGGGAAGACCGGGTAACAAGCGAGGACTTCGTTCAGCGCTTTCTCAAAGAAGCCATGGCTATCGGCAGGCTTTCCCATCCCAATATCGTCACTATCTATGATGTGGGCCGGGATCACGGGACGGTTTATCTCGCCATGGAATTCCTCGAAGGCAGACCCTTTAACGACATAATCCGTGAACAGACCCTGAATCCCGAACAAATCGCCGCGCTGGCTATACAACTCGCAGAAAGCCTCGATTATGCTCATAAAAAGGGGATCGTGCACCGTGATATCAAACCGTCAAACATCATGATGACCCCGGATGGAAAGGTAAAACTCACGGACTTCGGGATCGCACGGATCGAAGATGCATCCATGCACCAGCAGACCCGTGCAGGAGAGATACTGGGAACCCCGGTATACATGTCACCGGAGCAGGTTATGGGCCAGCAGCTCGACGGCAGGTCTGATCTCTATTCCCTTGGGGTTATTCTCTATGAACTCGCAGCAGGAAGCAGGCCCTACAGCGGTGAGAATCTTGCCTCGATCTTCAGGGCCATAACCCTTGACAACCCCAAGGATCCGGCGGAGATAAACCCCGGCATACCTTCCGGCCTGGGTAAACTTATCATGAAGAGCCTGAACAAAAAGGCCGATGAACGATTTCAGACAGGAGCCGAAATGGCTTCGGCCTTCAAGGACTTCCTCGGTAGTCTGCAAACCGTTTTAAGGCAGGACAAACCTGAACCCGGGGCAAAACCCTATACCGCCATTATTTCCGCCATTGTTCTCATCTTATTGCTCGCAGCAGGGGGATATTTTATATCATCCCGAAAGAACGCCTCTGACGGATCTTCCGCAGTAGAGCAGGTTTTAGAACTTGCCTCTTTGAGAATAGAGAGTATGCCTGTAGGTGCTCAGGTTTTCGTAGACGGTTCCTTTAAGGGAAAAACCCCACAGATGTTTGATATTCCCCTGGGAAAACACGAGGTCCGGCTGAGCCTGCCCGATTACTACGACTGGGAGGCGCAGCTTCAGTTGGAAGAAAAAGGAGAGATCCCTCTTTTTGTACGCCTGGTCCCGACACAAGACCAGGGTAACTAGCTACAGGTATGTGCACTAGATACAACCGTGATCAAGGGGAGTATTCCTTGAAATATCGATGCTGATGCATATAATTAACCTATGAATGCATCAGAATAGGCGCTGGGCATGAGGTGTCACGAAAGGTTCAAGGTATAGGGTATGTTTGAATACATTTCGATCTTCGGAAGAATTATGTGTATACAGCAATGATAAAAAAAGATGGTTCTGTATTCATGACATTGAATATATGAAAAACACTAAGGAGGACATTCAATGAATCTTCGTAAAAGCATATTCGCCTTTCTCGTCCCGGTTATCCTGGTCTTTGCTGCAGGGACCGGCTATTCACAGCAACTCCTTGCGGGAAGCCAGACACCCATGTTTTCCCTCAAGAGTGTTGATGGAAACATCTACAGTCTGGCAGAGATGAAGGATAACCCCATGATGATCATCTATTTCTTCGATGCCTCGTCAAGACCGAGCCAGGAAAGCCTCTTGAGTCTGGACAAAATGGCAAAGAAATATCAGGATGCAGACCTGAAAGTATGGGGAGTCACACGCTCACCAAAGGAATCGGTTGAGAAATTCATGAAGAGTTCACAGCCCGGCTTCCCGATCCTTCTCGACGATTCTGGTGTGAGCGATCAGTATCAGGCAAGGACTATCCTGCCCACGACCTGCATTCTGGGTCCTGATCTCAAGCTGCTGGATCTCTTTCAGGGCGGCGGAACAACGACCAATGTCATGCTCGTGAAACTGGCTGAAAGGAAACTCCAACAGAAAGAAACCGTCCTTGCCAAGGCCATAAGCGATGAAGTCGTAAAAAACGATCCCAGAAATACCCGGGCAAGAATGATCAAAGGGTATGCCGCATTAAAGGCAGGTCAGATCGATGAAGCGGAAAAGACCTTTACTGCCATGAGCAAAGAAAAAGGTGACGGTGAAATCATTGGCAAGGAAGGACTCGCAGGCATCTATGCCATGAAGGGTGAAAACAGCAAGGCCCTTGAACTGGCTTCAAGTGTCGAGAAGGCTGCTCCTGGGCGGGCATACATCCATACCGTCAAAGGAGATGTGCTTTATGCTCAGAACAAAAAGGATCTTGCCCAGGCAGAGTATGCAAAGGCTGTTGAAAAACCTGAAGCGGAAAGCTTTCAGATGGCCGGCGCCTATAACAAGCTCGGCAGGCTCTACGCGAGCGTAGGCAGCTATGAGCAATCCCGCGATCTCTATGACCAGGCAGTGCAGGTCGATCCGTACTACGTCGAGGCCATGGCGAACAAGGGCGTTGCCTATGAGAAGGAGGGCCAGTGGGACAAAGCCCTCGACATGTATAGACAGGGACAGAAGATAGACGGGGAAGATATTTTCTCAAATGCCCTTGCCAAAAGGGCGGCCGAGATGCTTGCCCTCAAGGATGATTCCAGGAGCAGGGAACGGGTGGATAAGCTGGTAAAGGAGCTGGCTGAAAGATATCGTTCCAATAAGGCTTTGTTCGCGAAAACACCGCAAGACACATGGACTTCACAACCCATGGTAATGACCTTTATCGATTTTCAGGAGACAGGCAGCCTTAGTGAACGCGACGGTCTTGTACCGGTCCTGACCACACAGCTAGCCGATGAACTCAATGCGTCCGGCAGGGTCAAGGTGGTGGAGAGGGTCGTTATCGAACGCCTCCTTGAAGAACTCAATATCGGTTCATCAGAACTTGCAGACCCTCAGACCTCACTGAGGCTGGGCAGGGTTCTGGCTGCAAAGGTAATCGGCACCGGATCGCTCATACATTCTCCCGAAGGGACACTCCTGAGCCTGCGCCTCGTTGATACAGAGACGACAGCCATACCAAAAGTAATAAACCGGGAATTGAACTCGGGTTCATCGCTTAAAAAAGAACTCCACCGGCTCAACCGTGAGATCCTGACTACTGTAATGACCACCTATCCCCTTCAGGGCTATATTATAAATGTCACAGATGAAAAGGCCATGGTCAACCTGGGCGCTGACCAGGGAGTTGTCATGGGAAGCAGGTTTACAGTCATAGAGGAACCCGAACCCATCAAATACAAGGGAAAGACACTGCGGCAGGCTCATAAGAAAATCGCGGATCTGGAGGTTATCCAGGTTGATCCCGACCTGTCCTACTGCCGTATACTCAGCACGGAAAGGCAGATAGTCAGAGACGATAAGACCATAGAGACAATCAATGACCAGATCACGGGGGATCAGGGATGATTCAAAAGCACCGGATCGCCCTGTCGATCTCTTGCGTGATATTCTTTCTCCTTTCAGGGTGCGCTTCGACACAGGAGACCTTCAGCCATACAATTACCGTGGCTGTCTGGGACATGGAAAATCTGAGCTATGAAGATTCATCCCGACCTGATCTCGGCCAGATCCTTTCGGCGGAGATTATCGAGTCTTTAAGAAATAGCGGTGGATATCAAGTGGTTGAACGTCAAAAGCTGATGCTCGTACTCGAAGAGCTGAACCTCGGATCATCCGACCTCGCTGATGAAGGCTCCCGTTTGCGCATCGGCAGAATCGCGGGTGCAGCATGTATGGTCTTTGGCGGTTACCAAGTTATCGGCAGTGCCATGCGCATCGATCTGAGGCTCGTTGATGTAAGCACAGGCAGGATAGTGCGCGCATCTCAAAAGACTGCCTCGTCATCCGGCATGGCACAGTGGCTAAGCGCTGCCAGGGATGCAGCCTCTGAATTGTCAATGAAATGATTCGACAACATGCATCCAAGATGCCTCAAACCCTTTGTGTGCAGTTTCAGCCACGAACAAGCTGCAGCCCGGTTAAATATTTTATCATTACAGGAAAATTCTTACGCATGACCAGGACATGATCCGGGGTTGAAACAACACCATAGTCCTGCCGAAGAGATGCCCGGCAGTGTTGAGACAATTAAAAGGAAGCCGAACAGGCTTCCTTTTTTTATGCACCATGACAGGGATAAGAAAATATATTCATTAATTTTGGAAAATATTTGCTTTTGTTCCTGAGAGTCTGTCCTGTTCACATTCAAATCTGAAATGATTCTAATAAGTTTTGGTTTGCATGGATATTGCAAGAAATTCCTTGCTGTTGTGATGTACTGGATTGAATCATAAGGTGGCTTGAGCATTGATCAACACTGAGGGGGATTATATGAAACGTCATCTGTATATTCTTGCACTGTCTCTGGTCCTTTCCATGTCTGCCGGATGCCGCTATTTTTCCGGCACCGATGATGATAATAATATCCTATACTATCTCACAGCTTCGGCTGCAGCCGAAAATGTCGCCCAATGGGCAAGTGTCAGCGCCGGCTATTCACACACCCTGGCCATCAAGAACACAGGGTCCCTGTGGGCCTGGGGTCTAAATGACTTCAATCAGCTCGGTTTAGGCAGTGACTGGAGCACCAAGACCACCCCGGTCAGGATAGGATTCGAAAATGACTGGTCTTTGGTGAGCGCCGGCACATATCATTCTTTAGCCGTCAAGAAGGATACTTCTCTGTGGGCCTGGGGAAGCAACAGCTATGGCCAGCTCTCTACCCATGACAATGATGATAGAAAAAGACCTGTCAGGATCAGCTACCTTAGGAGATGGTCCACAGTAAGCGCAGGCGGTCATCACAGTATGGCTATCGCAACCAGCGGTGAGCTCTGGGCATGGGGTCTCAATTCTTCCGGTCAGCTCGGTGACGGTACAACAGATAACAGAAATATCATGGTTCAAATAGGAACTGACCCTGAATGGACAACTGTTAGCGCCGGGCTATCCCATACCCTTGCCATAAAAAAAGACGGCACGCTCTGGGCATGGGGGCTCAACTCTTCCGGTCAGCTCGGCGACGGCACATTTATAGACAGTGCGGATCCTGTGCAGATTAATGCTGAAAGCGATAACGACACCGACTGGCTTGCGATAAGCGCCGGCGCAACACACAGCCTTGCCATCAAAAAGGACGGCTCCCTGTGGGCATGGGGATCGGACAACTGGGGCCAGCTCGGAAACGGTCTTGAGGGAAGCAGCCCTGTCCCTGTCTGGATCAATGATTCCATGGGATGGTCTGCTGTGAGCGCAGGCATATTACATAGCACAGCACTGAAGAATGACGGTACGCTATGGGCATGGGGATCAAACAGCATGGGACAGTTAGGAGACGGAACGTACGATGGCAGCGATATCCCGAAACAGATAAATTTCGACAATGACTGGACAAAGGTAAGTTCCGGTGCATATTATACACTCTCCATAAAATCCGAAGGTTATCTCTTTGCATGGGGATCAAACAACAAGGGCCAGCTCGGGGACGGGACAACCATCAGCAGCAATGAACCAGTCTATATAGGGGAATAGCCCGCTGCTGATACATTCTTCAAAGGACCGTCCTGATTTCTCGACGCAGGGATCCCGAGTCTTTTAGAAAACGTCATGGTATCCTTTCCATTGTCGCTCCCTGATCCTATAATCATATACAGGGGGTGAAAGAATGGAACAATCATGGCAGGAGGTACTCGACAGATTTCACTACGGCATATACCTGGTAACCATTTCCGCTGACGGGGGACATAACGGGATGATCGCTTCTTGGATCACGCAGGTATCGCATGAACCGCCTCTTATCGCCCAAGCCATCAGGAAAAACAGGCTGTCTCACGAACAGATCCTGCACAGCGGAAAGTTTGCAGTCAATCTCTTGCCCAAGGATTTACTCGGTGTGATGAAACGATTCAAGATAGCGGACTGGAAAAAGAAGTTCGACGGCATCGAGTTTGATATCTCTGAAAACGGCTCTCCGGTATTAGCAGATGCTCTGGGGCATATCGACTGCATCGTCGAAAAAACAATAGACACAGGAGATCATACCCTGTTCATTGCACGGATTACTTCAGGAAGGCTCAAGAGAAAAGACGATGCCCTGTCTTCAAATGAATACGAGGGGGTATACCGGGGAGACACATAAACGGGAATATCTGTGTGCTTTGCTCTAATCCACATTTTGCATAAAAGAAGAGGCGGGGAAGGTAACCTTCCCCGCCTCTTAACGGTCTGCTAAATTTCGACCTTAGACCAGGAATGCATCATCAGGGATTCTGATGGCGCTGATCTCGTCCTTTGTCAGAACTGCAAGTTTTGCAGGGACAAGGGATGTTGTTCTATTGATGAAGAACTTGGCACTTTCGATCTTTCCTGTGTAGAAAGCCTTTTCCTTGTCGAGGGTTGCGCTTGCAAGCTTATCGGTTGCGACATTTGCCATCCAGATGTGGAACCAGCCCACCAGGGCCTCTGACAGGCAGTTGAGGAAATCGTATGCTGCGATGAGCGGGATGAAGGGGTTGGTCTTGATAAGCGAACTGAAGGTCATGGCTGCCTCTGCACACTTGTTCAGGGCTGCCTCGACGATCGCGGCCTCTTCCTTGAGGTTGTCGTTGCCCTTTGCCTTGCCGACCTCTGCCTGGGTTTCGCCGAGCAGATTCATGAAGTACATTCCCTTTTTCGCGCCGAGCTTTCTGCCGAGCAGGTCAAGGGCCTGGATGCCGTTGGTGCCTTCGTAGATGGTGTTGATCTTGTTGTCACGTGCCATCTGCTCCACAGGATACTCTCTGCAGAAGCCGTAGCCGCCGTAGGTCTGAATAGCGAGTCTGGTAACCTCGTCACCCATATCCGTGCTGAAGGACTTGACGAGCGGTGTGAGGATTTCGATCATACCGGTCCACTTGAAGAGTTCATCGTCATTGGCAACAGTTCTCTTTCTGTCCATGCAGTAATACACATAGTAGGTCAGTGCCCTGATGCCCTCGGTGATGGACTTCATCTTCAGCAGCATCCTTCTGATATCCGGATGCTGAATGATTGCAACCTGAGGTGCATTGGGATCACCCATCTGCATGATGTTAGCGCCCTGGAGCCTTTCTTTTGCATAGGCAAGGGCATGCTGGTATGCTGCGCCGGCCAAAGAAACACCCATCATGCCAACGCCCTGGCGCTCTTCGTTCATCATCTGGAACATGATCTTCATGCCTTCGCGCTCTTCTCCCATGAGGTAGCCGAGACATTTGCCGTTCTCACCGAAGTTGAGGGTACAGGTTGCGTTGCCGTGGATACCCATCTTGTGTTCGATGTTGCCGGTAGATACATCGTTGGGCTCGCCCAGACTTCCGTCTGCATTGTATCTGATCTTGGGTACCATGAAGATCGAGATGCCCTTTGTTCCTGGAGGGTCTCCGACAATTCTGGCAAGAACCGGATGGATGATGTTCTCGGTAAGGTCATGATCGCCCGAAGAGATGAAGCACTTGGTCCCGGTGATGGAATACGTGCCGTCATCGTTTCTCTTTGCGGTTGTCTTGAGTGCGCCGACATCCGAACCCGCACCCGGCTCGGTCAGACACATGGTGCCTGCCCACTGTCCGGAATACATCTTCTCCAGGAGCAGATCTCTATCCTCGTGATGGTAGAAATCTTCCATGAGCCTTGCTGCGCCATGGCTCAGCCCGGGATACATCAGGAAGGCCTGGTTGCCTGACAGGAACATGTTTGCGCATGCTGCAGTAACAGTAAAGGGTAATCCCTGGCCGCCGACCTCGTAACCTTCGGAAGTGGTCAGCCAACCGCCTTCACAGTAGAGCTTGTACAGCCTCTGGTATGACTCGGGAACACTCACCTTGCCGTTTTCGAATTTAACCTCTACCGGCTTACCCTGAACTTCATCGGGATAGGTTGGTGCGATCTCATTTTCCGTAAGCTTTGCAGCCTCGGTCAGAACCATGTTCACCATGTCTACATCATGATCCTCAAAAGGCGCTTTCCCAAGGAGTTCCCCAATATTAAAGACTTCGTGGAGCAAAAACCTTATATCCCGTTCATCTATCCATTGACTTGCCATATAATCCTCCTTACTTGTATTGTCTTTGCACTCTTGCTATGAATGAGCATTCATTCTTATACCCGCTAAAGGCTCATCTGTCAACAAAACATCGCATCATGTTTTCAAGTAATTACATTATCAAGTCGAC
>DSAD01000134.1 GCA_011372875.1 Deltaproteobacteria bacterium
ATATTCACTCAATTAGGACTCAGAATATGAGGATTATTCAACCCTGGCAGACGAAATAAAACACCCTTTGCCGTCTGAGCCGCTCACGATGATGGTTGTGGTGAAGTCCCAGCTTTTCTCTTCTTCCATGGCATAACCGAACGGGTCCTCCACGTCGGTGCTTATTGTCGCCACATAAGTCTTGGCATAGGAAAGGTGTGTGTCCGGGGTAAAGACCGCGAACCCGCCTGCCTCATAGGTGACGGTGCCTGAGATGGTGTCATTGCCGGTGGTAAGGGTAAAGCTCGAGGTGGTGATGGTACCAGGGTCCATCTCGGTTGAAAAGAGGGCATAGATGCTTGATCCGGGGCTCACCTGCAGTGCTTTGTCTGCAGGGCTCGTGGCGCAGACCTCGGGATACTCCTCACCAATAGCGAGGGTGTACGTCAAAAAGGTGGCATTGCCTCCAGCCTGCCCGCCCACGGCGAAGATATCCCGCATGGAAGTCCCGTGTATGCCGAGCAGGGGTTTGGTGCCCGCAGGGACTGTCTGGGAAGACCACTGACTTTCATTGAAACGATAGATGATACCATCACCTGACAGTCTTCCAGCTGCAAATATATTGCATGCCGATGCCCCCCAGATTGAATAGAGATCAACATCGAACGAAACCTCGCTCGAAATGACGTTCCAGACATTTCCATTGTACATGGCCATGATGCCGTATTGACCAACGGCAAACACTGAATCGGCCGCATACCCCCATACGGCATTAAGATGGTAAGGGGTTTTATTATCGAATGCAGTCCAAACGTCTCCGTCATAGTGAATTATGGTGCCGCTGTCCCCGACGGCAAAGACATCATTTGCCGAGCTGCCCCATACGCCGTTGAGACTGTTGTTAGTGCCGCTTGTCATTACAGACCATGCGGTTCCGTTGTAGTGAAGGATGATGCCTCCTTCCCCGGCTGCATATACATTACTGCCAGAGGTTCCCCAGACCGCATTGAGGTGCAATGCAGTCGCATACGACTGATTTTGCCAGACTGTGCCGTTATAGTGCACTATTGTGCCTTCGTATCCCACGGCAAAGATGTCGTCAACCGCAGTGCCCCAGACCGCGTTGAGATATGACGGCGCTCCGGTTGCCATTGTCTCCCAGATGGTTCCGTCATGGTGGAGAATGCTGCCGTTATAGAGAGTACAGAATCTTTCGGTTTTATCGGTTGCAGTATTGTACGTAGTCCAGATCCCTGTGATTTGGACGTTTGCAGGGTCTGAAAGAACCCACTGAGCGGCTGTTGCGTTGCCGGCAAAGGATACTGCAAATATCAGTAAGAACAGAACCTTAATGATTGCATCAGATATTTTGATCATGGTCTCACCTTCCTTTTGAGTGCGTGCTGCTAAAAAGGTTAACGGCGATATCAGTGGAATGCATGACCATTAGTATAGTGCGGTGCTGATATATTTTCAATGAGTTTATGTGAGGAATACTTCCGGGCTTCGGGTAAAGGGTTTAAGGAATAGGGTATTAGGTTTTAGGTGTTAAGTTTTAAGCGCCTGTAGGGATCGCTTGATGTTGGATTGCCGCTTTTACCAGGACTCCAGCACTCCAATACTCCAATATTTTTTTTATCCCTTCCATCACCGGTGGTAAATGGTGAGTTCGTCTCCGGGAAAGATCTGTGCTGTGGAGGGGAGCTGGTTCCAGCGTATGACATCGTGAGTGGAGACCTCGAACTGTCTTGAGATGGCCCAGAGTGTATCGCCTTTTTTCACGCGATACTGGGTGGATCTCCTGTCCGAGACATACGCTGGTTTGGGTGGAATATTCAGGACCATGTCGGGATAGATCATCTGCGGATCCTCGAGATTGTTTACCTCTATGATGTCCTTGACAGTCACGCCATACATAAGAGATATGCTTTTTATTGTGTCACCGGATGCAACCACATAGGTATGTTTGCCACGCGGCTTGTCGGAAACCGTATTTCTAGGGATAATGAGTTCCCTGCCTATGGTAAGGACCGCGTCTGCCTCCATCCTGTTTGTCTGGGCGATACCCTTTATGGATGATGAATATTTTTTTGCAAGGGAATATAGGTTGTCTCCGCTTATTATCTTATGGGTAACATACTCCACATGAGGCTCATGGATCTCTAGGAGATATGCCTTTACCTTGTCTGCTGTTCCCAGTGGGACCTTCAAGGCATATTCTGTGGAATTGGGAGGGGTACATCCCCTGATAAGCTCGGTGTTCAGGCGAAGAAGATCGTTTTGAGGAACCCCTATCACCTCTGCTATCTCGTCGAGATAGGTGAATGTATGTATCGTCACATACTCATAGGAAGGTTCAGCATACCTGTTATGATCGGGAATGCTCAGCCCGAATTGCTCCCTGTTTTTCCCTATGATAAGAGATGCAGTGAATTTTGGAACATAGGCAAGGGTTTCTCTCTTGATAGCCATGGTGTCCGAAATATCCCAGAACGTATTGATCTCCGGATGCCTGTCCATGAGCCTGCTTATCGTCCCTTCACCTGCATTGTAAGCTGCACTGGCCAGAAGCCAGTCGTCGAATATGGAATGGAGATGTTTCAGGTACCTCGCCGCAGCAAGGGTTGATTTCTCAAGATCCCTGCGTTCATCGACCCAGGTGTTTATCCTCAGTCCGTACCGGCGTGCAGTCCCGGACATGAATTGCCAGTATCCGGTAGCACCGGCCGACGACACGGCATTTGCTTTTCCTGCGCTTTCTACGAGACAGAGATAGACAAGGTCAATGGGCAGTCCGTTTTCTTCGAAGATCTCTTCCATTGTCGGCCGTACCGAGTCGAATCTGGACAGGTTTTCCTGAAAATACTTCTGGTTGGTTCTCGTCAGCCTGGTGACCCATTGCTGGATCTTGTAATTATCTTCGAAGTCGATGCCGTAGACAGCAGGTGGGCTCTGTTCGTTGAGAGTGTCCGGCGGCATCTTTATGACTGAAGGTGCTTCAATGCTGAGATCGATCTGAGGGGTAATAACAACAGTCTCTGGAATACTTTTTCCCGGCAGGTAATCGGATGGCTTGCCAACGTTGTTTGACGTGTGTGAACATCCGCACAATGCGGACAACGCAATAATCACTATGATGACAGCCCTTGATCTCATGATAGCACATTAACCCCTGAATTATACTTATTTACATGGATTCTATGAACCCTTCAATGTTTTTTTTCATCTAAAATATCGGATTTACAAAACCGATACTTGACGATATTGAAGTGATAGTAGTAAAGGAGATTTAATATTATGACGTTACCAGTTGTTCAAAACAATAGTGCTTCAGAGCTGATAAGCAGGTTCGAGGGATTTCCTGTCCTGAGTAAAGAGGAAGAGATGGATCTGGCCTGGCGGCTGAAGAATGATAATGACATAAGCGCAGCACAGTCTCTTATCACTGCAAATCTGCGCAACGTTGTGCGTATAGCCATGAATTATACCGGTTATGGTCTTCCTCTGGAGGATATCGTACAGGAAGGCACCATAGGGTTGATGGTCGCTGTGAAGAAATTTGACCCGTCCAAGGGATATCGGCTTATGACCTATGCCGTCTGGTGGATAAAGGCAATGATTCATGACTATATCCTGAGGTTTTTCTCTCAGGTGAAGCTCGGTACGACCAAACTCCAGAAGAGGCTGTTTTATGGTCTGAACAGGCTTTCGGCAGAAGCCGATGTCGTAGACGAGAATCTCAATGGACAATCAGCGGCCATTTCCGCCCATCTCGATGCAAATCCCGAGCAGGTCGAAGAGATCATATCAAGGCTTTCCAACCGTGATCAGTCACTTGACAGTCCCGTGACAGACTTAGGCGATGCAAGCTTTATGGATTTCCTGGCAGATACAAGGGCAAACCCTGAAGACAAGGTGATGGAATCGCAGAGGGCCTTTTATGTAAAAACACAGATACATCGATCACTGGAAAAACTGTCTGAACGTGAGCAGGAGATTGTCAGGCAGAGGCTTATGACGGATAATCCCCTTACGCTCGAGGATCTTGGCAGGCAGTATAGTATATCCAAGGAACGGGTGCGGCAGATCGAAAACAATATCAAGATGAAACTGAAGAAGGATCTCTGCGGTGACATGGAATTCATGATGTCCTGAGGTGATAAGATATGAGCAGTGAGAGGAGACATCCGTTGAAAGACATCTTGTATCTGCAGGACAGGATGAACAGGGTATTCGATGAAAGTGTCCGTGACAGTGGTATCTATAAGACACCTGGTCAGTGGATACCCCATGTGGACATTTTTGAAGACGATGTGTCCCTGACGATAAAGGCCGAGCTGCCCGGAGTAAAACGCGAAGATGTCATCCTCGATATGAGTGACGGTGTGCTCACCCTGAGCGGAAAGAAGCAATACTCTCATGAGGATCAGGCCGAAAGCTACCATATGATAGAGAGGCAGTACGGGTCCTTCAGGAGATCTTTCAATATCCCCGATGTGGTTGATGTCACTAAGGTGGATGCGAAACTCGAAGACGGGGTGCTTCGGATCAATCTGCCCAAGCTCAAACGTTCCAGCACCAAGAAGATCCCTATTGTCGAGAGATGATCTCATAGATGTCAAGGTTCATGGTATATTTATTGAACTGGTGTTCCAGGTGATTGATGAGGAAAAACGGTTGATTCTGAAGGGGGTTATGCCTGCCGGTATAGAGATAGTAAAGGCGTGAACCGGGTCGGGCTGTTTTTATTGCGAGTCTGCCAAGCGTCATCAGGGGTGAAAAGGCACGAGACATCAGTGCATCAAAGCGCTTGGTTTCCCCTGTCAGTGGATCTTCCTCGATCAGGAAGATATCTTCGAGCTTCAATGTATCGATAATATGTCTTAGAAAGGTGCATTTTTTCTGTGAACGTTCAATCATGGTAACCGATGATTCGGGATACATGATCTTGTAGGGTATGGCAGGCAGACCCGATCCGCTTCCAAGATCGGCGATGGCCGGTTCATGAATATGTTCAAGGAGTTTCATGGTATTGCAAACGTTATCTTCAAGGTCTCCGATCATGTTCTCACTCACCAGATGCAGCAGGCGGTTGTATCGTCTGATCTCCTCGATCCAGCGATGAATATCTTTCTGCATCATTTCCCCACACAGAATTGAGAGAATATCGTATGCAGAATATCGTCATCCGCTTCTTTTCCGACAAGTTCCTCGAGAGAATGCACGGCACTTTTCAGGTCAATGCTCACGCAATCCACTGTCAGCCCTGATTCTATTGATTCGCTGGCCTGTTTGAGAAGGTCGCGTGCCTTTCCCAGGAGATAGGCATGGCGAGGGATGAATATCCTTGGAAGACCGCTGGAAAACTGTTCAGTCATCACTGATGTGAGTTTGTCTATTCCGGTATGATGCTTGGCCGAAATCCATACGGTATCCTGTGTATTGCCGTGCATATTATCACTGTCGAGAAGATCGATCTTATTCATGATGATGATGGTTTTTTTTCCGAGATCAAGCCACCGGTTCTCATCCGGCTGCAACCCCTTTCGCGCATCCACTACATAGAGCACGATATCGGATGCCCTGAGATTTTCAATGGTCTTTTCCACTCCTATGCGCTCAGGACCCGAAGAGGTCTCCCTGATA
This sequence comes from Deltaproteobacteria bacterium, assembly GCA_011372875.1. Lineage (GTDB taxonomy): Bacteria > Desulfobacterota > Desulfomonilia > UBA1062 > UBA1062 > DSAD01. The sequence continues at coordinate 5,626 of DSAD01000134.1, forward strand.
CCGGCTGTATCGTGGAAGATGAAATCAATGCCGCTGATGGTCACGCGTTCACGGATGATATCTCTTGTGGTTCCTCCCTCGGCATGTACGATGGCCCTTGGATATCCGAGTATTGCATTGAATAATGAGGATTTTCCTGCATTCGGCAGCCCTGCGATAGTAGTGGAGATCCCGTTGTACAGATTCGTGGCAGTATCCTGGCCCTTGAGAAGTTCATCTATCTGTTCAATCAGGGGCGAGAGAGCAACAAGTACCGATGTACTGTTCAGATCCATATCCTCGTTAATGAATGATACCTCGATCTCTGCGAGAACATGGGTAAGTGCATCGCTGATCGCCAATACATCGCGGGACAGTCCGCCGTCGAGGATTGAACCGGCCATTTCAGTCCCAGCTGCACAGCCTGCGGAGATTAGTGCTCCCACTGCCTCTGCCTGTAGGAGGTCGATCTTTGCGTTCAGGAATGCCCTTTTGGTGAATTCGCCCTTTTCAGCACATCTTGCCAGATGGGTTGAACCGATGACATTCAGCAACCGCTCAACCACAACGGGATTGCCGTGGCAGTGTATCTCTGCCGAGTCTTCACCGGTATAGGAATGCGGGCAGGGATGGTATACTGCCATGGCCTGGTCCATGAATGAAGAGTCTTGATCATAAAGATGAGTAAAGATCTGTTTATGTGGGGGCCAGACATCACACAGGGTAATTCTTCTGAGGATCTCTACGGTCTGTACCCCGCTGATCCTTATGGTGCTTATCCCGCCATATCCTTTTGGCGAGGATTCTGCATAGATCGTATCCGTGTCTATTTCGATGCCTTCCTTGGTACGATGACGATCTTTTTGAAGGTGCCGTCACCGATACTCTTTGTATTAACCCGGCTGTCGTTCTTCAGGGCAAGGTGGATAATACGCCTGTCGTACGGGTTCATCCTTTCTAAGGATACCGACTGGCCGGTACTACGGGCCTTCTGACCCATCTTGAATGCCATTGACCTGAGATGATCCATGTGTCGCTGTCTGTAGCTCTCCGTATCAATTGTTACATAGACGGGTTCCGATCTGTCCTTGTTCAAGATCCGGTTGACGATAAACTGAAGTGCGTCCAGTGTAGCTCCGCGCTTGCCGATTATGAGACCTGATCCGTCGCCGATGATCTCTATGATGCCGTCTTCACGTATCTTTATCTCCGAGGATATATCCATGCGCTTTAAAAGCTCTGAAATGATCATTGGCGCCTTTTCAGGAACAGGCGTATTCTCCCGGATTTCTGGCTCCATGCCCTGATGTGGGGATGAGGGGGTTTCGTCCAGTTCAGGCTCGGGTAAAGCACCGGCCTGATCCGATACGGGTCTTGCCAGGATCTTAGCGGTCTTTGTGCCTACAAGGCCGAATAAACCCTTTGAACCTTCAGAGATCACCTTGATATCGAGGCGTTCAAAGGTTGATCCAAGAGTCCGCATTGCCGTGGCAATGGCTTCATCTACTGTCTTTGCTTCAAATTCAGTGTATTCTTCTTTCATGTTCCGGATCTCCTATGCGTCTTTCCTGTTAATATAGGCCTGTTGCAGAATTGAAAGCACATTGCTTATCAGCCAGTAAATGACCAGCCCTGAAGGGAAACTCAAAAACAGGATCGTGAAAAAGACGGGCATGAAGAGCATTATTTTCTGTTGGGTCGCATCTCCTGTCTGCGGGGTCATTTTCTGCATGATGAACTGGCTTGCTCCCATGAGAATGGGGGTGATGAAATAGGGGTCTTTTGCGGAAAGGTCCGGCAGCCATGTGCCGACAATGTAAAAAGGTGTATGCCGTAGTTCGATCGCAGAGAAAAAGACCTTGTACAGCGCAAAGAGTATGGGTATCTGCAGGAGCATGGGCAGGCATCCGCCCATTGGATTGATCTTGTGCTCGGAATAGAGTTTCATCATTTCCTGGTTCATCTTCTGTTTGTCGTCCTTGTAGAGCGTCTGGATCTCTTTCATGAGCGGCTGTACTTTCTGAAGTCCTTTCATGGAGGTAAAGCTCTTGAGGGTTAAGGGGTACAAGAAGATCTTGATTATGATTGTAAGCAGGATTATGGACAGCCCGTAACTGTGCGTTAAGGAGTATATCCATTCCATTGCCATGAGCATCGGCTTTGCAATGATATCAAAAAAGCCGAAATCAAGAGCCTTTCGGAGCCCGTATCCTGTTGCCTTTAGTGTTTGAAGTTTCTTGGGACCAATAAATATCAGGTATTCCTTTTCATAACGGGAAAATGGATCGATCTCTGCGGTCAGGGTTCCATAATAAAGCGAGATGGTGTTTTCATCTAAGCGTCTGATGGTGACTGACGTTTCCTGGGGATCAATCGGGATGATAGTCTTCAGGAAGTATTTGTCTTCAAACCCGAACCATTTGACCTCTCCGGAAAACTCCCGGTATGCCCCGACCTTCTTTACCTTGGAGATCTTGAACTCTTCCAGGCGTTTGTCGTTGAGGAGGACCGGGCCTTCGAATATGTACTGACTTCCCTTGCCGTCCAGGGGATAGATATCGTTCATCTGCATCGAGATATTCAGTGCCAGCCTCTGGTCGGTGCTGTTTTCGATTATTGTGGAATAATTGATGCTGTATGATTCGGGATCGAGGGTATATATCTTATTTATGACGACCCCGTCTGCCGCCTGGGCGCTCATGGTAAGGCTGATTGGTCTATCTTCGGAATATACTGTCCCGGTAAGGGACGCCTGATAGAGGAGGTCATTATCATGAAACTTGTCACTCAGACTCAGGTTAGGCATCGGTGTTTTTACGATATCGACAAGCTCGGAGTCCTCCTCGATGGTCTCTGTGTATTTCTTGAGCTTGACCGAGGTGAGTCCGCCGCCTTTGGTATTCCATACGGCCCGTACAAGAGGGGTCTCCATAATAATGGATTCTCCATCTTCTGTTAAAACAGGTAAACTTTCAGGTTTGTTTATTTCAAGGACAGGTGAAGCGGGTTTGACGTCCGGGGGCTCTTCCTGCGTGGCAACCTCGGCGGATTCCTTTTCAACTCTGGGCTGAATAAAAAACAGATCCCAGATCAGCAATATTGCAATCGATATGATAATTGCCAGTAATGTCTTCTTTTCCATGTAATCAAGTCTCCTTGAATGATGAACTATACAGGGTCATAGCCGCCGGGGTGGAAAGGATTGCATTTTATCACCCGAAAGGATGCCTTCAGGAGGCCTTTTGCAAGGCCGTAGGTATTGATGGCCTCGATTGCATAATCGGAACAGGTAGGCCAGAATCTGCACGATCTCGGAAAACCCGGAGATATGGCCTTCTGATAGAATCGTATAAGAGAAAGAACCAGCTTTTTCACCATGTGCGCGACCCTAAGGCATTCGATATCTCTTGAAAAAGTGTTTCATGGCGCACACTGTTGTCCGGTTTTCTGGCTATAAGGACAAAGTCATACCCTGATGGAAAGAGCTCTTTATGCCTTCTGTAAATTTCCCGAAAGAGTCTTTTATACCTGTTTCTCTTTACAGCAGTTCCAATCCTTTTACTCACCGTGATGCCAATACGAGTAAGCCTTTCCGGGTTTGGAGCAGCCAGGATAATAATATGTTCCGTAAGTATTCTGTGTGTCTTTTTTGCATCAACCCGTAAGAAATCTTTTCGTTTCCTCAGCCGCTCACCTTTGGGAAATCTCTCGTCTGACATTATACAGCCAAACGTTTACGTCCCTTGGCCCTCCTTCGACTGATAACGTTTCTGCCGCCCTTAGTGCGCATACGGACGAGAAAACCATGCGTACGCTTACGTCTTGTATTATGTGGTTGAAATGTGCGTTTCATCAATTACCCCAATCTGCTATTTTAGGGTGTTAGTAATTACATACCATGATATTTGTTGTCAAGCGTCAAACGCTTGATTCTCAGAGCTGGATGATATCCGTTCGATATTATCAACCCTGCAGTTTTCATCCGGATAACCCATGTTTTTTATCAGACACCAGCGGCATTGTACAGTAGGAGTGGCCCTGGGCCGGTTTCTTATATCTCACCGGGTGTGGAGTTGTCGTGCAGTTTATGTTGTTGTATGGAGTTATACTTCTCTGATCCACCCCGTGGGTTCATGGGTTGTGCCTGGAAGATAGACTGTCTTGTAAATAAGGCAGAAAATGGGATATAAGATTTCACGATATGAGGGGTGTATACTGTACGAGGGAAATCAGCGAAGGGCTTTCAATCAGCCCTGAAACCGTTAGAGCAAGACTGCGAGAACTTCTCCCGGGGTCAAGGATATATGTACTGGACCAGGTTCATTCCGATGGGATTGTCCTTGCACAAGAGCTTGCCCCGGATGATATCCCTTCAGCTGACGGTATCATCTCCCGTGATAGCGATGTTGTGCTCTGTATACGTACTGCGGACTGTGTGCCGGTTCTGTTATGGGTGGATGACATGCCCATTATCGGTGCCGTACATGCGGGATGGAGAGGCCTGGCAAAGGGTATTGTCAAGAAAGGGATCGAGTATATGCATTCTTTTGGGGCCACAAAGATCCATGCGGGTATCGGTCCTTGCATCGGGCCCTGCTGCTACGAAGTGGGCAGAAATGTTGTCGATGCCATCGGGACAGAAGAGGTTATCCATGCAGGACATTCCATGTATCTTGATTTAGCAGGTGCGGCATTGTCCCAGTGTCTTGAAGCAGGCCTGATGAATCATATGGTGCACAATGTCAATGTATGCACCTCATGTCATCCCGGGCAGTTTTTTTCATACCGCAGGGATGGTGATGCCGCCGGGAGGAATCTTTCGCTCATAGGGGGGAAATCATGGTCATTGCCGGGCTTACAGGCGGAATAGCAACAGGAAAATCAACCGTGGCCGGTTTTTTCCGCTCAGCCGGCGCAGCGTTTATCGATGCGGACAGGATAGCCTTCGATGCGGTGCACAAAGGTATGCCTGCCTGGCACGAGATAGTCTCTCATTTCGGGAAAGAGGTGCTCCTTGACGGCGGGCAGATTGACAGGGCAGGCCTCGGAAATATCATCTTTAATGACCGGGCGCAAAAAGACGTGCTCGACAGTATTGTCCACCCTGCTGTTTTTAAAAAGATTCATGAGAAGATCTCAATACTTCAGAATAGTTCGCCGGATTCGGTGGTGATTGTCGATATTCCCCTTCTTATCGAGACCGGCGGCTACAGGGACATGGATGAGGTCATTGTGGTGTATGTCCCCGAGCATATCCAGATAGAAAGACTCCTCGCCCGCGACAATATATCCGAAGAGGCCGCCCTGGCAAGGATCCGTTCCCAGATGTCCATCGAGGACAAAAAGGCCTATGCGGGCATCGTCATAGACAACAGCAAAAGCATGGATGAAACGAAAAGCAGGACACTTGAGGTGTATCTGGAACTTAAAGACAGGGCAGTCGCAGGCAGACTGTAGAACGTAGCTTGAGCTGTATATCGCTAGTATAAAACCCGGATTCTGCAGTTAATAATCTTGTGGATACTATTAGTTGGTCATGACCTTTTTCTGTGGGAGCGGCTTTAAGCCGCGATTTTGATGTATCCAGAAGAAAAACAATCGCGGCTAAAGCCGCTCCCACAGGGGTATTCCATCTACAACTGAAAATATGGGTAAAATCCTTTAATCCCGGTTATTTTGATAGGGTTGCCCCGGTTTTCTGCCGAGGCGATATCAATTTATCAGCTTTTCCCCGTAAGCCTGCCGTGAGGCAGTTCATTTATGGGGCTGCTCATTTCACGGTTGCAGCCTGTTTTGCAAGCTCCACACGCCGGTTTTTTGCCCGCCCTTCCTCGGTCGTATTGGGCTCTACCGGTTTGGATTCACCATAGCCTTTCGGCGCAAGCCGGCCGGCATCGATCCCGAAGAGTCCGAGGTAGGCCACAACGGTTTCCGCCCGGCTCTGCGAGAGCTTCAGGTTGTAGTCGTCGGCGCCCTGGTCGTCTGTGTGGCCCTGCACCTCGAGTGTGAGATCGGGATTGTCCCTCATGAGCGTTACCACGTGCTGCAGCTGCTTGACAGACTCTTCTTTAAGGGTTGCCTTGTCAACATCGAACAGGATGCCGTAGAGCCGGACACGGCCGTCGGCGTCCAGGGCTTCCTTCATCTCGGCCGGGCCGAAGGTCAATGATTTTTTAAACGGCTTTTCGTCAACAATGTGCAGATACTGTTGCCCCAGATTGGCCGAGGGTTGAACCTGAAGCCAGGTTATGCCGCCGTCTTCACGGGGGATGGTAAGCACAACCACACCTCTGTCTTCCCAGACAACCTGCCCGCCTTTTTCTTTTGCGGCTACTCTGTAGTTTTCAAGGAACTCCTCTGTGGAGATGTTTGTAACCCGTTGGCCGGATTTTGTACGCACTTCATACAGAAGTTTCCAATATTCGCCCTTTATGGTTTTCTTTTCGCGTTTCTTTGTTTTTTCGTTTAAATAATAAAAGTCAAAGGCATCAAAGTTATTATGTTTCGACATGTTCCCGGCCAGAACCGATCCGGGGAACGGCCGGATAAGGGGATGCTCTTTTGTCTCCTGCGCACGAACCGAAACAGCAAAGATAATCAAGAGAAAACAAAAGAATAATACCTTGACATGCTTCATGGGTCTTCCTCCTGCCTAATTTTATTCGCCATGCATAATCATACGGCAATCTGACCGGGTCGGCAACTTGCGGGTACCGGGGAATCCCACAGGGAAGAAGGATCCCCCCGGCAATGGCGGATTTCTCTATCAATGATGATCGCGCCGGATCAGTCACAGTCGCCGATACGTTTCCCGCTGATCTTGTTTTTGACCTGCATGCCCGCACCCTGGATCACCATATCCATGGTACCTTCCATGGTGTCGCCTTTGTAGGTGACCTCGCCCGTTCCCTCCATACCGCCGTTGGCGCCCGAGCAGACGATCTTCCAGGAAACCGTATCGCCTGAGGTTTTGATGTCCGTTACCTGACATTCCTGGTTGGCCTCCTGGCTCTGGGGGATGAGTTCATCTCCGGTGATACACTGGGTGTGGGTGACTGCCGGCATACTCATGGGCATGCCTTGCATCTCTGTGAGCGTGGTGATCTCCCATTTGCCGGGTTTCATGTTCGGACCTGCTGCAAAGGCAGAGCCCAGGCACAGGGTGATCGAGAATACAGCAACCATCATAAACATTTTATTGATCATATTGTTCTCCTTTCTTAAAGGGTTATAAACTTATACCGAAAGAGTAGCCCAGGATACAGATGCTGATCACTGCCAGGATCACACCGGAGAGCAGTTGTACAATAAATCCCTTGTAAAACTCTCCTGCAGAGAGGTCGTCCAAGTGGTTCGACAGCATGAGCGGTGCCCCGGAGTCCTTGGTGATGCACAGGTTCTTCCATCCGCTTTTCACTGATACGGTACCCAGGACAAAGACGCGGTCTCCGGGCTCAACCCATGATTCGTAATATTTGCGTAAGGCCTGTCTGGCCTCGTCCGAGCCCGGGACAATCTCCACCAGGTCGTCGGGGATGTCCAGAGGGGCCTCTTGCTCCAGTTTGCGGAAAAAGGGTTTTTTCTCTCCAGGGCCATACTGCTTCTCGTCCATCTCTTTCATCTTGTGTATGCGTTTCCCGATTCCGGTGAACTTGTTGCTTAAAGATTTCAGGACGCGGTTGTGGGGATAGGAGATGGCAGTGCCGCCTTCTGGCTCTACCGTGATGCGGCCTGCGCTGTCTTTCAGCACAAAGGGGCATCCCTGTTCTCCTGTTGAGAGTGACTCTTCGGCTGTATTTTTTCGAAGTTCTTGCTGCGCCGTGGCCTTCCATCTGTGCCAGACCGATGGGGTTTTGGTGTAGGGGGTCAAAATGGTCTCTTCGCTCTCCACGACCCCTTCCACCAGGCACATTCCGGGTTGGATATGCCTGATGGGAGACAGGCTGATTCCCTTAACAAGCTTGTGATAACCCCAGTCCTTTTTTGCGCGATGCAGCAGGACCACGGAAAAGATCGCCATGACGGCCCCCACAATGAATGGTATTGTTTCCATAACAGCTCCTCAGTTCCGCCAAGCAGATTGTGCGGACAATTTCATCATATGTCCTCCTGACAATGCAGTGATCCTTACTGTGCACGCTGTAGAGGCTTTGGCCTGAGAACAGGAATGAGCTTGTCCTTCTCAGGGCTTTCTTCCGGTGAGTAGGGTTGCATTTCCTTCGGCTTGACAGGAGCCGGGGTGAATTCGCCCGTAGCATTGTCCTGTGTATCGACCGGTCCCTGCCAGCGCCACTGGCTGCCTGAGTTGTCCTCTTCCGGCCATTGAGGGGTATCGCTCCATTCCTGGTAATCCCCGGATTGATCCGTGCCGTACGAATCTCCCTGCCACTGGTCGTCATAGGTCCCGTACTGGTCCTGGTAAGGGTCGTCCTGCCATGTGTCGGCGGCCGGCTCCTCGTATCCGGGCGGCAGGTACAGTTTGACCGTGACGCTGGAACCGATCATGGCGACACCGCCGGGATTGGGGCTCTGCTCGATCACTTTGCCTTCCATGCCCTGCAGTTCGCTGTTCCCGCTGCGCACGATTTTGAGCACGGGGTTCAGGCCTGCCTGCTGCAGTGTGATGAGAGCTTCACTCCGGTTCAGGCCAACCACACCCGGTATGCGCAGCATATCGTCCACAGCCGGGTTGGTTCGCGGTTCACTCATGCGGTCAAGAGGACCGGCAAGGGCGTTTCCTCCCAGCATGAACATGACCAGCAGTAGTGCAAGTGCATATCTTTTCATCTTTTTGTTCTCCTGTCTCCTTGAGATCGGGTCAATCTGAATCTTTATTCGCCGGGGTTATCAGGGGTTGTCTTCTTCATGATGAGGTGCACATCCGTGATCCAGCCATCCCGCCCAGGCCAGCCGGAACCCTCCAGGGCGATGAATCTGATATGCCTGGGTTTAGGTTCGATCTGCATGAGGTTGACAATATAGCGGTACCACAGCCCCTGGGGCACCTTCTGTCCGTTTTCGCTTACATTGGGTTCCTGCGGGTCCAGGCAGTAGAACCCCTGCCAGAAGATATTCTGCCCTGTGGATTTCTCACCGGTATCTGCTTCGTAGCCGACGGCGATCGCAATCGGTGCCTGGCGGCCATCAGGGCCGGTCCCTCCCAGGGCCTGGGAATCGACCCGTACATCGGCCCGCAGGATCAGCGTGTCGGCATCGCTCACATCTGCATCGATGAGCTGTACGAGGCCTTCTCGCTCGTGACTTATGGTACTGAAGATACGAAGCCCGTTTTTGTCGAGCGAAAAGCTGCTGACATCCTGGTTGACCTCATAGTTGCGGTGCGGTTTCCAGTAGTTGAGGCCCTGGTTAAACCACCCATTGTGCACCAGGTCGCCGGGAATGGCCATCACCATGGATGTGGTTCCGGCTTCAGCCACGGGCTCGACCTCGGGTTTGCGCACGAGGTAGGCTACCTGTTCGCGTTCACCCGTCAGTACGAGATTCTGCGGCCCCTGGAGATAGGTGATACCCCGGCCAACTCGCGAGGAGGGCTTTGTCGGGGTGGACCGGACAAAGACCGTATGCGGCAGTTCCAGGTGTTTGCGCTCTGACGGCCGGCCTTCGACCGAAACGTAGAGCAGGGTGCTCGTGCTCTGTGGTGCGATGCCGAGGTTCCAGCGGTACTCCAGCGATGTTGTACCGGTGCGCACCAGCGGACCCATGGGCAGGGTGACCATGCGGGCCCCGGGCGAGCCCGGCCATCGGTCGAAGAGCACCACGGCCATGTCCCTGGCATAAGACGGGCAGGACAGCCCCAGGGTGTAGTATCCGCCGGGGATCAGCTCGATACTGTACAGTACGGCATACCCCCCGCTTATGTGGTGACTCGTGTTGAGCCATGAGTTGCGGTAGGGAATGGTGCCGGGATAGGGGCGGGAATCGAGCATCAGTTCCACCACGTGCCAGCGTGACTCCCAGGGGGCGGCGGCCCGTACCGGAGGAGTTGCCAGCAGGCCTGCGGCAAGCATGCACAGACCCATGCAGTAGAGTTTTTTCAATGCCTACCCCCCGTAGCGTTTTACAAGCTCGTAGACAGCCTGCTCGATACATGCCCGCAGCGCCTGGTCGATCCCTTCCTTTGATTCGTGGGCAACACTTGCATCGGCACCGTCAAGGCCCTTCTTGGTCAGTTTCTGGGCAAAGGCCCCGACTCCCTTGACCGAGAAGCCGCCCTGCTTGACAGGCTTTCGTACGTTGACTGCATCGAGGACCACCCCGGTACTGGCATCGACCACCCGAACATCCAGGCCGAGGTTGGCCTTTTGGCCACTTGTCTCCAGCCCCAGGCCCTTGAATGCGCCGCCAAGGCCGGTCTTGCTCTCTTCAGGGTTGGCCTCGCTGACGGTGCCTTCAAAGATATACTGGGCGCCGGCGAGCTGCTGGTTTGCTGAATTGCCCGAGGTCATACCCTGGGCATTCATCTGCTTTTCCCTCATGACGCCGTCGTTGAGCCGCTGACGTTCGGCCACGGCAAAGGAGCCTGATTTGATGAGCGCCGTTGTGAACATGTCGGTTGCCGCGGCGGCAGATACCTCGGGCACCGAAGACCGGAATTCGTAGATCGTCACCACCGGACGCGGGCCTTTTGCCCGGGGAAGGCTCTCGAGTTTTTTCGTCGTTTCAGAGTCGTCCCGCTTGGGGCCAGATCCCCACCCGGCAAGCAGGCAGGTGCACACAATCAGGATGATAAGAATGACAAACCGGTTACGTAGCAGTGCTCTTTTCATTTGCGATCTCCTCAAAATATATATTCGCCCTCGCGGCACTTATCCGCAGGGTTCTCGTTCAACAGGGCTGCCCATTTTGTGACCCTGGAATAGTATTATACTTAAAATGCCCTGTTTTACAACAAGGTATGCCGGTATGCCGGTAGAAATGAGAAAAAAAGTAAGTGATCATGTAATGTCATAGCGTTTTCCCCCGTGCCGCTATTATCACATTGAAAAACTGATATGTTTTCATTCGCATTTCGCAGGTAGAACAATTATGGTGCAAAATTCCTGCATATTAACTTGTTATGTGACTCGGCACATCCCTGTGCCTCGCCCTACAGGTGCACCTCTGGGTGCATCCAATTCTGCTATCCATCCAGAATTGTGTGAGTGGCTTTCAGCGGCAATAAAATATTTTTCCATATTCCGCTCAATCGCGGCTCAAGCCGCTCCCACATGGTCTACTCCATTTCCAGTATGATATGTTGTTTTAACCTGCATTCAGCATATCCAGTTTTAAGAAGAACAAACCGGGATCCGTGCCGGTTCGTTCAGTCCTGTCTGCCGGGGGCTGATTTTCGACCCAGGAAAAGGATTGCGAACCCGAACACGGTAAACAGAACCCCGATAGCCGGTATCATGAGCGTTCCAAAGGTGATGCCTGCCTCAAGCACTGCCTCGGCAGGCTTGTCCGGGTTATAGTATACCGTGCAGGCGCTGCCGGGGGGGTAACGTTTGATGATCTTTTTAGCCCGGCTCTCCGAACTGCTGCCGGAATCGGCCATGGTGACCCTGCTGCCGATGAGGGAACGGCCGCCGACTTTATAATCATAGCGCACCTGGGCTTCATAGATGGTCCTGTTTCGACGGCGATTATTGCTGTCGGTATAGCGTTCGACCTTTTTGACCACCTGCGAAGAGGTAATCTTGCCGTCGGCAGTCGGCCACGACCTGCTTTCCATGGCCGTGGACAGGTTCATGAACCCCCAGGCCGCAAGCGCGATCCCAACTGCCAGGAAGATGATGCCCAGCAACATATTTTTATTCATGGAATACTCCTTTACAACAATGAGATCACATATCAATGGTGCTGATCTTATCACTCAACTGGTACGTCTTTCGCGGCAACCGCTGTAATGCGCTGCCTGGCAAATCAGTGCCGTCAGCAAAGTTGTACATAATATCATTGAGGCTGGTAAGTCTCCGGAGTCAGAACCTCGGTCTGGTAGGTGTTGTTGTCCAGAACCAGTTCCAGCTCCCCCAGGGTGTTGCCCGGATCGGCCTTGAATTTCAGGACATAGCGTTCACCCTCCTGTAATTCTCCCCATATGTGATCTGTGGTACTGCCTAGTGCTTCCACCTGGAAGTGGTAATATTTGAGAGACAACGGCTTGTTATACCAGATGTCCGGATGCATGTTTGTGAATAGTTCCTCCCCCTGCACAATATTCTGTCCAAGGGGTTCCTTAACGACCTGCCAGGCGACCTTAACCGTGTTCAGGTCCCTTGTGCCCTTGTTCTTCAGCCAGATCTCCGCCTTGATATAATAATCTTCTTTAAACGGGAACTTGCGCCATGTGTGATGTATCCCGATATTGGCACCCTTCACGAAGAGATCGGTATCGCTTTGGCCGACATAGAACCGTTTGCTCCTGTTGGTGTAGCTTTCGTCAGGGGTCATGATCTGCAGGGCAAAGGCACTCTCGGGAAGGGTTGCAGGCACGGTGTAGCGATAGGTGCCTGTATTGGTGATGACATGATCCGGGCCCTGCGATACCCACAGGGATGTCCGGTTCAAAAGGTCATCGAGCCGGATCTTGACCGAGCCGATGCCACCTGCCTTGTCCCAGCTGATCGTATAGGTGCGACCCTTCTCCCAGATCACACCTTCTTCAGGGTTGGTAAAGTGCAGATCCACAGTACGCTGGACAAAGGTGCCTTTGTCCAGCGGCGCACCCTGGAGGGTCACTGCGCTCTGCGGGATACTGCCCGGGGGAGCAGTGTGGGTGTTGATCGGTGCGGAAGCACTCGAAGAACCTGAAGACGAGGAGGCGGGCAGGTTTGCCGTTGCCTCAGGTCCGCTCACCACCCCGGAATGTGTGGTTGCTGCGGCCGAAGATGCGGCCGTCAGGCTGAATGCTCCGGGGCTGTAGGCCTCCACCTTGCCATCGGTGCTTCGAATACCGATGGTGTACCCGCTGCCGGCTTTTGGCATGCCTTTTACCAGGCGCCCCACCGGCCAGAGATATCCGCTTTTGCCGGCCGGATAGCCCTTTGCGATAAAGCCGACAAAGGTATTGTTCTGAAAGAGTGCTATGCTGAGGGTGCCCACCCCGCCGGCTGCCTTCCAGCGGATCGGGTAGTTCGTGCCCAGCACCAGGGATTCGCCCCCGGCAGGATTCGTGATCTGTATGCCCGCAGAAGAAGCAGGGGCGAGAGCCCGCGATTGTGCCTGTGCAGACGAAACCGCCACGGCAATTGCCACGCATAAGAATAAGATACCGGTCAATCCTTTTGTTCTCATAACGCCTCCTCCAGGAGCATGAAGCCACCCTGATTATTTACATGCATCCAGTTCGCACATTTTTCTTATCTGCTCGTCTTTTATTCGCTTGCACAGCTCACAGTCTTTGTTCTGGATCGCCAGTTCATAGTAGCACTGTCCGTGGACACCACCTGCCTTCGGCCAGTAGGCAAGGATGTTTTCGCACAGGTCCGGGTCCCCGATGCGCTTTACCTCCAGCTGATAACACCACGGTGCGGGGTCATCGCTCTGTGAGATGCACTTCTCATAGATCGGGTCGTCTTCTGCACAAACCATAGTTGCCGGCAGAATCAGCAACAGCCACGTTGTCGCCAGACAGATCCAAAACAACATTTCAAAACGTGAAAACAAAGTACTATGTCTATTTTCTCTCATCATCGTCTTCCTGCCCCGGATCTTGCCGGAACCATCAAAATTTTCTCGCAAAGACACAATAGTGAAATTTGCAATCTTCCCCCTGGCGTAAAATTCTCTCCATATTGTCACCGCAGCGGCGCAGAGTACGCAGAGAAAAACAATTTATATTTACCGGGAGATACCGGTAAATATAAGCCTTCTGATTATGTTCTTTCGAAATTCGCAATAGATTGACCTTCTGCTTTTTTTACCCTGTTCTGTGGGAGCGGCTCTAGCCGCGATAATATTTCCACAGGTAGCTGCAAAATCGCGGCTGAAGCCGCTCCCACAGGGTATATTCCTTCTCTAATGCAAAATGTGGGTTTATTACGATGCCGCACGTGAACCATGCCGTTCCCGCTGAAACGAGCCCGGAACCAGGGCCTAATATTTACCCGTCGGTTCATCTGCGGGTGGTTTCACCTGAAACCCGCCCATGGGTTTGGGTGTCTGCTGTACCGGCTTGAATACGCGCCGGAACGTATAGGTCGCATCCTGGTCGGCCCGGTCGCTGTCGTCGATGAAGCGGGTGTGCACCTGCACCTTGAGCGTTCCCGGGGTGGGCATGGTGATCGTGAGGTTGCGCACAGCGATATCATCGCGGTAGCGGGTCGAAAGGTGGCCATCTAAGTACGAGTTGCAGTTACTCCATCCCCAGTCGCAGTCCTGCGGGCTGCATTTGCCCCAGACGTGGACACTGGCCTTGCCGCCTGAGCCCTCGACCACGACCTTGGTCAGCCCGCGTGTGTTGGTGTCGGTATTGATCCAGGTGCCGTTGTACTGGCGGGAGTCTGCTGCTCCTGCAGTTCCCACTGAAAATAAGATAAGGGCCATTGCGAGAAAAAGTCGTTTCATCGTCTACCTCCTGCTTTTAAAATGATCGGCCCGTAACAAGCGGGCTTTTGTCCTGTTGGTGCGTTGTCAATGCTATCAATGCGCTGCACCTGAGATTCGATAATAACTATTCAACTGCCTTATCTGTGCACAGAGTAAAACCATCGTTTACCAGTGTGCTTCACAGCGGTTATTCCCCCGGTGCCTCTGTTCTTCCCCGAAGGTATTCCGCGGGTCTATATCCACGATCAGTTTGACATCGCCTAAACTGGGTGCTGTTGTCGGACCCAGGGTAAATAATACAGGTATCCATTCATCAGTCAGTGTCCACATGTCATTTCTGATGGTCTGACGTCTAAGGACATGATTTTCTTGTTTAATGACAGTGTTGTTTGTGACATTCAACACGGTAACCTTAAAGGGTATATCCTTTGAGCCTTTCAGTTTTCCTTTGTTCATCAGTGCCAGTTTAAATCTGAGACCATTAAAGACTCTCCTTTTATTTACATTCCCGATTATTTTAGAGATGGTATCCACATTTCGAAGTTCACCGGCCAGGTCCCAGTCAGGTATATCCAGGGTCTCCATCTGCACCGGCGGCTTGTCCATCTGCTGATATTCCCTGTTGGTTGACGGCAATGGCACGGTTTGTGTGTTTGAAGGCAGCGGTGCGGTCTGGGTGTCTGTTTGTGTGGGCAGGGTCTGTGTCGATGTCTTGCCCGTCACGTCAGCAGAAAACGCAGGAATGGTTACCATCACCATGCCCAATCCAACAACGGCAATCATCACATATTTCACGAATTCTTTCATCACCGTATTCTCCTTGTCAGTACGTTATTCATTCCCCATTATCCATGCCTTTTCAAGATGACTGGCCCGTTATGGTGCGATACCGGGCTTTTACGCTCGACCTTCATCGACCGAACTTCACGGCCCTGTGAGAGCCATGTTGACATTGGTTTTCTGCCCGTTCCCGGTTGCTTTGAGCGTGA
Organism: Deltaproteobacteria bacterium; assembly: GCA_011372875.1. Taxonomy (GTDB): domain Bacteria; phylum Desulfobacterota; class Desulfomonilia; order UBA1062; family UBA1062; genus DSAD01. The sequence continues at coordinate 21,144 of DSAD01000134.1, forward strand.
TCTGGCTTTTCCCCTTCATGAGCTGCAGGACTCCCATGGGACCCTGGACCATTGCCATGCCGGCCTGCCAGCCCTTGGCGGTCATGGCCTGTTTGTAGAAGTTGACAACCTCTTCAGGGGTTGCCGGGATCTCCATGTCGACCCGGCTGTTGGCTCCGAAGGTCTTCTCCTGTATGACCTTGGCGCCTGCCATGAGGGGTGCTTCACCGTTGAAAATCGTGCCGCTTGCGGCAGCCGGCTTGGCCCCGGCGGAGGCTGCGGCAGCGGGTGGTTTCACGCCGGCGGGCGCGGGTTTCTTCCCGGTCTTGGCCGCGGCCGTCTTCTTGGCAGCGGCCTTTTTCCCGGGTGCGGGCTGCTCAATGATGACCTGCACCCCGCCGCCTTTAGCGACATTTATAGCAAGGTACTGGATGCCCGTTTCGGCCGGGTAGTCCAAGGTCTTGCTCTGCCCGTTTTCCAGGACAACATCGGTTTCGTCGACCTTGTCTTTCTTTTCCTGGTCCCTGTAGAAGGTGACCTTGATCTTTGACTCGGGGCTGTCCTGGCTGTCACTGGTGATGGTGAGAAGCACCTGCCGTTTGGGATCGACGTACGTGCCTTGCCCCCAATCCCGGGTGCCGGTAACGATGAAGAAGGTCTCGGTCTTGTCCTCGTGGGAAAAGGCGGATTTCTCGTTAAAGACTTCGGCGACGATCTTGCCTTTCTCGACCAGAACGGAGATCTCCTCGGCCTGGTTCTGTACGCCCACCAGGCATTCATCCCGGCGCCCCTTACCCTGAAGACTGAAGCTCGTCCGCTGGCTGTCCAGGTCGATGGGCTGCCCGGCGCGGAACCCCTTGATGGAAAAGATGCTCTCGTCCTGGGTGAAATTTTCAAATTTGATCCTGACCGATTCTTCCGGATCCACCGCGACCCGCATCTCGCCACCCGGGCCTATTCTGCGGGCCAAGGGGGCCGTGCCCGTGGCCGTGGTTGTTAAGAAGGGCAGGGCCGCCTCTTCCCGCGCCCGCTTTTTTGCCGGGTCTTCCTGTTCTGTGTATCCAGCAGGGACCTGGAAATTTGATTTGTCCATCCGGCCTTCTTTGATGTTTTTCAGCTCAAACTTATCGCCGGTTGCGGGGTTCACGATCAGGATGGGTAAGTCATACGGCCTGGCCACCCAGGCATTCATGAGGTCTGTACCGGCATCAGAGAGAATCACCTTGTCGCACGCAATACCAGCGATCGTCTCGCTGCCTGCCGTGCGGGACTCATAATCCCTGCGGAATAAAAACGGTCTGTTTATGTTTGCATGGGCTGTTGCGGTGATATCTATTTGGTACTCATTAGTTACCGTCAAAACAAAC
>DSAD01000098.1 GCA_011372875.1 Deltaproteobacteria bacterium
CGTTTCAGGGTAAACTGCTTTCGTCAGAGAGGAAGTTTCGGCATGGTATTGCGCGTTGTGCCGACTGATCCGCCTGAACTGGAGGATCTGGGCCTGCCGGAGGTGTTGAAAAAGATCAGCCTGGAGCGCAAGGGCCTTATTCTCGTTACCGGAACAACGGGCTCGGGCAAATCGACCACCATGGCTGCCATGGTTAACAGCATCAATGCAAACAGAAACTGTCATGTCATCACCATCGAGGACCCGATAGAATTTCTGCACAAGGACAGGAAATCCATCATCAATCAGCGAGAGGTCGGATCCGACACCAATTCCTTTGCCATGGCTCTTCGTGCAGCTCTCAGGCAGGACCCGGATGTTATTCTCGTGGGAGAAATGCGCGACAGGGAAACCATTGACATCGCACTTACCGCTGCCGAGACCGGTCACCTTGTTCTCTCGACCCTGCACACCCTGGACGCAGTCGAGACCATCATGCGGGTTGTGTCCCAGTATCCCCCCCATCAGCATCTGCAGATCCGTCTTCAGCTTGCAGGCGTCCTCAGGGCCGTCATTTCTCAGCGGCTCATGCCCAAGGCTGACGGCAATGGGGTTGTGCCTGCCGCGGAAATCATGGTCTCAACAGCCAGGATAAGGGAATGCATTGTCGATGAAACAAGGACCGGCGAAGTGCCCGATGCCATTGCCGAAGGCATGATATCATACGGCATGCAGACCTTCGACCAGTCGCTCATGTCGCTGGTAAAAGACGGGATAATAAATTACCACGAGGCATTGCGCCAGGCAACCAACCCCAATGACTTTGCACTGCGGATGAAGGGGATTAAGGGGACCAGCGATTCCAAATGGGACGAGTTTGAGAAAAAAGAACCGGAGGAACAGGAGCAAACCGATGACAATGCAAAAGCCACGATATTCCAGGACGGCAAATATCGAGACATCTAGCGATGGGGTGAGCTATGCCCTGAATGTCATTTCAAGAAGGGCTATCTCCTCTTTTGAGTTAAAAAAAAACTTGAACTCAAAGGGGCGACACAGGAGATAATCAATGCCACCATGGCCAGGATCATGGAACTGGGATACCTTGACGATGCGGAATACACGCTTCGCAGGGCAAGGCTTCTGGCGGAGCGGGGATATGGTGATTTCTCTATCGAGTCATCTCTCGAAGGCCTGGGCCTTCCTGCTCAGATGATTTATGATGCATTGATGAAGATACGGGAAGAATTCGCCGAAGAGAACAGGATTGCGATGCTGATGGAAAAAAGGGACGGGACCAACAGGCAAAAGATGATACGTTTCCTTGCAGGCCGTGGATTTCCATTTGATAAGATACTAAACGTGATGGGCGGAGATGATTGATGAAAGGATCTGAGATTCGTACGATGTTTCTGAAATATTTTGAGGAAAAAGGCCATGTTATTGTGCCCAGCTCCTCTCTTGTACCGTCAGACGACCCGAGCCTTCTGTTTACAAATGCCGGCATGGTGCAGTTTAAATCCACATTTCTGGGAACCGAGAAAAGGCCTTATTCAACGGCAACAAGCTCACAGAAATGCGTACGGGCAGGCGGAAAGCATAACGACCTGGAAAACGTGGGCCGGACAGCCAGACACCACACATTTTTCGAGATGCTGGGTAATTTCTCCTTTGGCGATTATTTCAAACAGGGAGCCATTGAATATGCCTGGGATCTTCTTGTAAACACAATGGGGCTCGATCCCGACAGGCTCTGGGCGAGCGTTCATACAAGCGATGACGAAGCATACGGCCTGTGGAGAGACGTTGTCAAGATAAGCCCGGATCGCATAATCAGGCTCGGAGACAAGGACAACTTCTGGTCAATGGGCGACACCGGTCCATGCGGACCATGTTCCGAAATCCTTTATGATCAGGGTCCGTCTGTGGGCTGTGGCAGGCCCGAGTGCAGGATAGGCGAATGTGATTGCGACCGGTACCTGGAGATTTGGAATCTCGTATTCATGCAGTTCAACAGAGATGTTCAGGGGAATATGGCGCCCCTGCCAAGCCCGAACATAGATACCGGCATGGGGCTCGAGCGGATCACCGCCATCATGCAGGGGGTACAAAGCAACTACGATACCGACCTGTTCCTTCCTCTTATCAGATATATCTGCGAGATCGCCGGTATCATATATGGAAAGGATCAGGATCTCGATGTCTCTGTACGCGTAGTTGCAGACCATGCACGCGCAAGCGCGTTCCTGGTCGGAGACGGTGTTCTGCCCTCGAACGAGGGCAGAGGGTATGTGCTCAGAAGGATCATGCGCAGGGCCGCAAGACATGGAAAGATACTGGGGCTGCACAATACCTTCCTGCACAGGGTGGCATCGAGGGTTATAGAGGAAATGGGGCAGGTATATCCGGAACTCGCAGGCCGCAAGGGATTTATCGACAAGGTCATCATTAATGAGGAACAGCGGTTCCTGAAAACCCTCGATCGCGGGCTGAGCATCCTCGATGAGATCATGGCAGGGCTGAAGGCAAAAAGAGAGACCATGATACCCGGAGAAGATGTCTTCATGCTCTATGATACATTCGGATTTCCGGTGGACCTTACCGAGGACATAGCGAACAGGCAGGGTCTTCATATCGACAGCCATGGCTTTGCCGTCCATATGGAAAATCAGCGCGAAAAGGCCAGAGAGTCTTCGCATTTTGCAGGCTCATCGCTGGGCAGCACAGCAATAAGTTCTGTTTCCGGCAAGGGCGCCGTGAGATTTGTCGGATATGACACATTCGAAACACTTGGGACCATAGTTGAGATCCAGCGCAGGAACCCTGATGGGACCCTGGAAAGTACAAGCGAGATCGGCAGTGGGCAAGAGGCAATGGTGATCGCGGATGTCACCCCTTTTTACGGGGAGTCGGGCGGTCAGGTTGGCGATACCGGCAAGATCACGGCAACAGGTCTCGATGCCGATGTTGTCGATACCATAAAGACGGAAAGCGGGGCAACCATCCATTCGATCAGGGTGAACAATGGTATCCTGAAAAAGGATCAGGGGGTAAGCCTCATTGTGGACAGCAGCAGACGCAAGAGCATTATGCGGCACCACAGCGCCACTCATCTTCTGCAGAGGGCACTTCGGGATGTTCTCGGTGAACACGTGCATCAGTCAGGGTCGTTTGTCGATGACAGGAGACTTCGCTTCGATTTCACCCATTTTGCGCCGGTGAGCAGTGAAGAACTGGAAGAGATAGAGTCCATTGTAAACCAGTATGTGCTTGAAGATCTGCCGATTCAGACACAGATTACTTCCAAGGAAGAGGCCATGGCAAAGGGAGCGATGGCGCTGTTTGACGAAAAATACGGGGACGAGGTCCGCATGGTCACCATGGGTAAAGACATTTCCATTGAACTCTGCGGTGGAACGCACAGCAGATCCACCGGCGAGATAGGTATGATCAAGATCATATCCGAGGCAAGCGTATCAGCCGGCCTGCGAAGGATAGAGGCCTTTGCCGGAACACGTTCTTTACAGCACTACCGCTCGCTTTCGGTCATCATCGGTCAAACAGCCGATACCCTCAAATGTGCCCCCGTCGAAATCGTTGAGCGGATCCGTTCTCTTCAGACAAAGATCAGGGAGCAGGATCTGGCCATAAAGGAGCTCCATCTGAATATCGCCACCGGGACTGCAGGAGCTGCAGCTGAAGAAGAATTTTCATCCAACGGACATGTTGTTGTGATAAAGAAAGTGGACCTGCAGGATATCTCTGAGATTCGCGAGATGGGTGACAGGATAAAAGAGAAACTCGGGACAGGCGTGGTTTTCTTGGCCTCCCCGGCAAACGGCAAGGCCACGTTCATGATCATGGTCACAAATGATCTGGAAGGCACGGTAGATGCGGGAAAACTGATGAAAGAGGTCTGTGATGCAACCGGGGGCAGAGGCGGAGGCAAGGCCCTGTTCGCGCAGGGAGGTGCGCCGGACACAGGCTGTATTGATAAAGCCATTGACATATTCAGGCAGTCCATAAGGGGGTAGCGGTGAGAAAGGCCCAGGTAACACGGAAAACCAAAGAGACTGATATCTCGGTGGATCTGAATCTGGAAGGCGGCGAAAGCATGATCGACATCCCTTCCGGGTTTTTAAGCCATATGCTCGATGCCCTTGCAAAACATGCAGGTCTGGGGCTGAAAATAAAGGCGCAAGGGGATGTCCATGTCGATCTTCACCATACCGTTGAAGATATCGGCATAGTCCTTGGGCAGGCGCTTAAAAAGGCCCTTGGCGACAAGAGGGGCATCACCAGATACGGCCTTGCAAAGGTCCCCATGGACGAATCCCTGGTGGAGGCATGCCTTGATATATCGGGCAGGCCGTATTTCCAGATCCACGGCACGGATGAATTTCACGGTCAGGCAGGAGACCTGAACCTGGAGCTCGTGCCCGAATTCTTCCGTTCCCTTGCATTCAATGCCGGGCTGACACTCCACATAAGCGTATTTGCCTCGAGTAACGGCCATCACCTTGCAGAGGCCTGTTTCAAGGCCTTTGCCCGAGCGATCAAGCAGGCTACAGCCATAACGGGCACGGATATACCTTCAACAAAAGAGGCCTTATGAAATACTATCACGCACAGGTGAAGACTCTTGACAGCAATAACTATCCGGGCCGTCCCGTGCGTGTCGAAATCAACGGCAATGGTATGGACATCGAGTCTGTCGTGGATCACTGGCACGAGGCATACAATGACCCCAGCTTTTATCCACAGGAGTATTTCAAGGTAATCACATCAAATAAAAAGATCTATATCCTGCGCTACTGTACCTTGTTTGAAAGCTGGTGGGGCAGTGAAACAGGAGTTGTTTTATGATTGTCATACCTGCCATCGACCTTCATGAAGGCTCGGTTGTCCGCCTGAAAAAGGGCGTTTTCAAGGATGTAACCTATTACAGCAAGAACCCTGCAGAAGTTGCCCGTTCATTTGCAGATGCCGGGGCAAAACGAATCCACGTAGTCGATCTCGATGGCTCCCTCAAAGGAACAGGGGTGAATACGGATGCGATCGAGTCCATCTGCAATGCCACGGGCCTGCCTGTAGAGCTCGGCGGAGGCATCAGAAGCATGTCCGATGCTCAAAGGATATTTGATCTGGGTGTGGCCTTTGTCATCCTGGGGACCATGGTGGTCAAAGACAGAGATTGTGCAAAAGAGATCATCCGGGCCTTTCCGGGCAGGGTTGCTATCGGCATAGATGCCCTCAAAGGCCGGGTTGCCGTACATGGCTGGAAAGAGGTCACCGACACAACGGCAGTTATGCTTGCGAAAGAATACGAGGAGGTTTCACCTGCCTTTGTGGTGTATACCGATATCGACCGGGATGGAATGCTCACCGGAGTCAATATCGGAGAAACCAGGGCTCTGGCCGAACAGGTGAATATTCCCGTGGTTGCATCGGGCGGCGTATCAAGCATCGATGACCTTGCAGCCCTTTTGGAAATCCCGAAGCTCTTGGGAGCCATAACCGGCAAGGCCGTCTACGAGGGAAAGATAGACCTGAAACAGGCAATAGCAAGGATTGAATCTTAATACCGGAGGGAAAAGATGGGATGTATCTTCTGTAAGATTGCCGGCAAAGAGGTGCCTTCGAAAACGGTTTACGAGGATGACCTGGTTTGCGCATTTGACGACATCGAGCCGCAGGCGCCGGTTCATGTCGTAATAATCCCAAAGAAGCACATAGAGAGCATCAATGAACTCGATGATTCTGAGATTTGGTTTGCGATGCTCAATGCCGCCCGGGAGGCTGCAAAGACAAAAGGCATCGACGAAACCGGGTACCGCCTGGTAATCAACTGCGGGAAAGACGGCACACAGATCATCTGGCACCTCCACCTTCATGTCATGGGCGGAAGAATGCTCAGCAGCGATATGGGGTAGCACGCAGAAGGGCTATTCAACGTATAGGATATACCCGCATAAATGGGCACCCTGTATATGGGATGGAAGCACCGGAAAATCAGAGGCCTGATAGAGCGGTTCCAGGATTCGCGCATTCCTCGACGCCTTCTCAGATGCCCAGTTGATGGCCTTGATCATGTCGGTTGAGTTGAACTGCGAATGAAGAAGACCGGTGGTGAAGAGGATACCGCCGGGTTTGAGCCTGGCCATGGCCAGGCTATTGATCTTCATGTACTCTTCAAAATCTTTACTGAATGAAGGCGGGTCACAGATGATCAGGTCGTACACTGCACGTTCATTGCTCAGGAATCTGGAAACGTCGTCCCGGACGTGCTTCCAGACAAACGGTTTGATCTGGTTGATCTCCATGTTCTTCTTCAGCAGGGACTGGGCAGGGGATGAATTGTCGACCGATACTACGGATTTTGCCCCCCCTGCAATAGCATATATGGAAAAAGAACCTGTATAGGAAAAAAGGTCGAGCACGTCCTTGCCTGCCGCAAATGAACCGAAACGTTCCCTGTTGTGCCTGTGATCCAGAAAAAACCCTGTTTTTTCACCTGTCAGGATATCTACCAGAAAGGGGTTGCCGTTCTCGACAACCTTTATCTCCCCACTGTTGAGTTCCCCGTGCAGGGGCCCGCTCAACGGACGAAGCCCTTCTGCATTGCGTGATTTTATATCGGATCGCTCGTGGATCATGCACTTGGGATAGATATCGCGGAATATGCTTACCACTTCATCCTTGAAATCCTCTATCCCGGCACACAGAAACTGCATGACAAGGACATCATTGTATATATCCACTATGAGCCCCGGGATCCCGTCTCCTTCAGAGTGAACGAGCCGAAAACACGTGGTGTTTCCATTTATAATCTTCTTTCTCAGCTCAATACAACGCGTTATTCTCCGCCGCAGGAATTCCCGGTCTACATGCTCTTTTGTACACGTGAGCACCCTGACGGCGATCTGGGAAAACGGGCTGTAAAAGCCCTGGCAGACAAATTTCCCTGATGAATCAATGACCCTGCACAGGCCGGGTTTTTCATCGGGGGAGCCCTGAACATTATCCACAGCACCGGAAAAGACCCATGGATGCCCCTTCATCACAGGGAACTCTTTATTTTGTTTGAGCTGTATGATCAACATAGTCATGAGCCTTTATCACAGTTCTTTCCCTGATGCCATAGAGTATTAACCATTCCAGGAAAAGCAGTGGCATACAAGGGATATGCCTGATACGACCTCTGCAAGCAACATACGGTGTCATCTCGATGAGTCTTTGAAAAGCTTATTTACGCGTATGCTTCTCCAGGAAGGTGCATATACCTTCAACATCATGAAAGGCAAAAACAGGTATACCTGTATCCACACTATCGTCTGTGATAACGGCTATGATGTCCAGGCTGGGCTGCTCCAGGCATAATGGATTTTCGTAGAGTTTTTTATTGAAGACTTCGATCTTTTTGAACGGTCCGCGTTTGAATCCTTCTACGAGGACAATATCGATATCTCTTGTTGCCAGACTGGTAAGGTGTTCAATGTCCGGTTCCATCATTTCGTAGAGCATGAGCGCATTGTCTGAAAAGAGAATGATGCGGTCTGCCCCTTTTTCTGCAAATTTGGTGGTGTCTTTGCCTTCCCTGTCTATTGAGGGAAGATGCATGCTGTGCTTAACTGCAGAAACCTTTCTGCCTCTTTTTTTGAGTTCTTCGATAATCCGCTCGAGCATGTAGGTCTTTCCGCTGTTTGTACCTTTTGCGATAAATGATATGATGTTTTCGTACATAGGTTCCCCTGCTTCCTTTCGTCCCGGAGATACACCCTCGTTGCTGTTATGAGGCATTGCCAAAAGCCCCGGGAAAGGCCTTTTGAGAGCATTGTATGATAAAGGCCGTCATCTTTGCAAACTATATACATTGCCTGCACATGGCTAATGCTGAAGACCCTCAAGACAGGTCAGCACCTGCTTCATTCGACACAAACACAGGCAGATTTGTCTGTTATGAATCTTTTGCATTGAAAGCCTCTGATTATAGGTGATAGGGATGGTGATCACTATGGATACACCCGCGGAAAAGCGTGCCGTACTGATTGCGGCATGCCTGGCATCCTTTCTGACCCCCTTTATGGGCTCGTCCATAAATATTGCCCTGCCTTCAATAGGAGCAGAGTTTGCCATGGATGCCATCTTGCTCAACTGGATAGCGACTTCGTATCTTCTGGCCTCAGCCGTATTTCTCCTGCCGGCAGGAAAATTCGCTGATATCTACGGCAGAAAACGGGTTTTCCTCTATGGTATAATCATTTTCACTGTTTCTTCGCTGCTGGCGGCTTTGTCTCCTAATACCGCTTTTTTGATAACTGTTCGAATCTTTCAGGGCATCGGAAGTTCCATGATCTTTACCACCGGCGTTGCAATACTTACCTCTGTGTTTGAACCGGGAGAACGGGGCAAGGTTCTGGGGATCAGTGTGGCCGCAGTGTATCTGGGGTTGTCGCTGGGACCTTTTCTGGGTGGAATCCTGACCGAGCACTTTGGATGGAGGGGCATTTTCCTGGCTGTGGTACCGATCGGAATCCTGGGGGCATATCTCACTGCTGCCAGGATCACCGGGGAATGGGCTGAGGCCGGCAGTGAAAGGATCGATCTGGTTGGTTCGGCTCTATACGCCGCAACCCTGATCATGATGATATATGGATTATCAAGACTGCCGTTTGTGAACGGTATGTGGCTGATCATCCTTGGTATTGCAGGATTGGGCTGTTTTTTATGGTGGGAGGCCCGCGTTGAGAACCCGGTGCTCGATATATCCCTGTTCAAAGGCGATAAAACCTTTGCCTTTTCAAACCTTGCAGCACTGATCCATTACAGTGCCACGTTCGCCCTGGTCTTTCTCCTCAGCCTTTACCTGCAGTATATCAAGGGTATGAACGCCCAGGATGCAGGGCTCATACTGGTGGCCCAGCCTCTGGTAATGGCGCTGTTTTCTCCTGTGGCTGGCAATGTTTCCGACAGGATCGAACCCAGGCTGGTTGCTTCGCTGGGCATGTTCATTACAGCGGCAGGCCTGTTTCTCCTGGCCTTTGTGGATAATTCAACCGGGATCATTTATATCCTGGGCTGCCTCATTATAATCGGATTCGGCTTTGCGCTGTTTTCCTCGCCCAACACCAATGCCATCATGGGTTCGGTAAAGAAAAAACACTACGGGGTTGCATCGGGCTTCACAGCCACGATGAGGCTTGTAGGCCAGATGATGAGCATGGGTATCGTCATGATGCTGTTTGCCGTCTATATCGGTGATGAACAGATCAATCCCGAAAATTTCGATGTATTCCTTCAGAGCATAAAAACTGCATTCATCATTTTTACTCTGCTTTGTATTCTGGGCATCTTTGCCTCTCTGGCCCGAGGAAGCATACACCATCAAAATCATTGAAGTACGTTCTTTATTGATCGAGGATAATTTTTGAAACTGATGGCACGAGCATCTGCTCTCGCTGTTTCTCGTGTGCTGGCTGATGGAGAGAAGGAGCTGTACCGGGGTCCGGTACTGAGCTTCATTTTTATATTGATTATAGTCAATCATATATATTATGGTAAGACGATTAAATCGTCTTATTGTAATGGTCCCACCTTTAATGCCGAGGAATGAAAACACTGACGGTATTCTGCAGGACAATGTTTTGACTCATGCACCTAACAACACAATTTGAAACAAGGAGGGAGTAATGAAAAATCATTCCAGTAAGTCAGGAGCCTTTGCACGGATCTTTGTGGTGTCGGTCTTTATCCTAACCATGATCGGATGCGGGTTTGTCGCCAGTGTTCCCTGGATACGAAATGCCGACAACAACCAGGTGGTTAATCTCGGCGATTCCATATTCGCCCTGTCCGGAGAAATCCAGGGTTTCCTGCATGACTATGCAGGAGAGACCTTCCGGCGCTATTCTGTCTCCGGCGCAGAGTTGACCGGCGGTGCTCTGGCACCTTCGGTATACAGCCAGTATAACACGGCAAGGAATGACAACCCGAACATCGACATTATCTTCATGGATGCAGGGGGCAACGATATCCTGCTGCCGGCAATAGCCTTTGACCCTTATGACTGCAAAACCCAGTGGTATGAATGGGGCAGACTTTCAAGCAGCTGCAAAAACTTCATCGACGACCTCTATGTCGATGCGGTAAACCTGCTCAATGACATGTATGCAGACGGTGTGGACCACGTCATCTACCAGGGATATTACTATACAAAAAACACCTGGCTGATGCAGCTCGACGATCTGGAAGAGGCCATCGATTACGGGGATATGAGACTCGCACAGGCATGCCAGAATTCCGCAGTGGATTGTACGTTCATTGATCCTCGCTCGACCATAAAAGACAGTGATATAAAAACAGATGCCATACACCCGAAAACCTCGGGCTCACTGAAACTGGCGAATCTCATGTGGCCGGTGCTGGCGCCTCTGCTTGAGTAAACAAGCAGCAAAGCCATTACCTTTATCAGCGTAGAAATTGTACCGGGAAAAAACCAATTCAATATGCACCGGTGCTGTTCAGCAGGCCTGTGCATATTGAATTGCCCAAAGACTCGACATAATAGTCTTAGCTGGACGGCCGATCGTACAATACCGGTTCGCCAGCAGGATTGTATCTTTTTTTGGCAATTTAACCCGCATTTCACACCTTAAAAGGAATACAACCAGTGGGAGCGGCTTAAGCCGCGATGTCGAGACAAATGCAATCCCTTTATCCCTGCGGAAAGCCGCTTCCTTTAGATGAGTTTCTATGCGAAGATTATACCCCATAAATTCAACCAACCGCACACTGTGAGTTTAACCTGAATGGAGGAAACAAATGAAAGCACCATTTGCCGGAATGATCAAACGATCACAAGGAATTATCACAGGCATTCTTATAATGTCCGCAGTGTTTCTATCTTTTTTTTTCATTATCGACCGGCCAGAGGATCTTGAACACGAACAGGAAATGACTGATTCCATATCCGTTCACGGCACAAGGGATTTTACCGGGGACTATCCATTGGAAACCGACGGCAAAAAACAGAAGATCTCGCTCGAAGACAGGCTTGTAGCTGAACTGCAGCAATATTACGGAAAAACCATATCTGAAAAGAGCACTCAGGCGATGCTGCTTCGGATCAAGAACTTTTTGACAGGGCTGTATCAAAAAGACGGGGAAAGCAGGTTTTATGCAATCCTGAAAAAGGCATTTCCAGGTCTGGCAGATGAAATCATGCAGACTCTTGAAAAGATGGAACAGTACAATACATGGCTTGATGAAAACAAAAGCACCATTTCCGGTCTGAACGATCTGGAAAAGCAGGGCATGCTCTGGCAGAAAAGGAGGGGTTTATTCGGAGATGACGCTGATATCATATGGTCCGAGGAGATACTGGCCTATGAAAAGCGCAAGCAGGAGATGAAAGATACCATTCGCATGCTCGATGGTTCGAATGATACGACGATCGATGAAAAACTCTTCATATTCAAAAGTACGATCTCTCAGGCATATAAGGGTTCGCCCGAGGCATATATCCTGGAAAACACAGGCATGCTATCCAAAGTCTTCTTCGGCATCGATTCTGTTCAGGAAGAACTCTCTGCGATGGAGCCTGAAAAGCGCATGCAGGAACTGGCCAGAATCCGCAAGGACATGGGTTATACATCCGAACAGATTGCTGAACTCAAGGCACTGGACGACTATCGCAACAGGAGGTGGGAAAACGGCCTGATCTATATGCAGGAGCGCGAACGCGCTGCAAGTGAATTTACCGGGGCCGAGCTCGATGAACAGTTGCGCATCCTACGGGAAAAATATTTCAAACATGAAGCGAAAACCATCGAGATCGAGGAAAATGACGGGTTTTTCCGGTTCGAAAGAAAGAGGATCTATGGCAGAAACTGATACGGCACGGCAATATCCGGATCAAAGTCGTATGCGAGGAGGAGATACCGGGAGTTTGCAGAGAAAGGGATAGAATGAGGCAAGAGGCCTGATCTGACAGGATGAGGATAGCTCATGAGGCAGCTGGTCTTTTTGGGATAGAGGCTGAGATGATCTATGGACGAGGGAAGTATCCGATAGTAGTTCAGACCCGGAGTGTGGTTTGCTATTGGGGAGTAAGAGAACTTGGTATGAGCGCGGCGGAACTTGCAAAAGAACTGTGAGTGACCCGGCCTGCAGTAAGTATTTGTGTGAAACGAGGAGAATGGATAGTAAATCAGGGTGTTTCAAGAGTAGTATTTTATGTTTTAATGGTCGTCCCTTGGTCCCTCCTTGGCCCCACTGCGCGACACGATTACTACAGACGGCAATAACATAGGGGTTGTTAGATTTCTTATTGAATAGTATAGTTTTTATATGAAAAGAACTGAAATTCAAAAAGTTGTAACCAAAGTAAGCTTAAAGAATCAGCCAAGCGATTTCGCTTACTGGAATTCACAACCCTACTTCTCACGGCTCGATGCCCTTGAACATATTCGAGAAGAGTACCATCGATGGAGGTACGGTGCTGAACCAAGACTTCAAAGAGTTTATTCAGTCGTTAAACGATAACCAAGTTCGTTATTTGGTTGTGGGAGGATATGCTGTAGCCTTCCACGGACATCCTCGTTATACCAACGATATTGATATCTGGGTTGAAATGACCCAAGAGAATGCAGAAAAAGTCATCAGATCATTGGATCAATTTGGTTTTGGTTCTCTTGGATTGAAAGACAAGGATTTTTTAATTCCTGATCAGATCATCCAATTGGGGTATCCGCCCATCCGTATCGATCTCCTTAATACTCTCTCAGGTGTGGATTTTCCTCCTTGCTATGCATCACGCGTGCAAATCGATATAGAAGGAGTAAAGGTTAATTTCATTGATCTTGAGAATCTCAAAAAGAATAAGCAGGCATCAGGACGTCATCAAGATCTAGCAGATATTGAAAGCCTTAAATAAAAGGGGCGTTTCAAATTTCTCTTAGTCTGTACTTGAACGAAAAAACAGAAACAATCCTTTATTTTCCACATTCTCAGGCTGTAAGATTTTTTTATGTTTTTCTTTTTCCATTAGCCCAGAGTTTCTACTCCCACCGCCTAGAGCCTCAAGTTCTCCGTTTTCCTTGACCAAACCCGCCATTACCCCTATAAAAAGCCCATGCACGAACCCGAACATCTGGTAATACGACCGCCGAGCGAGGCAAGAAGTCTGCTGGTCCGCGTGGTGCGCGGATGCAACTGGAACCGGTGCAGGTTCTGCGGGATCTATGACCTTTTCGGCACAGTTTATTCCACACGCAGCCTCGACGAGGTACTCTCAGACATCGATTCACTTAAGGCCATGTACGGTGACATCTTCAGGACAGCCTTTATAGGTGATGCAAACCCGCTCGACCTCGATACAGAGTTTCTCGTCTCGGTATTGAAACACCTGAGAGAGAATTTTCCCGGGGTGGAAAGGGTTACCTCATACGCCAGGGCATCGAGCCTACAGAAAAAGAGTGTCGAGGACCTGAGAGCAATCCATGAAGCCGGCCTGGACCGCGTGCACGTGGGGCTGGAGAGCGGATCGAACAGGGTACTGAAATTCCAGATGAAGGGAACCAGCCAGAAACAGCTGATCGATGCAGGAAAAAAGACAATCGAGGCCGGCATGGAGCTGAGCTACTATTTCCTATCCGGCCTTGGAGGCCGAGATCTGTGGGAGGAGCATGCAACAGAGTCCTCAAAGGTATTCACAGAGGTGAAACCGCATTTTATGCGGGTACGCAGGCTGTTCATCCACCCCATGTCAAAGCTCATGGAAAAGGTACGCTCCGGCGAATTTCTTGAGCAGACACCCGAGGGAACCGTGCTCGAGCTGCGGCTGCTCCTGGAGAATATAGATGCCGAGGGCTCCACGTTCACCTGCGACCATGCGAACAACTTCCTGCCGGTTCATGGCACGCTCAATGCGGACAAGGACAAGATGCTGAAAATGATAGACTCGTTCCTTGCCCTGCCCCAGCATCAAAGAATGGCGCACTATGATTCCATCCCGTCGGTGATCTGATCATCCGCGCCAGATACTTACCGGGCATAAGACCTTTTCTTTACAGTGAAACGAACCTCTCCAAAGCGAATGATTCTCCTTATTCATAAGACGTTATTTGCTCTTTATAAAGAAATCACGTCCAGCAGGCGTTAATCATTAATCAGATCCTTTAAAACTACGGGTTTTTTTCTTGACATATTCCCCATACTTCATTAAAGCCTCATTTCTATGGCGGTTGAAGATATAACTATAAGCAGCACCAATTTTTTCTTTTTTGATTAGGTCTGCCTACGTAAGCTTTTGACCTGATCAGAAAAGATAAAAGCCGTAGGTAGACCGAAAGCTCGGCCTACCTACGGCTTTTTTTATGTATATACTTTCATGGGAAACCATGGATTCAATGACCAACAGATAAAAAGGGGGATTGAAGTTATGAAAAGGACACATGGGTTACTCGTAATCGCCGGCGTGGCAATGGCAATGATGTGTGCAGGTTTAACAGGCACAGTCTATGCGAAGGACATCAAGGTGGGTGCGGCTATAAACCTGACCGGACCGGCTTCCACCTGGGGTCAGTTCCATGCCAAGGGCCATCAGGACTATTTTAAGTATGTAAACGAGGTCAAAGGGGGCGTTGCAGGCAACAAGATAGAGCTGATCCTGGTGGACACCGGCTACAAGGTGCCTGAAGCAGTTGCAGCAGTGAGGAAATTTGCCGTCCAGGACAAGGTGGACATGATCGCAACATGGAGCTCCGGGGCCGGGCTCGCAGCAAAACCAATAGTCAAGCGCTACCAGATTCCCACCATCAACTATTCCACGGCATGGGAAATCCTCGAGGAACCCATCGACTACATGTACCTGCCCTTCGGCAGCTACAAGCTCGACTGCTACGCAGTTCTGGAATATATCGCTGCAATCCACAAGGGCGACAACCCTCCAAAGGTAGGGCTGCTCACCTATAACAATGCATATGGCCGCTCAATCCACAAGCCAAGTATGGAATATGCAAAGAGCATAAATATCGAGATAGTCGCCATTGAAGAGTTCCCGGCAAAGACAGTCGATCTGACAACAGAGCTGCTTCGCCTGAAGAACAAGGAGGCGGAATATGTCTTCATCCAGATGCTTCCGGCAGCTATAATCTCTGCGTTCAAGAGTGCTGACCGTATCGAATACAACCCCATGTTTCTGGGAACATGGACATCCACTGACCCGGATTTCTTCAAGATGGGCGAAGGCCTCATCAGAGACCGTCTGAAAATGCAGTTCCCGGGCGGACTTCCTGTTGACAATATCGAGGGGATGAAAGTCATGGAAGAGCTGTGGGCACGATACAAGACCGTAACCTCCTTCGACACTTCATACTGGGAAGGTGTTGTGGTTGCCATGGTGATGGAACGGGCTTTTGTTCGGGCCAATGAACTCTTCGGCAAGATAGATGCCGAGAGCATCAACAAGGCAATGGAGTCTTTTACCAATGAAGACTTCGGCGGGCTTGTCCCCAACATAACCTATACCAAGAACGATCATGGCGCATCATTCACTGCCAGAATCGTACAGGTACACGAGAATGGATCCTATACCCCGCTGACAAACTTTTTCGAACCGGGAAAGGGAAAGATCGAAATCTTGAGATAAGGATATGCGCACGTGAGAGCTTACCGCGGACAACCTAGAATATTTGCCCTTGAGAAGATGCAAAGCAGGCGCGCCGAGCTGGAAGTAAAGGATCTCTGTCTGAATTTCGGCGGGATAAAGGCCATCAGCAATGTGGATCTTGATGTTCACACAGGAGAACTGGTAGCGGTTATCGGACCGAACGGGGCGGGCAAGACAAGTCTGCTGAACTGCATCACGGGTTTTTACAAACCGAGTTCCGGCAGTATTATCTTTAATGGCACTGATCTTACAACCCTGCCGACTCACGAACTCACCAGGCTCGGGATTGGCAGGACATTTCAGAACATCGAACTGTTTCCCGGTATGAGCGTTCTGGATAACATGCTGCTGGCTCGCCATATTCACTGCAGATACAACTTCGGCCTGGCAAGCGTTTTCTGGCCCTCAGTGAAAAAAGAGGAGATGCGCCACAGAGAGATCCTCGAAGAGATAATAGATTTTCTGGAGATCCAGCACGTGCGTAAAGAACTGGTGGGCTCTCTTCCCTACGGGATGCGCAAACGCGTCGAACTGGGGCGGGCACTGGCACTGGAACCGAATCTGCTGGTGCTTGACGAGCCCTTTGCCGGCATGACCCTGGAGGAAAAAGAGGATATGGTCCGGTTTCTTCTCGAGCTGAACCATGCATGGGGCCAGACCATGATCCTGGTCGAACACGACATGTCCATCATCATGAGCATCTCACAGCGAATCATGGTACTGAATTTCGGTGAAAAGCTGGCCGTTGGCCTGCCTGAGTATATCCAGGGCCATCCGGATGTCATCAAGGCATATCTCGGGGAAACAACAGACCTGGAATTATAGGGTTGAGATTTTAAAACATTACGGAATGGGGAAAATAAAAGACATAGAAAAAGCACACCGACGAGGCTCAGAGGTCGCAGAGAAACAACCTTAGGAACGGTACCGGGTATAAAAAATTGCATAATGTGTTGAACAGACATGAGGACTAGAGAAAACATAAACAGGAGTCCTATATTTACAGGCATATCCCTGTAAATATAGCCGGCTTTTATCTGCGTTCTCTGCGCCTCTGCAATGAAGTTCTAATGAAATAAAGGCTCTTGGCGTCAGTCGCCTAAAAAGCTACACTGTGTAAGGTTAAAAAAATGGCACGGAAGATAAGACGACACAACATCGAGTTCACCGAAGAACTTGGGAAATGCACGCTGCCGCAGATACTCGCCAGGCAGGCGCAGATGCTTGGCAGCTCGGAGATCGCCATCCGCGAAAAGGCATACGGTATCTGGCAAAGATATACCTGGAAGGACTATCTCGAATACGTAAAATACACTGCCCTGGGGCTGATATCGTTAGGGTTGAAACGCAATGACAATGTCGGCATCATAATGGACAACCATCCGGAGTGGCTGTTTTCCGAGATTGGCTCCCAGGCAGCAGGCGCTGTCAGCCTGAACCTCTTTACCTCGGCCGTGACCGCCGAACTCGTGGGCGCCCTTGCCCGGATTCATGCAAGTTTTGTCATTGCCCAGGATCAGGAACAGGTAGACAAACTTATCGAAAGAAAAGAAGATCTCCCCCAACTTATCAGGATCATATACGTTGATCCGACCGGCATGAGGAATTACACGGACAATAATTGGCTGTTGAGTTTCAAGGAACTTCTTGAAATCGGCCGGAAGTATGATACCGCAAATCCCGGCCTGTTTGAAAGTGAGCTTGAAAAAGGCCGGCCGGATGAGACAGCACTGATGATCATGACTTCCGGCACCACGGGCATCGCAAAACTCGCCATGCTCACCCACCGCAATTTATCATCCATGGCAAAAAAGTGGCTTGCAACCGAGCCTATCGGGATCGGCGACAACTGGATGTCCATGAGCCCTCCTGCATGGATCGTGGATCAGATGTGGGGAGTGGGTGTGACGCTCGTTGGAGGCATGATCATGAATTTCCCTGAAACCATCGACACAATTGTCGAGGATTTCAGGGAGATCGGTCCATCCTTCATCATAACCTCTTCGCGGTTCTGGGAAGACCTGGCATCAAAAATACGGGTGAAGATGGACGATGCAGGATTTATAAACCGCAAACTCTTTTCCCTGTCGGAAAAGATCGGCTCTGCCATGGTCGCATGCGAGGCGCTGAGAAAACCTGCGCCTGTATACCTTAAGGTCCTCAATACACTTGCCTCACTCATAATATTCAGACCGCTGCTCGACCGGGTCGGATGTTCCGGGTTTGTAAGCGCCTTTACCGGGGGGCACCCCATAAGCCCTGATGTCATCCGCTTTTTCCGGGCGGTTGGTGTGAATCTCAAACAGTGCTACGGGCTGACAGAGACCTGCGGAATCTTTCAGATTCAGCCCGATAACGAGGTTAAACTCGAGACCGTGGGTAAGGCGCTGCCCGGGATCGATGTAAAGATCTCCGATGACCAGGAGGTGATGGTTTTAAGCGATATCACCTTTGCAGGATACTATAACGATTACGAGGCCACTGATGCGGCCTTCAATGATGGATGGCTGCTTACAGGCGATGCCGGGTATTTCGACGATGAAGGTCATCTCCTCATAATAGGCAGGAAGCAGGATATTATCCGCGACAAGAAAGGCAATGCCTTTTCCCCGGATTTCATCGAGACCAGGCTGAAATTCTCGCTGTACATCAAGGAGGCCGTCACCTTTGGCGAGGCACGACCGTATATTACAGCGCTGATCAATATCGATATGGGCAATGTCGGTAACTGGGCGGAAGAACGCATGATCCCGTACACGACCTATACCGATCTCTCGCAGATATCCCAGGTGGAAGAGCTTATCCTGTCAGAGGTCAAAGAGGTGAATACACAGCTGCCCGAGCCAATGAGGATTCGCAGGTTTATCCTGCTGTACAAGCTGCTGGATGCTGACGACGAAGAGCTGACCCGGACAGGAAAAGTCCGCAGGCGTTTCGTCTATGGGCTGTACCTCGACCTGATCGATGCCATGTATACGGGAAAAGACCGGATGGAAGTCGAAGGCAAGGTCCGCTATAGAGACGGGCATGTCGGCATGATTCAGACAACAGTGAATGTTATAACCGTAGATTAGGAGACAAATATGGATTTTTTCCTCCAGCTTTTGGTAAATGGACTCAGCATCGGGCTGCTTTACGGACTTTCGGCCATGGGCTTTGTCATGATCTTCAAATCATCTAGCGTACTGAATTTCGCCCATGGAGAACTCCTTGCAATAGGGGCCTTTATCTTCCTGGTACTCACCTCGTGGGCACATTTGCCCATCTGGCTTTCCTTTATCCTTACCCTGGCAGGATGTTTTGTGTTGGGGTTTTTCGTGGAACGAATCTTTCTGCGCCCGCTCATCGGCGAGCACCTAATCTTCGTGATCATGCTCACCGTAGGGCTTGCAGCCATGTTCAAGGGGCTGCTCCTGTTCATATTCGGCGGCAACCTCCACACCTACCCTGCTTTTCTCCCCGACAACCTTGCCCTGCACATGGGCGCTGTCTACGTTCCGCCGGTATATGTCGCCTCATCCTGCATAGGTGCAGTCTTCCTGTTACTTTTTGGCCTGTTCTTCAAATTTTCCTCACAGGGCATTTTCATGAGATCCGTGGCTGATAACCAGACTGCAGCCATGTCGCTGGGTGTACACGTAAAGAAGGTTTTTGCCCTTTCATGGGCCATTGCCGGACTGGTTGCAGGCATGAGCGGTATTGTTCTGGGCATCATAAACGGCACCAATGTCCACGAGATAAGCGCCATAGGGCTGAAGGTATTCCCTGTCGTTATCCTGGGAGGCCTCGACAGCATCGGGGGAGCGATCATAGGCGGTATCATCATCGGCCTGCTTGAGACCTTTACAGGCGGGTACATCTCTCCTTCTCTCAAAGATGTAGTGCCATATATGGTTTTGGTATTCATCCTTCTGATAAAGCCCTACGGTCTTTTCGGCCTTGTTGAAATCGAGCGGGTCTAGAGGAGCGAAACGTTATGCGAAGACTTAAACTGCACCCGTGCGGAAACTTCAGGGAACACTACTCGCAGGAGCTTGCCATATTCGAGACCGATTTCGGCAGGCTATGGATATTCATCGGGCTTATCGTTGTGTTTTCCGTGCTGCCATTTGTGAGCGGGCCATATTTTATCCATGTGCTCAACATGATCGGGATTTCAGCCATTGCCGCGCTCGGGCTCAATATCCTGATCGGGTTTACCGGACAGATCTCTCTCGGTCACGGCGCCTTTTTCGGCGTCGGGGCCTATGCCGGGGCAATCCTGGCAACAAGGCTGGGCTTTCCCTTCTGGCTTGCCGTACCTGCGGCAGGGCTGGTTACCGCACTGGTGGGCATGGTCTTCGGTATTCCATCAGGCAGACTCAAGGGTCTCTATCTTACCATTGCCACCCTTGCCGGACAGTTCATCATCGAATATATCCTGGTTCACTGGGAGAGCCTTACCCAGGGGACCATGGGGATCACCCTGCCTGCAGCATCAATTTTCGGCATCGAGATCGCAAACGACCTCGGATTCTTCTATGTCATCTATATCTGCCTGGCAGCCATAACCCTCGTGACGGTCAATATTATGCGTACCAGGTTCGGCAGGGCATTCATCGCCATACGCGACAATGACCGCGCAGCAGAGGGAATGGGTATACCCATCTTCAGTTACAAACTTCTCTGTTTTGCCATCAGCTCATTCTATGCCGGTTTTGCCGGAGCCATCTGGGCATATTATTCGATGAGCATCACAACAGAACCATTCAACCTTGGTCTGTCCGTGGAATACATCGCCATGGTGGTTATCGGAGGTCTGGGGAGCATACCCGGCGCCATCTTCGGGGCTGTGTTCATCACCGGCCTCAACGAGATCCTTCGTTTCATCACAGATGCCTTCATGAATATGGGTATCTCAACATCGTTCGGACTCAACCTGGCAGCGCTGCGCGAGTTCGCATTCGGTCTTGCAATCGTCCTCTTTATCCTCTTCGAGCCAAAGGGCCTCGCAGAGATCTGGCGGATTATCCGCTCAAACTTCCGGCTGTGGCCGTTTTCCTACTGAGGCAGACAGATATGGAACCTACCACATTACTTCAGGTAAACAATATCAGCGTTGTGTACTCGGATGTCATCCAGGTACTCAAGGGGGTGTCTCTCTGTGTTGAGAAAAACCGCATCATTTCCCTGCTCGGCAGCAATGGCGCCGGCAAATCCACGACACTCAAGGCCATATCCGGACTGCTCAAACCGGAAAACGGCAAGGTAACCGATGGTTCGATCATCTACGATGGGGACAATATCCAGAATTCCTCGCCTGAAGAGATCACTCGCAAGGGGATTATCCAGGTTCTGGAAGGAAGGGAGCCCTTCAAATATCTCACCATCGAGGAAAACCTCAAGGTGGGTACGGCCACACGCTGGATGAAACCTTATAAGAAAGACCTGGATATGGTCTACAACTATTTCCCCGCGCTGGTGCAGAGAAGAAAATCCCTTGCAGGATACTGCAGCGGCGGCGAACTGCAGATGCTGGTCATGGGCCGTGCACTCATGGCCCACCCCAGGCTGCTGCTCTTAGACGAACCTTCTCTGGGCCTTGCCCCGCTGGTGGTAAAGGAGATCTTCCGTATAATACGGCGTATTAACGAGGAGCAGGGAACCACAATCGTGCTCGTAGAGCAGAATGCCAACATGGCACTGCAGATCGCCCACTACGGCTATGTCATGGAAAACGGCAAGATCGTCATGGAAGGCGGCGCAGCAGACCTCCGGGAAAACCCGGATGTAAAAGAATTTTACCTGGGCATAAGCGCAGGCGGAGCCACCAGATCGTACAAGGATATCAAGTCGTACCGGCGAAGGAAGAGGTGGCTGTAGGAAATGGAATACTGGAGTATTGGATAAAAGACTTAAATGCTTAAAATGTTGGATTTGAAGAATATGGGGTGACGGAGGATGCGCAGGAATAATAACCGGACGGATATCCGCAGTACTTTATTACTCCATTGTATGAAAGGAGCCTTTTATGACGACCTATTTTGATCATAAAGAAACCCTCTCAGCCGATATGCGGCGGGATTACTACAACCGGAGTCTGTCCCAGATGGTTGCGCTCGGGTATGAACGCTCACCACGGGTAAAAAGGATCTTTGACGAGCACTCTCTGACCCCTTCTGAGATTCAAACGATCGACGATCTAGAAAAACTGCCGGTCATTTCCAGAGAAAGGCTCGTGGAGATCCAGGCTGAAGATCCCCCTTTCGGCGGTCTTATTGACAAAGATGCATCTATCGAGCGTATCTTTACCTCGCCAGGACCGGTTTACGAACCACACCTGGGTTCCGACGATCCCCTGTGGGCAAGGGCATACTCTGCAGCCGGATTCAAAAAGGGCGACGTTGTGCTCAACGCCTTTACCTATCACATGGTGGCGGCAGGGCTAACCTTTCACAACGGTCTCAACCGGGTGGGCGCGATCGTCGTACCCTCCGGATCTTCAGGCACCCAGCAGCAGGTGCAGCTTATCAGGGACCTGGGCATCACAGGATACACAGGAACACCGAGTTTCCTGATGGCCATCATAAAAAAGGCGCAGGAGATGGGCCATGACTTCAGAAAGGATTTCCAGGTAAAAAGGGCCAGCTTCGGGGCTGAACCCCTGGCACCTTCTCTGAGAAAGGTCTTCGAGGAAGACTACGGCATCGACACCTATCAGATGTACGGGGCAACAGAGGTTGGAGACATCGCGTACGAGTGCAGCGAAAAAAAGGCCTGGCA